>JBGSIV010000298.1:0-24154 GCA_041742355.1 Candidatus Zixiibacteriota bacterium
CGGCTGCCTGGCGACGTTCGTCAGCGGTCCGGCCCTGACCACGCGCATCGCCCGACTGTCGGGCAAGTACCGCAAGAGTCCCTTGCTCGGCCGTGATGTCGAGCTGATGGAAATCGGCGTCGCGGCGCACGCCGGCGATACGCTCGCGATCAGACTGGTTGAGGAGGTGGCCGAGTACCTCGCAATAGCGATCGCCGGCTGGTTCAATCTCATGAATCCGCAGCTTGTCGTGCTCGGCGGCGACCTGGTGGCAGTCGGCGACACTATCCTGAATTCACTGCGTGATAAAGTGGCGCCGGCGACACTGGTGACCTCAGCCGTCGCGGACATCAGAATGAGCGAACTCGGATCCCGGGCTATCGCTATCGGAGCGGCTACGCTGGCGCTCGAGGCGGTGTTGTCCAATCCGGACCTGTAGCACCACTGAGCCGAGGCAAAATGATAGACAGTATATTGAGACTTCTGCAAACCCTGGCTATGGCCATACCACTTGTGCTTATCACTGGCTGCAGCGACAACCCGGCTTCTTCCGAACGACGTTGGGAACTGGCCTGGTCCGATGAATTTGACGGCGCGGCCGGTGAACGGCCCGATTCCACCAAATGGGGCTATGATATCGGTACCGACTGGGGAAACGCCCAGCTTGAGTACGATACCGACCGGGCGCAGAACGTCTCGCTCGATGGGCAGGGGCGGCTGGCGATCACGGCCCGCCAGGAGTCATACGAGGATCAGGCTTACACCTCGGCGCGCATCGTCACGCGCGACAAATTCGAACCGATTTATGGCCGCATTGAAGCCCGTATCCTGCTGCCGATCGGGCAGGGAATCTGGCCCGCCTTTTGGCTGCTCGGGGCCAACATCGGCACGGTGGGATGGCCCCAGTGCGGCGAGGTCGATATCATGGAATACCGGGGGCAAGAACCGGCGGTCACGCACGGCAGTCTGCACGGGCCGGGCTATTTTGGCGGCAGCGCCGTGACGCGTCGTTACGCTCTCACCGATGGGCGGTTCAACGAAGGCTTCCATCTATTCGCGGTTGAGTGGAGCGATTATTCCATCGAGTGGTATGTGGACGATCAGCTTTTCCTCGTGGTCAGGCCGCAGGATATTTCCGGTGATTGGGTCTTCAACAACCCGTTCTATATCATTCTCAACGTAGCTGTCGGCGGGAACTGGGTCGGTCCGCCCAATGACCAGACGACCTTCCCGCAAACTATGCTGATCGACTGGGTCCGCGTCTACAGGGAGATTAAGTGAACAAGCCATCATCCTACGCTACAGCGCCCGAGGACCGGATCTCGTTCGGGCAACGCCTGATTTACGGCCTCGGCGGTCTGATCAACAACCTGCTGGCAGCAGCGTCCGGCGGCATGATGATCGTACTCAACCTCGGCCTCGGCATGAACCCGGCGCTGGTCGGCCTGGTCAGCGCCATACCGCGGCTGACTGACGCTCTCACCGACCCGATGATGGGTTACATATCGGATCACACGAAGTCCCGATGGGGTCGACGACGGCCGTACATTTTTGCCGGTGCGATCGCGTCCGGTCTCACGTTCGCGCTTCTGTGGCAGCTGCCGCGCGGCGCGAGCGAGAGTTTCTACTTTCTCTGGTTTCTCGTCGGCCTGATCATCTTTTACATGGCCTATACCGTTTTTGCCACTCCCTGGGTAGCACTCGGCTATGAATTGACCCCGGACTACCACGAGCGGACGCGCCTCATGGGCACCCAGAACTTTCTCAGTCAGCTGGCCTATGTTGTTTCGCCGTGGTTCTTGTGGATCATGACTTTCCAGGGGTTCTTCAAGGACCAGGTATCGGGCGCCGCCGGTCTGGCGATCATCATCGCCGTCGTTGTCGCCGGTGTCGGTATCCTTCCGGGCATCTTTCTCAAAGAGCGTATGCAGAAAATCGCCCAGAGAGAGTTGACCGAAGAAGAAAGGAACCGCCCAAGGGTCGGGCGCCTGGCCGCTTTCGGGAAGAACATCGCCGAATTCTTCAAGGGATTTGCAGAAACCGTGAAGTCCGGGCCGTTTCTGAAACTCTGCGCTGCTACCTTCCTGGTGTTTAACGGATTCATCCTGATCTCGTCTTTTCAATCCTACGTGATCATCTACTATGTGACTGGCGGCGATCAGACGCTTGGAGCGGAGTGGGCGGGCTGGTCGGGAACAGTCGGCGCCGTCTCAACCTTTGTGGTGATACCAATCGTGACCTGGCTCGGCACCAGGATTGGCAAGCGCCGGGCGTTCTTTGTCTCGACGGGCCTCTCTATGGTTGGTTATGCGCTCAAGTGGATCTGCTACAATCCGGCCCATCCGTGGCTGGTCGTGGTGCCGTCGCCTCTGCTGGCATTCGGCCTGGGTGGGCTGTTCACCCTGATGCCGTCGATGATGGCTGATGTCGTGGATGTCGACGAATTAAAGACGCACGAGCGGCGCGAGGGGATGTTTGGATCGATCTTCTGGTGGGTGGTCAAACTCGGCATGTCGGCGGCGCTGGCCGGCGGCGGCTACCTGCTGAACGCGACCGGCTTCGCTGTCGAGCTTGGCGGCAACCAGACGGCTGATACGATCACCTACATGCGGCTGTTCGACGCCTTCATCCCGGTGGTAGCGTCCGCGATCGCGATTTGGGCAGTATACAAATTCCCTATCACCGAGGAGAAGGCGCGTGAAGTCCGCATGACGCTGGAGACGCGCCGCGGCAAGGCGAACGGCGCGAATGCCGTTTCCTGATACGAGATTTATTGCTGAGTGGAGATCGAGGCGGGGGTAGCGATACCCCCGTTCAGCGTTCGAGAAGCTCAAACTCGGCCCGGAGTTGCGTGTCGGAACAGCCGCCGATCCAGACGTGGAACATTCCCGCTTCCGCTACCAGTTGAAGGTCACGGCCGTAGAACGCCAGATCATGCGCCGCCAGTGAGAACCAGACGGTTCTGGTCTCGCCCGGCTCCAGCGCCACGCGCTGGAATCCGCACAGCTCCTTGACCGGACGGGTGACAGACCCAACGAGGTCACGGACGTACAATTGCACCACCTCTTCGGCTTTCACTTCCCCCTGATTGGTCAGGTCCGCCGAGATGCGCAGAGATTCACCGGGGCGCAGCTGCCCGGAGCTGAGCCGGATGTTCGAATATGCAAAGCAGGTGTAGGAAAGTCCGAAACCGAGCGGGAACTCGGGCGTGTAGCCGGCATCAAAATGGAATGACGTGTTTCCCACCGAGGTCTGGAACGCTCCGGGTTCGATGTCGTCTATGTGCACGTGGCTGTCAAAGGTGGCCGGGCGACCGGTGTTCTTGTGAGCGCAGTAGACGGGAATCTGTCCGGTCATCCGGGGAAACGATATGGGCAGTTTGCCGGTCGGAACGGCGCGCCCGGTGATCAGGTCAACCACGGCCGGTCCGGCCATGGTGCCTGGATGCCAGCCGAACAGAATGGCATCGGCCCGGTCGAGCAGCGGGCGCATGATCAGGGGGCGTCCGGCCATAACCACGGCCACGATCGGTTTGCCTGTTTGGGCCAGTTCGTCCAGCAGCGCCTCCTGCGCTCCGGGCAGGCGGACACTCGCGCGACAGTGGGCTTCGCCGGTGAGAATCGATTCTTCACCGAGGAATAGAACGACCATGTCGGACCGGTTGGCCAGGTGAACGGCTTCGGCGAAACCGTCGCGACCCGTACTGCGGGTCGTTTCCAGGCCGCGGGCATAACCGATCTCGATCGATCCGCCCAATCGTTCCCGAAACGCCTGCAGGGGCGTCTGACTTCGCGCCGGGTCTCCGTCAAACACCCAGGTTCCGAGCTGTTCGTACGCTTCATCCGCCAGCGGACCGATGACCGCCAACGACTTCAGCCGGCTTACATCGACCGGCAGAGCTCCCTCACGGTTTTTCAGCAGCACGATGCTCATGACCGCCGCTTCATGGGCGAGGTGCAGGAAGTCGGCAAGCGGCGGTACCGCGATTTGCTCAGGCGACACAGACTGGCGATCGAACAATCCCAGGCGTGCCTTAATCGTCAGAACATTCGCCACCATCCGGTCGAGCTGATCGAGACTGATACGCTTTTCCGCAATTAGAGCCTCGAGGTGGTCCTGGTAGGTTCGACTGGTCATCTCCATATCGACACCGGCCGCAGCGGCCTCGTACGCCGACTCCTTGTCGGAGCCGGTAAGGCCGTGGACGCGGAGCTGGCTGACGGACTCCCAGTCGCTGACGACCATCCCCTCAAACTCGAGCGTCTCGCGAAGGATCTCCTGGAGGAGGACGCGGTTGGCACTCACGGGAACGCCGTCGAAATCGCTGAATGAGGTCATCACCGACGCCACTCCCGCTGCTATGGCGGCGCGGAACGGCCGCAGGTGCACGTTGAACAGCTCGTTCATCGGGATGTTGGTCGTATTGTAGTCTCTTCCGGATTCGCTGGCGCCGTAGCCAACGAAGTGTTTGGCGCACGCGGCGATATTTTCCGGGCGAGAGAGATCGTTGCCTTGAAACCCGATCACCATTTCTCGACCGAGCTCCGAAATCAGGTAGGGATCCTCGCCGAACGATTCAGCCACCCGTCCCCAGCGCGGATCGCGCCCGATATCCAGCATCGGCGCATAGGTCCAGTTGATTCCGGAAGCGGCCGCCTCAAGTGCGGAGAACCGGGAACATCGCCTTACCAAATCACGGCTCCAGCAGGCCGCCATTCCGAGCGGGATGGGGAACACGGTTTTGAAGCCGTGGACGACATCACGGCCGAAGAGCAGCGGAATGCCCAGACGGCTCTCCTCAACCGCTACCTGCTGCAGTTTTCGGATGGTGTCGGCATCGACTTCGTTGAGAAGGCCGCCGACGCGCCCCTCGCGAATGGCGCAGAGCATCTCTTCGTCGGCGCCCGGCCCGCCGCCCGGCAGCAGGCTGAGCTGGCCGATCTTCTCGGGCAGAGTCATGGCGCTCAGCACTTGCCGTACACGTTCAGGTATGGGTGACGTCACTTCAATCATATTGGTCATAGCGTTTGCCAGTCGTTGCTCTGGTTATCGGTCGGGTCAGGTTACATGCTGACGTTTAACTGCAGGTAAGTCCGGATTTCCCATTCGTTCCCATGGGGCAGATCAGGGTTGTCGCTGTCCGGGATCAGATCTCCGGTCGACCCCGGGATCATCCGGGGGCTGTAGCGCGGGGAATTGTGATCGAGCGAACGCCAGGTCGCCCTGATTCCCATGCGCGTCGAGGGCACCTCGAACCAATCCGGCATATCCAGTGAAGCCGACAGGTCGCCAATGAGTTGCAGGGGGAAGGTCAGGTTGAAATCGCGGTGGTAGTCATAGGGTCCGAAATCGTTGACCTTGAGAGCCGTGATGAGCTTCAACGTGTTCCTGACCACCCGCACATCGCCGCCGACTCGTTTCACCAGCCGCGGATCGTCGCCGGTCGGCTCGGCCGTACCGCCGTAGAGATTGGCGATCAGGCCGAAGCCGGGCCTCGGTTTTGAAACGATGCGGGCATGTACTTCGTGCAGGTCGCGCGGCGGGGTCGCCCCGGGGAACGCAAACGGCGTGCTGCCGTCCTCGAGGATACCGATCGCCGCATCCTGCGTGGTCGGCAGGTGACGGAAGACGTAGCCGATGTCAAACGCCAGAGCGGCATCCTCGTGCACATCCGAATCCCAGTTGTACATCCATGTGGCCGGGGTTGGGTCATAGGTGAACAGCAGTTCGACCCCGACCATTTCACGATTCTCGCGCACGGCAAACGGATCATCGAGGACATTCCGCGGCCGGCCGGGCGGAGGGACATCGGCCGGTATCGGCCCCTCGATCGGCTTCTGGTAGAGGAAGTTCGGCGCAATCACGTTGTTGCCGAATCGATAGGTGAAACCGGTCAGGAAATTAACCTGGTTGCCCTTGCCGGAGTCCTTGAGACGCCACCCGGTGAAAGTTTGTACGGCAGTCGGCCCGCCGTCAGCCACGATTCCCATCGCGGCGCCCTGGGCATACCAGTTCCAACGCCCCCGGGAGGTCATCACTTTGAACTTGGCGCCGAACACATCGGTCGATCGGACGCTGTCATCGAATAGCAGGTAGGAGCCGCCGTGTTCCTCCACCGCCTGGAAGTGGTCATCGATTTTGCTGCTGCCCGACCAGATACCGCCAAGTTCGACATTGAACGGACCATAGGTGGTGGCCAAGGCCAGAGTCGCCTTGCGCGTCTTGGGCAGCGGGACGGCAACGGAACTGGTCGCCGACACGGCCTGTTCGAGATCTTCCTGATAGACGCCGGTCGCGGTAATGGAGCCGATCTGCCGTTGGTACTTTACAAGGAGGGCTGGATTAGCGCCCCACCAGAGTTCAGGACCGATAGCAAGTTTCAGTCCCCGGAAGGATTTCTTGCCGGCGACTTCCACACCGGATGGGGCCTCACCGTTGTAGATGTCGATATTGGGGCCGTAGTTCGCCTCCCGGTAGAGCCCGAAGAAGTCTCCTTCATAGCCCCAGTGGTAGTGGCCCGATCTGTAGAATGCATCGGCGTTGAACCATCGCCCGACCCAGGAAACCTGCGCTCGGTACACTTTGAGCCGATCGATATCGTCGAGCTCGAGCACGCCGTCTTCAGTCAGGACCGATGTTGGCCGTCCGCTGTTCTCGTAGAAGATTTCATCGATCGGATTGGTCGCGACATTCCCCAGGTAGGTCAGCGCGAGCGTTCCGCGAACATTCGGAGCGGGCTTGGCCTCAAACTCGGCGTAGTAGGATTCCATGTGGTCGAAACCACGGAACGACGGGTAGGTCGTAGAGCCGTTGTCGGCCGTGTTGGGTGTGCTCACCCGCTGGCCCCCGGTGCTGATCGTTTCGAGCATCGCCCGAAAACCGCTGACCCGCACGCGGCTGTTCTGTGCGCTCTCGTAGGCGGCGCTGTTGCTGCGCGCTGTCAGGGCCGATCCGGCGGGAGTGATTTTCGCGAAGTGGGCCCGGATGGTTTCCAGATCGGTCGTGGGGCCATAGGGGTTGAGTTTGTAGGCGTTCTGCAGGGCGTAGTAGGCGGCTCGCGGGTAGAGGTCGTACAACCCTTTGGCGTCGGGCATTCCCTTGGCGCAGATGCCCCACCACTCCTCATTCATGTTGTTTTCGCCCTCCTCATAGTCCTCCCGATACCCGCCGTTGGGCCAGGAGGCGTTGATGTCGTGCACGCTGAGGTTGGCGTTCTGCAAGTACTTCCACCAGCCGTCGGAGAACTGGAACGTGAACCCGCCGATCGCATTGCCGGCGCGGCCTTTACCCGATGACTGCTCGTAGATCTCTTCCCACTGGCCGATCAGGTATCGGGCCTGCATCTCCTGATCCTCGCGCATGAGCCGCGCGTTGAATGCGTCCGACCCGAATTCGGTGAAGAGGACGGGAATGCCGAGGGTCTCTTTCACCCGGTCAAACAGATCGCGGGCGGAGATGCCGCGATAGACGTTGGTTCCGAAAATGTCCAGCCCCTTGACTTCCTCTGCAATGATCTCGAGGTACTGGATGTCGCCGTTGGCCATTGCCACCGGACGGCCCGGATCCTGCTCGTGCAGCATCGATACGACATCGCCGAACAACGAATACAGGTGCCGGGCCCTCGCCGCCTGCCGCTCTCCCTCGGGAAGCGCTTCAGTCTCGGCCGACTTCCACTCCAGACCGTAGTTGTTCTCGTTGCCCAGCAGCCAGAACAACATTCCCGGCACGCCGCGGAATTCTTCGACCAAAGCCTTCATCTCGCCCAGAAGCTGGGCGCGGGCCTGCGGGTTGGAGTAGTCGGTGCTCGGGAAATAGGTGCCGTCGATCGTGACCCCATAACGACCGAGCGGATGATTGATGACGGTGTAGATGCCGTAAGTGCGATAGATGTACTCAACCCAGCGGGGCGGAATGCCGGCGTAGTGGCGGATAACGTTGACGCCCATCGCCTGCAGCAACGACATTTCCCGGTCAAGCGCCGCCTTGATGAGGTCTTCGGGCTGAGTCCAAAGGGAGTACGCGTAGTTGTGGCCGATCGGGATGTAATCCCAGTTCATGCCGAAGACCATGAAGTCGGCGCCGCTTACCTGCAGTCGCTCACCGTTCTGATCTGAGACAACCACAAGCTGATCTGTCTGGGCGTATGCTGTGCCGGATAACGCACCAGAAAGTAGTCCCATTGACAAGACCAGCCCGACCAGGGCCGGCAGGGGCAGTAGCTGACTTCTCTTCACGATGACCTCCGTTGCGTTATCCCGCAGATTGCGATCAGGCCCAACGGCCACCGTAACTATTTAACAGAAAACAGAATACAGACATCGTACGACGGCGGCACAGGATCTGGCATACTTTGTTCTCTCTCCGAACAAAGTACCAAATTTGGATGGTATTGTCAAGTTGAAAGTGCTCTGTCGGCGAATCACTGCGAGGCCCGACAGGAGTTCAGTTGGCAGGCCGCCGGCGTTCGGCCAGATACTGGAGGAACGATTCTTTGGGCGACCGGTCTTCGTTGAAGACCCCCCAGTGTTTTTCGATATGGTCGGACGATGAATTCTCTCCGCCCCCTTTCCACGGTTCATCGAACGCCTCAAAGAGGAAGGTCGTGACCTGATTCGCTTTCGTCCACCGGTGCAATTGGCTGAGAAAGGTCGCCTGTCCGGCCAGCCCGACCTCGCCTTTGACCAGGCTTCCCTGTTCGCCCGGACCGGTTTGGCTCGGGTCGTAGGTGGTGGCCCAGCCGGTTTCGCCCAGGACAATAAGCCGATCGGGGTGCCTATCCTGCACTTCGCGCCAGACCTCGTCCATCCAGCCGATGGCTTGTTCGAGGCTCTTCCCATTCCAGAGAGGATGTATGTGTGACACCACAAAATCGATCTCTTCGGCCACCGGCCGACTCTCCGGCTTGTTCCAGAAATTGAAGTCGTCGGCGGTAGTAACCGGTATGGACACTCCTGACCTGATCGCACGAATATAGCGGATCAGGTGCCGCGGGTCCATGCGGTGAGCCGACCAGTACACCTGAGTCTCGTTGCCGACGCTGACCGCCGCAACCCGGGCGGCATAGCGATTGGCCAGTTCGATTCCACGGAGCACTTGATCAATATTAGCCTGCCGCCGCTCCGGCCGGCCGTTCTCCGTTTCCAGCCAGATTCCCAACATCACTTTGATGGGCAGATCGTGCCGCTCGATCACCTCGAGGATTCGCCTTGAGTCGTCGTCGGCGCCGTAGAGCCGAATCAGTCTCCAGTGAACGGCGATGAGTCGCAGGTCCTCCAGAATCTGAGCTTCGCTCGGCCCGTTTTGTCCGGGGGCCTGACCGCGCCGGTAGCAGCCGTAGGCCACCGCCTCACCCACCCATGCCTCGCCCGGAAACGGCTCGAATGAGCGAAGGGCAAACGGCTCCTGGCGCGGCAGGGTATCGCTTGATTCCACTATGGCTCTGAACTCGCTCATGGCTGACTCATCCACCCTGAGACCGTGGGCCGATTCGCCCCGATGACATGCCGGGATAATCAGAATCCCCATGGCAGCCGGCACAAGAAGCAGGAGGCAGAAGGCTGCTCTCATGTTACTGCCTTGTGGATTACACCCGAACTCATCGATTCCACTCTGCCTTGCCCTCCGCCGGTTTTCGTAGTACCTTGATAGAAATCCTGGCGAAACAGAAGAAAGTGTGCCGTGGTGAAAGACGATTCAGTATATCGGCGGAGGTCGTTTCCCGCGAGATCATTGATTCTCGCCGGCACCCTCTTCGTTCTCACTGTAATTAGCGCAGCGGAGCGGCTAAAGGCAATGAATGATTTTGCTGCCGGCTGCTGCCAGGTGCCGGGAGATGTTGATCATAACGGAAAGATCAACGTTTCCGATGTCACCGTCCTGGTGGCCCACCTGTTCAAGGGCGGCCCGGATCTTGTCTGTCCGGCCGAGGCTGATCTCAATAGCGATGTCGCCCTCAACATATCCGATTTGACCTTTCTGATAGAGTTCCTCTTCCGCGGCGGTGCAGCGCCGGGGGAATGCCCCCCGCTTATCGCGATAAAGGACTTGGAGCCGGGTGACGATTCCGTGCGCGGATCGGCAAACGTTTCTCTTCCCACGGGCTACCGGGTGGTGCTCTGGGCCAAGACTGACCGCTGGTATGTCCAACCGACCACCGCCCAACCGTTCACAGTGATCCGAATCGGCGGCCGCTGGTCCAATTTCACCAACCCATGGACCCGGATCGCGGCGTTGCTGGTCGATTCAGATTATATCCCGGGCGCGATCCGGGAAGATCACCCGGCGGTGGCTGCGGGGGTAGTGGATTGGGACGAGTACCCTGAGCGTTCGCCTGACCGATACATTGATTGGAGCAACTTCCGCTGGCGAGTAAAACAGGCAGAGCTGACGGGACCTGGTCCGAATGCGTTTTCCGACGATACCGCCAATGTGCGGATCGACCAGGACGGCCGGCTTCACCTGAGGATAGATTACCGCAATGGCGTGTGGTACTGCGCCGAAATCGTTCTCGACCATGCGCTGGGATATGGGACGTATACCTTCCGGCTTGACTCCCGGGTCGACAACCTGAATTACAACACGATATTCGCCGGCTTCCTCTTTGACACCTCGGGACAGGAATTCGACATGGAGTTTTCGCAGTTCCTGGCCGACCCACATAATGCGCAATTCGTGGTGCAGCCGTGGTATCTTCCCGGCAACATTGAGTTCTACGATATGCCCGATAGCGCACAGACCAGCTTTACCATGGAGTGGCGCTCCGATCACATCACCTTCACGAGTTGGCTCGGCCATGCCGACGCGCCGGAGCCGAATACGCTGCTTCACACCTGGACGTATACCGGGGCGAATATCCCGGCGCCCTCCGACGCTCGCGTGCGCTTCAACCTCTATCTCGCCAATGGCGATCCGCCTTCGCAGGGCCACGAGGACGAGGTAGTTGTCGCATCGTTTGGCTATTCTCCATAGTTCACGCGGCACAGAGACGGTAGCGCAGAGGTTGGCAGGGTGAAGCATCGTCCAATGCAAGCCCCTTGTTTTCAGCGTGTTAGGGCGGGATGCGGCCTGATTGAGACGGGATTGAGCGAGTTTCGTTACTTTTTTTGCTGGATCGCACTTGACATTTAACCCTGGCTTGCCGTATATAAGATATAAGACTCTTAAATCTGGAACGATTACATGCTGTTCTCAAAGGGTTGCACTTACGCCATACGCGCGGCGCTTCTGGTCGCCACGAAAGAGATCCGTGATGACCGCAAGTTCGTGCCAATCCGCGAGCTCTCCGAAGAGCTGGGCCTCTCGTTTCACTTCCTGACCAAGATTTTGCAGCAACTGACCGAAGCCGGCATCATGGAATCGTTCCGCGGCCCCAACGGCGGTATCGGTCTTGCCCGCCCAGCCCGAAGTATCACTCTTGTCGATGTCATTGCCGCGATTGACGGCATGTCGCTCTTTTCGAGTTGCGCGCTCGGGCTCCCCGGCTGCGGCGAACAAACCCCGTGTCCGCTACACGATGCCTGGGCCAAACGGCGGCTCGATCTCCAGCGCATGCTCGAGAAGACCACCCTGGCCTCGCTCGCTCGCGAACTTGCAACCCATGAATTGAGGAACTGATTCGATATGATTACCGGTCGGCTCTTCCCTTGTCTGCGTATTTCAGATAACATACTCCGAAATCTGCAATCAAATCGGACCCGACCATGGTGTGAAGTTATCATAGTAAATCCCATATATAAGGACCGCCACTCATGAAACAATCGCATGTACTGTTCGCGGCAGCCGCTCTGGCCGTAACCGCCTTTCTGGCGATCGGCGGCTGCTCCTCCGCTCCCGAAACCGATGCGGATCGCCAGGCCCGCTGGGCGTCCGGCAATCTCAACAGCTGGGAGACCGAACACGGCATCGGGCCTGTCACCGAGGATGTCGTGCTTGCCTCGGCGGATCCGAACCGGGCGACATCTGGCCAGGCTATTTTCGTTCAGAAGTGCGCCACGTGCCACTATCTCGATCACAAGAAGACCGGGCCGATGCTCCGCGATATCACCAAACGTCGTTCGAACGCCTACATCCTTAACCAGATCCTCAATCCGGAGCAGATGGGGAAATTGCATCCCGACGGCAAGAAGATGGTTGCCCAGTATGCGCAGTTCATGACTATTCAGGGGATCACCCGCGAAAACGCCGAGGATCTGCTGCACTTCCTTCACTCGGAAGCGGACAAGCCGGCGCTTCCGGTGGAACAGCAGCCCGGTTTTGGCGTGCCACCCCCTCCCCCACAGGCCAGTAACTGACACCGGGACGATCGGACATCTACAGGAGGAATATTATGCGAACCAATCGATTGCTGCTGTTCACGTTGGGAGTCGGCTTTCTCATCCTGGTTGCCCTTTCGCCCGGGTGTGCCGACAAACAGGAGGCCGGCGGGTTTGGCGACGCCGCCGCCAAGGTCTATGTCGCGCCGGGCACCTACGACGAGTTCTACGCCTTCATGTCCGGCGGTTTCAGCGGGCAGGTATCAGTTTACGGCTTGCCCTCGGGACGTCTCTTCCGGGTAATACCGGTCTTCAGCCAGGATCCGGAGAAAGGCTACGGCTATTCCGAGGAGACCAAGCCGCTGCTCATGACGTCGCACGGCTTCATCCCCTGGGATGACGCGCACCACCCGCAACTTTCGGTATCCGACGGCCAGACCAATGGCCGCTGGCTCTTTATCAACGGCAACAACACGCCGCGCTTGGCCCGTATCGACCTGACCACATTCGAAACGGTCGAGACCATTGAAATACCGAATTCGGCCGGCAACCATGGCTCTCCGTACGTTACCCCCAACACCGAATATGTCGTGGCCTCGACCCGCTTCAGCGTGCCCATACCGCAGAAAGACGTTCCCATCAACACCGCTAAAGAGAACTTCAAGGGGACGATTAGCTATATCAAGGTAGATTCGGCCACCGGCCGCATGAATCTCGCTTTTCAGATTCTCGTGCCGGGTATCGCGTACGACCTCTCCCGGGCCGGCAAAGGTCCGTCGCACGGCTGGTCGTTCTTCAGTTCCTATAACACGGAACAGGCCAGTACCCAGCTTGAGGTGAATGCTTCGCAAAACGACAAGGACTTCATCGCCGCGGTCAACTGGAAACTCGCCGAGGAGCTTGTGGCTCAGGGGAAGGGCCAGACGTGGCCCGCCAACTACTACCACAATTATATGGATGCGGCCGATGTCGGTCAGAGCGAGGTGATGAAAGAGGTCATCATGCTTAACGCCCGGGAACATCCCGGCCTGGTTTACTATCTGCCGACGCCCAAATCCCCGCATGGCTGCGATGTCGATCCGTCGGGTGAGTACATTGTCGCCAGCGGCAAACTGGCCGCTCTCATCCCCGTCCACTCCTTCAGCAAATTCCAGCAGGCGGTACAGAATAACGACTTCGACGGGGAGTTCGAGGGAATCCCGATTGTGAAGTACGAGTCGGTCATCGCCGGCGAGGTGAAGGAACCGGGGCTCGGGCCCTTGCATACCGAGTTCGACGGAAAGGGGAATGCCTACACATCCATGTTCCTTTCCTCGGAGATCGTGAAGTGGAAACTCGGCACCTGGGAGGTGGTTGACCGCATTCCGACTTACTACAGCATCGGCCACCTCATGATCCCGGGCGGGGACACGAAACAGCCGTACGGGAAGTATGTGGTCGCGCTCAACAAGATCACCAAGGACCGCTACCTGCCGACCGGTCCCGAGTTGACCCATGCTGCGCAGCTCATCGATATCTCCGGCGACAAG
Organism: Candidatus Zixiibacteriota bacterium; assembly: GCA_041742355.1. Classification (GTDB taxonomy): domain Bacteria; phylum Zixibacteria; class MSB-5A5; order GN15; family FEB-12; genus JAGNLV01. The sequence continues at coordinate 13,760 of JBGSIV010000298.1, forward strand.
ATGAAGCTGCTGCTGGATTTCCCGACTATCGGTGAGCCGCATTACGCCCAGGCCTGTCCTGCCAGTCTCCTGGTTGAGAACTCCAAACGCTGGTACGCCATCGAGGAGAACCACAATCCGCATGCCATCAAAGCCGAGGGCGAGGCCCGGGTGGAGCGGGATGGCCGCGACGTTCATGTTTACCTCAGCACTATCCGAACTCACTTCGCCCCGGATAACATCGAGGGCGTTAAGGTCGGTGACAAGGTCTACTTCCACGTCACCAACCTCGAGCAGGATTGGGATGTCCCGCACGGCTTCGCCGTTCACGGCGCGTCCACTTCCGAACTGCTCGTGATGCCCGGCCAGACGCGCACGCTCCTGTGGGAGCCCCGGATGGCCGGCGTGATACCGTTCTACTGCACCGATTTCTGCTCCGCGCTGCATCAGGAGATGCAGGGCTGGATCAGGGTTTCAAACTAAGGAAGTATGGTGTCTGTGAGCAACAAGCCGCAATCGGATGGTTCCGCGAAAGCGGGGCCATCCACTCCCACGGAATCTCTGGAGCGGATTCGGCGCCCCGGGGATCCGCTGCGCATGTCCTCCCGTTTCGCGATTGTTGCGGTTGCCCTTCTGTTGTCTCTTACCTACTACTTCCCGCTGTGGGAAATCACTCTCGACGCCCCGCAGTATCCGGAGGGACTGGGTCTGGAGATCTGGATCAACCAGATACAGGGGCAACATCCGGGTGACCTGAACAAGATCAACAACCTGAATCACTACATCGGCATGAAGAAGATTCAGCCCGAATCGATTCCCGAACTGCGCGTGATGCCCTGGGTGATGCGGGGTCTGATGCTCTTCGGTATAGTCGTGGCACTGGTGGGAAAGAGAGGTCTGCTGTTTGCCTGGCTGGTGCTTTTCGTTGCGGTCGCGGCGGCCGGCTTTGTCGACTTCTACCTCTGGGGTTACGATTACGGCCACAATCTCGACACCGAACATGCGATCATAAAGGTTCCGGGAATGAGCTATCAGCCGCCGGTCATTGGAAGCAAGAAACTGCTCAATTTCAAAGCCATCTCTCTGCCGGGGATTGCCGGCTATGTCGCTATAGGATCTTTCCTGTGTGCGGCTTCAGTCTGGTTTATCGAGTTCCGTCGCGCTCGAAAAGGAGGTTTCCGTGGACTATAGGCGTATCCCGCTGGCAACTCTTATCTCCGCCGCCGTGCTCGTCGCAGTCGGGTGCTCGAGTCCCGGCCCGGCAGAGATTCACTACGGCGCTGACCTGTGCGACTACTGCGACATGACCATCGCCGACCAGGCCTTCGGCGCCGAACTGGTCACGACCAAGGGGAAGGTGCTCAAGTTCGACTCGATTGAATGCCTCGCCGCCTCCAGTGTTGAAGAGCGAATTGCCGGCGTTGATGTTCACTCCCTGTGGGTCACCGACTTCCATCAACCGGGGTCATTTTTGACTGTCGGCGAGGCAGTGATAGTCGCCACAGATCGCCAGAAGAGTCCCATGGGGATCGGGCTCGTGGCTGTTGGTTCCCAGGCGGCCGCGGTTGATCTCATAGCCCAGAAGGGCGGTCGGATCGTGGATTGGGACATTACCAAGAGGCTGGTTGCGCAGAGCTGGGAGATTGAGGTTTCCCGATGAACGTCTTTACCTGCGCGACAGTGTGGTTTAGTGCCGCTATGGTGGTTGGGGCCTGTGCCTCAGAAGCCACCGTGTTGCGCGTGCAGCCTGCCAGTACATTTGAGACTATCGGCGCCGCCCTCGCTGTCGCTGTTCCTGGCGACACGATCGCCGTTAAACCGGGCACGTATACGGAGTACGGGTTACGCATCGACAAACCGATCACTTTGCTTGGCTTCGGCCGGCCGGTCCTCGATGCCGCCGGAAGGGGGGCGCTGCTTACGGTAACCTGCCCCGGCGTGACGATTGCCGGATTCGTCCTTCGCAATGTCCCGGCCAGCCACATCAAGGAGCATGCCGCGGTCTTGCTCGACGGCGTGGCGGACTGCGAAATTAGAGACAACCGCATCGAGGGCTGCTTCTTCGCGATCTACCTGTCCAAGTCCGAGCGCTGTCGGATTAGCGGCAATGAGATTATCGGTTCATCGACGGAGCTTACCGGTTCGGGCAATGGCATTCATCTTTGGAACAGCCGTGATATCGCCATCCATGAAAATACGATACGCGGCCACCGCGACGGCATCTACCTCGAATTTGTCAAGCACAGCCGGATTTCCGGTAACACAAGCGCCGGCAATTTCCGTTATGGACTGCACTTCATGTTCTCCGACAGCTGCCGTTATGAAGACAACAGCTTTCTCCGCAACGGTTCCGGTGTTGCCGTGATGTACACGAAGAATGTCGACATGACCGGCAACACGTTTTCGGAGAGTTGGGGCGGAGCCTCCTATGGCCTGCTGCTCAAGGACATCAAAGACAGCCGCGTTGTCCGGAACGAGTTCCTTTCCAATTCGGTCGGGGTTCACATGGAGGGTTCCGACCGCATCGCGATCGAGTTCAACCGGTTTGTTGACAACGGCTGGGCGATCAGGATAATGGCCAATTGCGTGGACAGCGATATTCGCGACAACGACTTCATTGACAATTCATTTCAGGTCGCCACCAACAGCCGCCAGACGTTCAGCCGTTTCGATCGCAACTACTGGAGTGCCTACCGCGGTTACGATCTCGATCGCGACGGCTACGGCGACGAGCCTTTCCGGCCAGTCAGTCTGTACAGTCTACTCGTCGAGTCTGAACCTGCGACACTCGTACTGGTCCGCAGTCTGCTTGTCGATGTCCTCAATCTCGCCGAGCGCGTTGTGCCCACGCTCACTCCCGAGGCGCTGATCGACTCACGTCCCCGTATGAGGCCAATTACATGATCGAAATCACGGCTCTTCATAAACGTTTCGGCCGGTTCGTGGCCCTGCACGAAATCAACCTCTCTATCGAGCGGGGCAAGATCACGGGTATCATTGGTCCAAACGGTTCCGGCAAGTCGACGTTGCTGAAGTCTCTCCTGGGGCTCGTTACACCGACCTCGGGGCGAATCACTATCGATGGCTACCTCCTCGATTCGTCCTGTGACTACCGCACCCGGCTCGGTTATGTGCCGCAGGTTGCACGTTTCCCGCAGGAACTCACAGGGGCGGAGGTGTTGGCGACTGTCAAAGGTCTGCGCGCCACAGCCCCTACCCGCGAACAGGAACTAATCCGGCTCTTCGAACTCGAATCGGAAATGCCCAAGCGTGTCCGGGCGATGTCCGGCGGAACTCGTCAGAAATTGAGTATGCTTCTGGCCGGTATGTACGATCCGCCGCTCCTCATCTGCGACGAACCGACCGCCGGTCTCGACCCGGTCGCAAACACCCGCCTGAAAGCGCACCTCTTGTCGCTGCGCGAGCAGTCGCGCACGGTGGTTGTTACGACTCACATCATGAGCGATCTGGATGAAATCGCCGATAACGTCGTCGTCCTCCTTGAGGGCCGCGTCCGCTTCAGCGGGGCTGTCCGCGATCTCAAGCTCCGGACTGAGGAACCGCATCTGGAGGCCGCCGTCGCCCGCCTGCTCGAAAAGGGGGCCGCATGAGACTCACCCTGCATATCGCCTGGTACACGATCCGCGACCTCACCCGCAACCGCTGGGGTCTGCTCTACGCCTGCTTCTTCGCCGTCGTCACCATCGGCCTGTTCCATCTGCAGGCGCAGTCCGCCAAGGTGGTCGTGAGCCTTATGAGTGTCTGCCTGTTTCTCATCCCCCTGGTATCGTCCCTCTTTGGGACTATCTACCTCTACAACTCTCGCGAGTTCATTGAACTGGTGCTCACTCAACCGGTATCCCGCCGGACCGTATTTTTCGGCATGTTCACCGGTCTGGCTGCTGCGCTGGTCGCGGGGTTTTCCCTTGGTGTCGGCGTACCTTCCGTCATATTCGGATCCTGGTCCACTGCTCATTTCCTGTCCAGTTCGCTCCTGATCCTCGTCGGCGCCATTCTCACCGTGATCTTTCTGGCCCTCGCGTTTCTGCTGGCCCTTCGGTTCGATGACCGCGGCAAGGGGCTCGCCGCCGCGCTCGGTGTGTGGCTCTTCGCCGCGCTCCTCTATGACGGGCTCGTCCTGCTCGGTGCGATGGCCTTCGCCGACTATCCGCTCGAGTTCCCGCTGCTCTTTGCCTCTATGGCCAACCCGATAGATCTCGCTCGCGTCATTCTCCTGACCCACACCGATTGGGCCGCTCTTATGGGCTACACCGGGGCGGTTTTCCAGCGCTTCTTCGGAACGACGCTGGGTCTTGCTATAGCGTCACTCTCACTGGCCGCCTGGGCCGCTGTCCCCTTGATGTTCGGCCTGCGGACGTTTCGCACGAAGGACTTCTGAACTATGCGCCCCGTCCACACCATTTTGGGAGGATCTCGACTGTGACCTCTTTCGTGAGCAACCTGATTCGGTGCCGCTGGCTGCTGGCCGCCGATTCGTCGCAGCTCGCCCGCCTGTACCTGCTGACGCTCGGCTTTTTCGCGCTCTCCGGCACTATCGCTGCCCTTGTCCTCCAGCTTGAACTCGGCAGCGCCTCCAGCCACTTGGTGAGTGCGCACCGTTTCGGCCAGCTCTTTACCCACCACGGCCTGGTCATGGCCTTTGTCGTCCTCCTCCCGCTTATCCCGGCCGTGTTCGGCAACCTCGCTCTTCCGGGGGCGGTCGGCGCCCGCGGTTTGGCCGGACTCGGATGGAACCGCGCCGCGTGGGTTCTGCACGCCGTCGGAGGAGTGGCGGTCATTGTCGCTGTCGAGTCCGGAGCGTACGACAGCGGCTGGACTCTCCTCATGCCGGCTGGGAGCTCACAGCTCTACCCGGTTCTCCTTGGCGGTCTACTCCTGGTCGCTGTCGCCACGTTCATCATCAATTGGTCTGTCGTTGCGACGATCCTGAGCAGGAAACATCGCTCCATTCCTCTATCCAACATACCCATCATCGCGTGGTTCTTCTTATTCGGAGCGTTGGTTGTGGTCCTGGTCAGCCCGATTCGCTGTTTCACCCTTGTCGTTCAAATTCTCCATCAGGTTGGCCTGGGCGACTTCCTCTCCCCCGACAATCCCGAAAGCATCACGCGCTACCAACGTCTCTTCTGGGCCTATGCGGGAACCGCAACGAGCGCTGCCGCTCTCCCGGCACTCGGCATCACGCTTCATATCGGGGCGACCCACGGCCGAGCAAACGTGTTCCTGCATCGGGTAGTCGTATTCGCCGGACTTGCAGTGGGCCTGCTCAGCCTTGTTTCCTGGGGGCAGCATCTTCTCACTGCCGCCGACTCCCAGAAACTCGCCGTCACCGGCAGTTTCTTCGGCCTGCTCGCCTCGGTACCAACCGGCATTATTCTGCTGAGCCTTTTGGTCATGCTCTTTCAGGCTCGATCCCGTCGGGCTGTTCCCGTCCTGATCGCCTGGCTGCAAATCGGCCTCATCACCCTTGGCAGCCTGGCCGGCCTTGTGCTGGCCGCACCTGCCACCGGCGCCGTCCACCACAACAGTTACCTTGCTACCGGCCACCTGCACCTGCTGGTGGTCGGCGGCATAGTTCTTTCCTTCTTTTCCGGAATATTCCATTGGATTCAGCTGCCCGATGGCCGCGCGACGACTGTCGGCCGTTTGGCTATCGGCGCCCTTGCCCTCGGCGTGCTGCTGACGTATGTGCCCATGCTCGTCAACGGCCTCGGAGGCTCTCCGAAAGCCCTATTTGTCTACCCGGATCGCTATGCATCGATGCACACGGTGTCCTCGATCGGCACCCTTATACTCACGCTCGCCCTGCTGACTTTGATTGGGCTCATTGGCCACGCCAGTGCTCAAAGTCGCACAGTCGAGACGTCCCGGCCGAAACCCGTTCCGGGTGAGACCTTCGCATGATGTTCCCTTGATTCACCGATTTGGGATGCTTTATATTATCTGCACAAACAAACCTTCGCGATCCGCACTCCGCGCAGGTAATCGTAGCCGAAAGGATTTGACCAATGAGTGAACTCATAGATAATACCCTCGCCCGCCGCGCCGTGCTCAAACACCTCATCCTGCAACTCCATTCGGGGCAGGCCGCCGAACACGTCAAACCGCAGTTGCTCCGCCTTCTCGGGCGCGTTCCCTACAATGAGGTTGTCGCTGTCGAACAGGAACTCATCGCCGAGGGCATGCCGATCGAGGAAATCATGCGCTTGTGCGATCTCCATTCGGCCGCCATGCGAGGCGCGATCGATCACGGCGAAGAACGGGTGGCTCTTCCCGGTCACCCCGTACATACTTTCAAGAAAGAAAACGAAGCTCTCCTCGGCGAACTCGAACTGGTCGACAAGCTCTTCACTGAAATCGCCGCTCTCCCTGATGATGCCGATGCCTCGGAGCCGCTCGGCTACCTTCGGGTTCGTTTCAGCCGCCTGGGTGATATCGAGAAACACTATTCCCGCAAGGAGAATCTCGTCTTCCCCTACCTGGAGCAGAAGGGCATCACCGGCCCGTCGACGGTCATGTGGGGCAAAGACAATGAGGTTCGCGATCTTGTCAAAGCGGCCGGCGAAACCCTCCTTGTTACCGAATCAATCGACGCTGCCGATGCCCGCGAACTGACCAATGTGGTCTTGCGTCCCGCTGTCGATGCCATTAAGGAGATGATCTTCAAAGAGGAGGAGATCCTTCTCCCGATGTGCCTCGACAAATTGTCCGATGATGAGTGGTATGCGATCGCCGTCCAGAGCCCGGAGATTGGGTTTTGCATCTATGATCCCGTCGACACGTGGACTCCGTCCGGTACTCCGGCCGAGTCCGCGCCGACCGCTGAGACCGGCCGCGTTAACTTCGCTACCGGCAGCCTCTCGCCAACCGAACTGGAGTGCATCCTCAATACTATCCCCTTCGACCTGACTTTTGTCGGCGCCGATGATACCGTCCGCTATTTCACCCAGGGGCGCGAGCGCATCTTCGACCGCAACCGCGCCATTATCGGCCGCCAGGTCCAGATGTGCCGTCCGCCGGCCAGTGTCCATATCGTCCAGCGTATACTCGATGATTTCAAGGGCGGCAAGGCCGATCGCGCCCCGTTTTGGATCAATCTCAAGGGAAAGTTCATACATATCGAGTACTTCGCTATTCGCGACCGACAGGGTAAGTACCTCGGTACCCTCGAGGTCAGTCAGGACCTGACCGAAAAGCGGGCTCTCACCGGCGAACAACGCCTGCTTTCGTACACGAGGATCGATGTATGATCGACAACCGCCCCCCAATCACGCCCCAGTCGAAGGTGGGCGATATTCTCAGCGCCTATCCGGAGCTTGAGGAGACTCTGATAGCGATCGCCCCCGCTTTCAAGAAGCTGCGTAATCCTCTGCTGCGGCGAACTGTGGCACGGGTCACCAGTCTCGCCCAAGCGGCGCGGGTTGGCAATGTCTCTGTCGCCGAGCTCGTTCAGCGCCTTCGTGCTGCGGTTGGTCAACCTGAGTTCGTCGGCGAAACGGAAGAGACAGGTTTAACGGTGTTGTCGGAAGTGCCGTCGCATATTGATCTGGCGAAAGTGGTCGAGACCATTGATGCCCGTCCGATGATAGAGGCCGGCGAACAGCCGATGACGCTTGTGCTTAAGGCCATCAATAAGCTGGAGGGAGAAGCTCTCCTGTTGCTCATCACGCCCTTCGAACCGGCGCCGCTGCGCGATCGCGCAAGGGAGCGCGGGTTTCAGAGCGTCGCGGTGAGGCACAGTGCGGGAGTGGTGACTACGTACTTCTGGCGAGAGCGGCCTCTGTCAACTCTTTCAGAACCGCAGGATTCCAGTCTTCGGTGACGGTCTCAGCGCGCAATCGAGTCGTCGATAATCGCCTTCAATTCGCCGGTTTGATCAATTTGCCATTTGTCGATGGCGGGGTCGTCGTCGAGGCGCTCGGCGACTGCCGTGGCGACAAAGGCATCCGGTGTTCCGGTAATGGTATAGGCGTAGCGAGCCGAGATCATGATTTCTACGCCGAGGGTGTCAAACGCAAAGGGGGTATCCTTGCCAGCGACCGTCCCCGAACTGGGAATCCAGTACTGGTCATGCTCCTGGAAGTACGAGCGCTCCATAAGGTAGATCTGGTGGAGCAGTTCCTTGGCTTCGGTCTGCTTGGCTTTGGTGGTCGAACTCATGTAGCGGGGAATAGCGATTCCCGCAAGAATCCCGATGATGACCAGGACGATGAGCAATTCGAGCAGGGAAAACCCGCGGTTACTGGTCAGCCGGTGGCGGCGCGTACTGGTAGTACTCATGGAAGTTCCTCACGAGAAGTGCACAGGTATCCGCGGCGCTGCGATCGCTTATTGCGAAGCGAACGAAGTACAAGCCGGGCCGGGTTACCTGTGCCGCACGTAATATGGTATCAGGTGACTCTTGTGGCAGCGGAAACGGAGTGATCGCCAGGTGCTCGAAGCTGTAGCCGGGTTGCAGGAGGATCTGGCGGTCCGACTGGAGCTGTCCGTCCGGCCACCGGTAGCACGCTCGTTCCTTTGCGGAATCGAAAAAGACGATGCTGTCGGGATAGCGCGCGATCGACGTGCAGGAGGCCATGTGCTCTGACAGCAGTTGGGCGGCGAAGGCGACTTCTTCTGCCCGGCTGTTTTGCCGGCGCCACCGCTCGACATAGCGCTGGACAAACAGCGTGCCGGACACGACCATCACCAGGAGGATAGCCGTGATGGCCAGCGACACCAGCAACTCGACGAGCGTGACACCACGGTTACTGTGCAGACGGGGTGAACTCATAGTACCACCTTAGGAGAACCCGGCGAGAGCCGTGGCGACTCACGGTCAGATCAACGACGGCACAGACGTCGGCCACTTGGACGCTCCGAATGATCCGGAACTGCCGGGTATTGCGGACCACGATTGTATCAAGCGTTGATGTCTCCTTGACGGCGATCGTCTGTTCCATAACCATCTGACCAACGGCGCCTGCCTGCGTCAACTCGTCGACGTGGAGTTTTGCCAAGGTGCCGTTGAGTACGCCGATCACGATCGAGAAGCCGATCATGAATACCAGTGCCCCCACGAGGATTTCCAAAATAGTGAAGCCGGCCTGGTTTTGCAGGCGCTTGTGCTTACCCATCGCCACCCTCCCACAGGATGCGCGGAGCCCGTACATTGGTGGTATCCCCCAGCAGCATGGGCAAGGCTGGTTGGTAGCTGAGCCGGGAGCGGTCGATGCGGCAGTCGCACAGCCAGTTGACGTAGGTCGTGGGAGGTACCTCGTGGACGAACTGCTCGGTCAGCACGCTGCCGTAGACGGTTCCGCGCAGTTCGGTTATACCATTAGTCAAGACGCAGCCGTACATGGCTGCGGCGGTATCGATGTAGACAACCGTGTGACGGTACGAAGCCGCGGTGTCCAGGCGCACCGCGCAGACGGTAGCTTCGGCCGGGCGAACGGAGCAGAGCGCTATTATCGACGTGTCCCTGTCTCCCCTTTCACTGCAAGCCACCAGGACGGCCGGAAAGTGGAGGGCTGCTGATCGTCGGGTGGCGACCAAGCGCGGAGAGAGGGCGGTGCCGGAGAAACTGCAACTGTCGGTGAAGATGATCGAATCTTCGGCGTAGAGCAGGATGCCCTCAAGGACGGCCTGTCCCGCGACTCGTATGTGTGTGCCGGCGATAATCCGGACCGGCGAACGCAGGTGCGTATCGCCGGTGATCTCGGCCGAACCACCCACGATAATCGTGCGGACCTGGCAGAGGGGCCAATCGGCCGCGCCATCGAGGATCAGGTTGTTTTCCACGTAAATCACGCCTGGTTCGAGCGGGAGCTGGTCCTCCTTCTGCATGAGCCTTGAACCGGACCAGACGATGTCGCGTTGCCGTCGATCCCGAGCCACTTCAGCCAGAAAGCGGCGGAGCATGGTTGTGTCGATGGCAGGCAGGATGATGGTACGCTCAGTGAAATTTTTGCCACACAGGAAGTTCGGGAAGACCGGACCGATGCCATTGAGTCGTCCCTCAAGGACACCCGCAGGGCCGGTGACGACATCTCCAATGATAGTCGTCCGTCCAGTTACGGTCATCGGGAGCGTTTCATCGCCTATCGTGATGGCGGGAGCCACGGTCTCCGCATGCCACGAGCCAACCAGGGCGGTGCGGAGAGCTGTCTGGGACCCCAGCCGCCCTTCGGCGGTGATGAGCGCCAGTGCGCCCCAGGAGTGAGTAACGTATGCAACCGTGCCGCCGTTGGGCGTAGCGAACGTGTCCACCGGGAGGGAGGTACTGGCGGATGTGCTTTTCAGGCCAGCCAGCGCCCGGTTGATCCCTGTCTGAGCCAACCACCCTGCTCCCTGGCGGCTCAGGTCCCGCTGGTGCGCGGCGTAACGGGAGAGCGCGAAGGTCAGCGCGGAAAG
>JBGSIV010000299.1:0-74089 GCA_041742355.1 Candidatus Zixiibacteriota bacterium
GATGGCCAGACGGCTGGCATTGGGGGCACCCACGCCGCCGCCGATGAAGGTGGCGTTGTAGATGGTCGGGATGGCGTAGGGCAGGCCGTCTTCAGGCGTCGTGCCGCCGTCCCACTCGCCGCCGCGGTCGCCGTCGGTTCCCTCGTGGATCGTGAACCAGAACTGGCCCTTACCACGGAAGCCCATGTCGTAGTCGAAGGAGTCATCGCCGCAGAAGGCAGCCACGAGGTACTTCGTGTTGACCGTGCCGCCGAACCACTCGAATCCATCGTCGAGGTTATGGTAGACCTCGATGTGTTCGATAACCGTGCCGCGACCGACCGCACCCATGGTGAGGCCGTTGATTTCGTTGGCTTCGGCAATCGACACGCCACCGTGGCGGATCGAGACGTAGCGGAGGATACCGCTGTTGTCGTCGTCGTTCGGAGTGGCGCCGCCGCCGTAGGTGCCGCCGGTGCCGGCGGGGATACCTTCGATTTCGCCGGTGGTGGCGGTGGTGTTGAGCTGGGCATAGCCGCAGACGATGACGCCGCCCCAGAGGCCGCGACCGTTGATGCCGAATTCGATGTCGTTCGGGTCATCGACGTTGTCGAGGATGGAGGTGAAGATGATCGGGTTTTCGGGGGTACCTTCGGCGTAGATCTTACCGCCGCGGGAGACGAGGAGCACGGCCGCGTTGGTCAGCGTGCCTTCGTCGCCTTTGATAATGGTGCCCGGCTCGATGATGAGCACTTCACCGGACTCGACCTGGACGCGGCCGCTGAGCACCCAGACGGTGTCGTTGGCCAGGACGCGGGTACCGACGATGTCGGCCGCGGTGATCGTGACAACCGGCTTGCCGGCCTCGGTCGGGTACGCCGAGGCGAGCACCGGGGTCAGCATAAGCGCAAAGAGCGCTATGAGACAGGCTTTACGAAACATGATGAGTAGATGCCTCCTGTTTAACCATTCCAATGCTAAAGTGAAGTCCAATTTCGGATCTGTGGCCACCACCACAGTGCAATCGAATCGTGATCTCGTCGGTCCGGGGATTGCCTCCTTTCGCCAAAGCTTCTTCAACCCTCGACGAGCAAGGGTGACTATCGTCCAGTGAGGTTCGGGGCGGCCGGGCGCCGGTTCTCGTTGTGGCTCTCAAACCGGAGTCCGTCCTTGACACGCGCTCAAATATGGTAAAAAGGCTTTTCTTCATCATGATTCGCACAGGCTGTCGGTCGCCCCTAGAGGCTGACCGACAGGCCGATTTTGTACGTCGTGCCTGTCTCGTACAGGCGGTAGTAGTAGTCCTTGCCCAGGAACTCCTGGGTCATTTCAACCTTCTCGTCGAGGATGTTCTCCACGCCGAGCTTCAACTGGGCGCCGCCGAGTATCCGCTTCTGCGCGGTGAAGTCCACCATGTGACGCGGCTGCTCGTAGACGTCGGGCGTGCCGCCCTTCCCGTTGATGATGAACCGCTCGCCGAAGACGTTGTACAGGAGCGTCGCCTGGAAGCCGTAGCGCTCGACCCCGTAGTTCAGATCGAGGTTGACGATGTAGGGCGACTGGCCCTGCAGCGGCCGGGTATCTTCCGCACCCGGATCGAACGCCCGGATGTTGTTCAGCTCGAATTCAGGAATGTCCACCGCCGAGTGCACGAACGTGAGGTTGCCGCCGAGGGAGAAGTTGGACAGGCCCCGGTAGAGGCGGCCCACACTCTGACGCCATTCGAACTCGACTCCGACCACGCCGGCCTCGTCGACGTTCTGTGGCTTCATTTCGCCGTTCTCGGTGATGATGGCGAGTTCGATGGGATTCTTCAGCTTCTTATAGAAGAGGCTGGCGGAGAGCACCTCGCCGGGACCGGTGAAGTACTCCCACCGGAGATCCCAGTTGGTGACCGTCGTATATTCGAGGTCGGGGTTACCGGTGAACAGGTACCCGCCGCGGTATTCTTCGTTGGTATATGGAGCGAGTTCGCGCATGGTGGGCCGGGCGATAGTCCGGCTGACTCCGGCCCGGAGGTTGACGTTGCCGCTGAAGCTGTAGCGCACGTTGAGCGACGGGAGCCATTCCCCTTCGTCGATGAGCTTCTCCTCCGTGACGGCCGAGTCCTGCTTGACCGGCGCGACAAACGGCTGACTCAGATCCATTTCCGTGTTCTCGTAGCGCGCACCGGTGATGACCTGAATGCGGTCGAACAGAGGGAACTCCACCATACCATACCAGGCCCAGACCTTTTGCTCGGCATCGTAGTTGTTCTTGTCCTCGGTAGCCGGCGTGATCGAGTTGCCGTTGACGAATACCGGCCGGGTCGAGTCGAGGTTGCTCTGTGACTCGACCATGCCCATGTTGTCAGGCGAGAAGAACCAGTCCGGGTCGCCGCTATAGTACAGCCGTGACTTGGGGCTGATCGAGAAGCCGGACTCGCGGAACGTGCGCTCCTTGTCGGAGAAGGCCATACCGGTCTTGAAGGACCCCGCCGCCGGCTGGTTTTCCTGGAAGCGGAAGAGCAGGTCAAGACGGCCATCGCGGCTGGTTTCTTCCAGTTCGCGGTACCGGTGATCGGGCAGCCGGTAGAGGTTGGACTGAATAAAGTAGACGGTATCGGGATTGCCCAGCGAGTCGTTCTGGACGAGGAAGTCGTTGGTGAACATGCGAACGTCCGGCTCATCCTGCTGCGTATTCGCCGACGAGTACTGCCACTCGGCGCGGAGCGGGAGCCCCACCTTGACATCGTGACTGCCGAGAATTTGATGTGTACTCAGCCGGCGCTCCGCGTATTCGAGCACGCGCGTTTCGAGGGCCTGGTTGTTTTCAAAGGTGATTTGCTGTTCGCCGAATTCGCCGATCATGTATCGGGCAGAGGATTCACCGCTCTGATTGTGCATGAAGTCGTAGCGGATCCGGTGACGTGGGTGAATTTGGTAGGCGAACGAGAGCAGGCCGCCCCAGTGGACTTCTTCGACACCCCGGGTATCGCTGAGCGACATGTCGGCCGCAAGTTCAGTGCTCCCGGTGGTTGGGAGGCGGAACCGGCTGACCTGACCGCCTTCGTACATCGAGAAAGTGCGGCTGTAGGTCAGGCTTCCCTGGACGCCCAGCGGCTTGTCGAACAACTGGAACCGGTCGCCGTAGTTGAAGGCGTAGCTCTGGTTAAGCGGCACGTCGCGCGTCTTCGGGCTCATCTCGGTGCTCAGCGCTTCGGCCGCATCATCATAGACTGCCGCGAGGCGCTTCCCCTCAGCGACTGAATCCGGATAGGCCGTCTTGTTGAGCAACTGACGGATCCGGTTCACATTGGGGATAGCCAGGCCGGTATCGGACAGGTATTCGGGCAGGCCGCGCGTACCGTCGTCGTAACCAAGCCAGTCTTTCGATCCACTGGTGGAGGTCGGCAGATTATCGTTGAAGGTGACCAGCGAGTTATACGACGTGGAAGTCGAAAAGCTCAGGGTGCGGCCATCGGGGAGATACTTGGTCGTCATGTTGACGCTGCCGCCGGTGAAGTTGCCCGGTTTGTCCGGGGTGAAAGTCTTCTGCACCACGATGTTGTCCAGCAGACCGGAGGGAATCAGGTCCATCTGGACAGCCTGCTTGTCGGGATCGGGGCTGGGCAGCGGGGAGCCGTTGAGCTGGGTATTGGCGTAGCGGTCGCCGAGGCCGCGGACATACACGTACTTGCCACCCACAACCGAAGCGCCGACCACGCGCTCCATTGCGCTGGCGGCATCCCCCGCGCCGGCGCGAGAGATCTCGTCCGCGCTGACCGCGTCGCCGACAAAGTCGGCCTTCTGCCGGTGCTTCAGCATGCTGGCCTGGTTGTCGCGGTGGAGCTTGCCGACGACCACGATCGAATCGGTCTGGACCGTCTGGCGCTCCAGCGCGAAATCCATCGTCTGGTCGACACCGGCGGCGATAGTCAGCTCGGTCACCTTGTACTGCTGGAAGCCGATGCCGGAAACGATGAGGGTATAGGTTCCGGGGGTGATGTTCTTAATAACGTAGCGTCCGTCCATGTCGGTCTTGGCGCCGGTGGTGGTACCTTCGAGATAGACGCTGAAGCCGATGAGTGCTTCGCCCGATTCCGCGTCGTGGACAGCCCCGATAATGCGGCCGGTCTCGGCGGCCCGGGGCGAAGGAACGACGAGCGATCCAAGGGCCGCTAGCAGAAGGGCGGCAAGAACCATCCGGCAGGCCCGCATCCGTGCGGGCAGTCGATGGGCTGATTTTGGCTTGAGCGACGTCTTCATGGCGATTCTTCTCTCCTCTTGATCATCCGCCGGTTACGGCGGTGCGTTCATATACTCAGGTAGAACAGGTAATCCTCGTCCGTATGGAATCATTGGGCTGTTAAGTCTGTGTTACCACTATGTGCTAATCCTGCGAGAAATGCAGGGGCGCGGTGGCAGAGCAGCCCGAACAATCCGATGAAAGGGCGGAAATGATAGGGTTCGGTTAGGAAGAGCCTCGGATTCGATGAGAAGAACGCCGGCGGTCAGTGGGACCGAAGACGGTAACCGATGCCACGGACGGTCTCGATCCGGTTGCCGTAAGCGCCGAGCCGTCGCCGCAGCCCGGCGATCTGGACATCGACCGCCCGCCTTGAGGTCAGGTGCTCGTTTCCACGCAGCTGCCGGAGGATCTCCTCGCGACGGAAAGCGTGGCCGGGGTGGCTGGCCAGGAAGTGCAGCAGTTCGAACTCGGTCGCTGTCAACGCTACTCGATTGCTGCCGACGAAGACGTCGCGGTGCCCCGGGTTGATCCGGATGCCCTGGATCTCGATGGCGTTGGTCTGATCGGCAGGTATGTGGGCGACCTGCCGCACCAGGGAACGGACGCGGCTGGCGAAGACCCGGGGGCTGGTCGGTTCGACGAGGTAGTCATCGGCGCCCAGCTCAAGTGCGGCCACCACATCGGTTTCATCATCATTGGGGCCGAGGATGACTATCGGGACCGTCGCCGTGCGCGGATCCCGCCGCAACACGCGGAGGATGTCGTAGCCGGCCATATCGGGGAGAGTAAAGCCGATGACGACGAGCGACCAACGGCGAGTCACAGCGGCCCCGAGGCCTTCCGCTCCGGTAGCCGCAAGGGTCAGCGGGAAGCCGAGTTCCCGGAGAAGGGAACTGTGTTCTTCCACCATACTGCCGGCGGTGACAATGGCGAGGACAGCGTGCCTGCTCATACCGGTGCAGCCATCGGTCGGGTGCCAAATGAAGTGATCATCGATCACCATACAATGCCGACTTCGTTAGGAAAATGTTATGACTGGTAAAAGGAAGAGTTAGATTTCTGTCAGGGCGGTCATGAGCATGAGATATGAAGCGGCAGCGCGCGCCCGCTTGTGTTTTCCACGCTCACTTCTGATATTGGGGGCGATGATGCGAAGAATCTTCACCATGCTTGTGCTGGTCGTGTGCGTCGTGCTGGCCGGTCACCTGCCGGGGTGCAGGGAGAAAGACGTGCCCAGGCAGCTTGACCGATACCTGGCGGAAGCCCGGTGGGCCTGGGGGTTCCATGGCAGCGCGCTGGTGGCCTACGACGGGCGGGTGATCCTGAGCGCAGGCTACGGCCTAGCCAACCGGGATTTCGGTGAATTGAACACACCGCAGACCAAGTTCTTCATCGGGTCGGTGACCAAACAATTCACGGCTGCGGCGATCCTGCTGTTGCAGGAGCAGGGGAAGCTGGGGCTGGATGATCCGATCAGCCGGTACCTGCCGGAGTATCCAACGCCGGCCGGGGACATTATCACGATTCGCCACCTGCTGACCCACACGGCGGGTCTGCCCGACTATACGGCCAGTCCCGAGGTCGTGCTGAACCGCACCGCCCCCATGTCCAGCGCGGTGCTGCTCGAATCGTTCTGGCGGCGGCCCCTGGAATTCGCCCCCGGGGCGGCGTTCCGGTACAGCAGTTCGGGGTATATCGTGCTCGGAGCGATCATCGAGGCAGTCTCGGGGCAGTCGTACGAGGCATTTCTGCACCACTGGATACTCGGGCCGCTCGGCATGCACAACAGCGGTTATGCGCGGCGCGAAGCGGGACTGCCGGATCGAGCCGACGGCTACACGACCGACGAAGACCTGCGCATGCGGGCGGCCGCTCCCATACACTACTCCGTACTTCACTCGACGGGCGCCCTCTATTCGACAGTCGAGGATCTGCTCAAGTGGGACCGGGCACTGGCGGAGGGAACGGTGCTTTCAAAGGCGTCGATTGGGAACATGCTCACTCCGCAAGCCGGGGAATACGGGTTCGGCGTCGTGATCGATTCGCTGTTTGGAAGGCGGCATATCTACCACGGCGGCTTTCTCGATGGATTCAATTCGACCCTTGAACGATGGCCCGACCAGAAGCTGTGCGTGATCATTCTCTCCAATGATGATGTGGCGCCCGTCAAGAAGATCGCCCACGGTCTGGCCGCTATTGCGTTCGGCGAGCCGCATGATTTCCCGATCCGGCGCGAAGCGATTCCGATGGAGCGCGAGGCGCTGCGGGAGTATCAGACGGTGTTCGCCCTCGGTTCTGGCCGGTATCGCCACATCCTGCTTGACGGCGACACGCTTCACACCTGGACCACCGGGGAGCCGCGCGTGCACCTGTTCCCCCTGGCGTCCGATACGTTCTTCCTCGAACCGGACAACACGCTGCTCCTGACGTTCGTGCGGGACACTGCGGGCCGCATCGTGGCCGCCGATTACACCGATGAGGGCCGCGTCTACCGTGCCCCTCGGACCGCCCCCGATCTCGAACGCGAGTTGCTCCTCCGCTGGCGGCCAATTCAGATCGACCCGGCTCTTTACGAGGAATACACCGGCACCTACCGACTGGAGACCGGGCTGTCCGACGATGCCGAAAGGTTTGCGCTAACGGTGACCCGGCAGGGTGACCGTTTGTTCGTCACAGGCACTTACACCGAAGAAGTTGAGCTCTTCCCACGAACCGAGACCGACTTCTTTCATCAGACGGCTGACTTTGAGCTGACTTTTATCAGAAACGAACTGGGAGAAGTCACCGGGTGCGTTGTGCGCATGGCCGGAGTGGAAATTTCGGGCCGAAAGGTCCGGTGAAGTGTGGGGCGCTGGTTCGATGCGTGGCTAAGCGACGAGTAGCGTCAGGCAACCCGATAGCACCTGAACGTCGCGGCGGAGGTTCTACTTCCGATTCGGGGAGCCTGTTTAGGCCGCATTCACAACGACCCAGCTGCGAAACGCGTCTCGCAGATGCCGCCATTATTGATAAGCCGGTGCTATGCATCGGCCTATTTCGTTAATTAAGAATGGCTTAGGTGGGCGCCCTCTTCGTCCGAAAATGTTCGGGAAGTTCTCCTACTGCTCGCATTCATAATTATCGAGGATTGTGCGAATCGCCTGCAGCTGTTCGTCGCTCATCGGGATTTCCCGTCTTGCAATGGCCTTACCAAAGAACTCGAAGTTCTCATCAGAGGAATAGACCTTCATCGAGTCGGCAATGTGTCCCTCTAGCTTCTCGTGGGTATCAATCATCATGTCCGGCGCCTGAAATGAAAGGTCGAAGTCGTTCAGCGAGAGGTATCTGATCGCCCGGTGCGACTTTGTGCGGAAATAGACTGTCAGGTCATGCGTGTCAAAGACGATGCTCCACAGGGTGGCGTCTCCGCCGACCTTATCCAGAATGTCGAACGCATACTTCACGGCGTTTTCCGCACCGGCGGGCTCAAATGCTTTCACCTGTTCCGCCGCGATCAGGAAGCGGCGGAGCGAACCGGTAACATTCTGGATACCGTTTCCAACGCTTGATCCTTTCGTACCTCCGTCCAGCAAGCCCACAGATTCGGAGTATGTGCTGTTAGTCAGAGCTGCCACGGGAAGCCTCTGACCGGCATGCACGACCATCTGACCATCGAGGACCTCGATGGCGGCGCAGTCGCCGGCCCCATCGGCAACCAGGTAATGATCGACCGTCTCGAATACTCTGACCATGGAATCGGCCGCAACGATCTCCTTCACGGAGCGGCAATTGTCCAGCATGTATTGCATCCAGTGCGGGGAATGCAGGGGTGCGCGTTCGTCCGGGCTTGGGTTTTGCGTTTCGCCGAGAGCCATGGTGCTCATCACCAGCCCTTTTTCATTCATGCCGGCCCAGGCCAGCTGGTGGCCGACCACCGTGAAGGTGACGCAGGCGTAGTTCGATGTCCACCGGGCAACCTGCCCGGTTGTACCGGGCATGAAACCGGACTCAATGATACCTCGCTTATTGATAGATACCATGCCCTCGGGTATATCGTTATCATAATTGGATCCGAAGACGGCATGGCCACTGTCGGACAAACAGAACGACGTGCATGATCGGCCATCGATCCGCAGGAGCAATTCTGTAGCAGGTCGACCACAAGCTGTTTCGCTCGGCACTTCATGCGCGAGATTTGGCTCATTGGATACAGGGCAACTACCTTGCCGGCCATTGACCCCGGTGAATGAAACGGTGAAGAGAAGAATAGCAACGAAAGCAGTGAAGGATCTCATAACCAAAACCTCCCTGCTGGTGTTTCATGTATGATTGCGCGGACGAAGGCACCCGAGTCGCAGATCAGTTTGTTGCTTTCCAACGATTTCCGTTGATTCAGGTGAAGCATAACTGGATTCTGAACTGGAATCTCGCAAAGTTTTGGGGAGAGTGATATTGGAGTCGCTTGGAGATCCCGCGCTGCTCGTTTGTTCAAACAACACCGGTCATACTACCGTTCCTCTGACCATCAAGGAAGTCAGCGCTATCACCGCCCTAGCTGACTGAACCCTTTTCATTCGACAAACGAGCAGCACCTTTTGGGTGTTCACGAGATTGCCACAGCGCCGGAAGGTGCTCGATATAGATAGCGGCGAGCAGGAGAGCCGTGGCTAAGAAGAGAAATCCTCCGTATCCGTAGAGCGAGAAATCACCCAGCAGGTCAAAGAAGACAACGTTTGAAATGAGAATTGACAGCAGGACAAGATAGAATGACGTTGTGCCTTGTGTATGAAGTGTTCGAGCACCCCGCGAACCTGTCCACGAACCCGCCTGCCGGACGTGCCATAGCAGGAAAGACTGAACAAATGGAAGAAAGGCAAAATCAATCGGCCACGATGTTTTCAGTACGAATGGAGTGGTAAGAAAAACTATCGAAAAACTCCACAGATTCACTTGGTACACGCGTGCACGCTGTATCCGGTAAACGAAGACGAGGTTGGTAGCTGCAATCGCGTATGAGAGTATCCATAGTACCCAATGTGCAATCGGCGCGTCAGTGCCGTCTGCCCCTAGCAGACGCAGAGCGACATGTGGAAAGAACTGCGAATGTGGGTTCGCGGTGACCCAGTCGGACTCTCGAAATGACGCGATGAGAGCACCGTAAAATTCAATTGCACCGTCCGTGCCCAGAACCGCACTTGGAATCAGGCACAGCAATAGAATCAATGGTGCTGCGCCCAGAAGAGCGAAACGAGCGTTACGGCAGGCTAAGAAGGGTACGAGGAAGATGACGGGGTAGAATTTGAAACTCGAGGCGAATGCCAGGAGAAACGCAGCAGTGATGTAGTGACCGCGTTCGACGGCCCACAGTGCTCCGATAAGAGCTACCATTATGAAGGTGCTAGTATTTCCAGTGAGGAAGTTCAGCCACAGTGGGTAAGAGAATAGAGTGAGCGAAACGACAAGAATGTGGAATGGAAGCGCCCCCGGCAAGAGGCGATGTAATAGCAGCAGGCAAAGTACAATTGCGGTTGCCTGCAGAATTCCCCAGAGAATCAATGATACGTCGAGCCCCAGTGGCGGAAAGGCCGCCAGGAGGATAGCGTTGAAGGGTGAATAAAGAAAGCCGTCCACCGGCAATCCGGTGTGGAATATAGCCTTCCCCATGGGAAGGTAATAGTCTACGAAATCGCAGAACAATTGTGGGCACACGCCAACATTAGCGACGAATCTATTCCAAGTGAGACTACTGTAGGCAAGAAGCAATATCGCTATCCCAAGCCCTCCGGCGATGAACAACTTAGGGCGGGTGTGAGACACTGCCAGAGAAGAACCGGATTGCGTCTTCCGAACGTGTTGCTCATGTCTCTGCATAGTTCTTACCACCTCAGCTAGCCGGGCCTTCAACCGGCCGCCCTTTGCTCTCCTTCATGAAGTCCATCGCGTAGTAACCTTTATTATATAGCATATATCATGAGACAAACCCAGAATTCCGGCGTGATGGGCCTTCATGCATTCCAGAAGATGCGGCGGGATAGGTCTGGCGACGCGACGTCATGTGCAAACTTGAGTCCAGCTTATTGCCTCCCGTCAACGGAGGTCACTCCAGATTATCTTCATCCACGCACTTCCTTGTTCCCCGACGACGTCCGCCGATCTTGGCATAATGTGACTGGAACGGAAAGCTGAAAGTCACCAAAGTTTGGGGACAGTGAGGTCGGGGCCTCTTGGATTCAGAAGAAGCCCCTTCGGCAAGTATGTCGAAAGGCTTTTCATATGTGGGACAATGGGCCTTGTGGGTCAAGGTCGCTGTTTGCCGGTATCCACTCGGCAGCCAAGTCGGTGGGACGAGTTGGTGCTGGTCCGGGTCAAGGCTTGTGGAGTCTTGATATGGCTTTCCAGAGGCGGTATATTTTGCCGTTCACACTACCGGTCCAGCGCCCTGACGCAGGACTTTGGTCCAATCACCTCGATTCGAAGGGCGGTCTGATTTGAGCGAGCCGACACCACGCTTTTGGCAGATATTTTTCGAGGTTTTTGAGTCGCTGCCGAGGCAGGGACCGGGTAACCGAACCTGTGCTGCCAAGGCGCTTGCCATGTGTAGCGGCCTGCCGCCTTTGCCCAGAGTGTTGGATCTCGGCTGCGGTGTCGGCGGGCAGACGATTTACCTTGCCGAACTGACTTCGGGTGCTGTTGTGGCTATCGACAACCACGTTCCCAGCATCGAGCGATTGAGGGTAAAGGTGTCAGAGTTAGGGCTCTCCCAACGAGTTTCGCCGGTGGTCGGCGATATGGCCCACCCGGGACTACCGCCTTCGAGCTTTGACCTCGTCTGGTCGGAGGGGGCGCTCTATAACATTGGCATTGAAAGGGCCCTGGGGATCTGTCATGGACTTCTTCGCCCCGGAGGGTACCTCGCCTTCACCGACGCAGTCTGGCGCAAGGAGAACCCACCGGTCGAAGTGAGAGAGAGCTTTGACCTCGATTACCCGACCATGGGTACGGTCCCTGATGTTCTGGCGGCCATTGAAGGTTCCGGGTTTTCGCTGATCGGGCACTTCACATTACCGGACGACGCCTGGTGGGAGGATTTCTACACGCCGATGGAGCTTCGCATCGAGGAGTTGCGCGGCAAGTATGCGGCCGACAACGAAGCGCTTGCTGTGCTTGACCAACTCAAGCAGGAACCCGCGATGCACCGGAGGTACTCAGACTACTATGCCTATGAGTTTTTCGTGTTGTGCCGGGTAAAGTGAATGAGCCGGAGTCCTTGTTCCTCGAGTACTATGGCCTGTCGTGAATGCATCCACCTGAGTATTTGTGCAGTCAGGTAATACCGGATTGGGAACCGGAACGTCACAAGGGCGTGGAGAGGGTGGACTGGCGTTGCTACAGAGCGCAAGAACTCCTGCCGGAGTGATTGAGCCTTCTCCTTCCATGGATGGCAGGAGTGTATGTCGCAGGCGGCGCCGACGTTATCCGCAACCGGATGTCTCCAGAAAGCCCTACCCCTTTCGCTGCCCCGCCAAGTACGCCCGGATCAGGCAGTCGATCGTTTTTTCGAGGCGCCCCCAGCCGAAGTTGGAGTGCAGGTCTATGCCGAGGTACTTGTCGGCCGTGCGCGAACACAGCACCATGTGGGTGAGACCGGCATGGACCAGGGCTATAACCGCGCCGACGTCGATCTCCGGGTAGGCGGCCGAGTCGATCGAGAGTGCCGCCAGGAGTTCCGACCCTCGCTTTTCGCGGACGGCGGCGAACTTCTCAGTCAGTTCGTTGCGCTCGAAGAGCTCCCAGCGGGCCACTTCCTGGGTCGGCTTGCGGCGCCGCAGTTCCTTCAGGCTGTTGGTGAGCACACGGATTAGGGCATCCTCCGGATCCGCCACGCGGCGCGGGTTAACGCCGGGTCCGAACAAGTCAACGGTCGAGGGCCAGAGACTGGTCTCTTCGCCGATCGCCCGCAGCACCTCCGACAGGCTTCCGAAGTAGCGGTAAATCAGGACTTTGTCAACTCCGGCTTCCCGCGCGAGAGAGTTGATGCCAAAATCCCGCCCTCCGGACTTTGTCAGGAGGCGCTCGGCCGCCTTGAGTATCCGCTCTCTGGTCTCCACCTTGTCACGCTTCATGGCGACATCCTCCTCGGGACACGAAATCTCGACGTCATCTGTCCGGTCTGGCACAGGATGCCGGTCTGTAAGTGATGCGATGACCGGTCAATGGTCCGTTTATCGTGAAGCGGACGGTTGCCCCAGAGCGCGAAAAGTGGGGCACCCGTTCGTTGATTGCGATCAGACGACACTCGTCCCTGCCGATAGGACGGAAACGAGGCGGTGGCGCTTGCAGGTTCGGCAGGGAATGTGGCGCGCGGGCGGACTCAGTTTATGTCACCGCCCAGCGACAGTTAAAATCATCGTCACCTAACGGTGACTTGTCAAGTTCTTTCGGGGGCTCTTGGCCTGTTAGGGAGCCGAAACAATTCACCGATCGGTGACACCGGGCTCCACGTTATCGGCGCAACTCAAATATGGATCGTAACCTACACGAATCCGGCATCGCTGTCGTTAAATTTCACCGAAAAACTCCGCTATCGCTTTCCTGAAGTCAACTGATTGTATCCTAATTCGCTTCTCGACCCCTCATTGGTATACTGCAGTCGCTTCCCCTCTCCAACCCGCTTGTCCAAATCTGTCTTGACATGGATAATGCGCTCGATTATATGCGTAACAGAAGGCTGACTCGTATGGGTCAAGCCGGCGTCAGGGACTACCGATCGCAGTCAAGAACCTGAATCCTCGCGGAGGAGTTGTGGAAGAGAAGACCTCTCCCTTTCCCAGAAAGGAAGCCGAGCTTCGCGCCGCCTTCTGGGATCAAGTAAGCAGTTTTCCCGAAGGCCACAAGGTCAGGCTCTGCCTGCAGTGTGGTACCTGCACCGGGGCGTGTCCGGTTTCGTACGCGATGGACATCACCCCGCGCCAGACAATCGCCCTCTTTCGCGCCGGCCACCTCGAGGAGATCCTCAACAGCCGCGCGATCTGGATGTGCGCGTCCTGCTACTCGTGTACGGTCCGCTGCCCCGTCGGGATCAAGGTCACCGATACCATGTATGCGCTGAAGCGTGTGGCAATGGACAAGGGGATCTACCCGCGGCAGTTCCCGGTTCACACGCTGTCCCGGATATTTGTGAACTACATCAAGAAGTACGGGCGCAACTATGAGTTGGGACTGGGTACGCGGTATCTGCTGGCCACCCGACCTTCGAAGATGTTGGGAAGCGCCGGGCTCGGCCTGTCGCTCATTCGCAGCGGCCGGATGGGGTTGGTCCCGAAGAAGCTCAAGCGGGTCAACCAGATCCGTGCGATTATCGAGAAGGCGAATCAGTTCGGGGAGGGTGTATGATGGACTTTGCCTACTATCCCGGCTGCAGCCTCGAGCACACGGCCAGTCCTTACGACAAGTCGATCCGGGCGGTCTTTTCCTCCCTGGGGATCGGGCTGCATGAAATCGAAGACTGGAACTGTTGCGGCGCCACGATGTACATGTCGGTCAAGAAGATCGTCGGCTACTCGATCAGTGCCCGCAACCTCGCCCTTGCCCAGAATATGGGAATGCAGATCTGCGCCCCCTGTTCGAGTTGCTACACCATTCTCCAAAAGACCAACCGGCACATCGCTTGGGATCCCCGTGAACGCGCTAAGATAAACCAGGCACTGGCGGCGGCCGACCTGTCCTACGATACCCTCGTGGAGGTGCGGCACCCGCTTGATATCCTTGTGAACGACTATGGCCTACAGGAGATCATCGGCCGGGTGACAACCCCCCTGACCGGACTCCGTGTGGCGCCGTACTATGGCTGCCAGGTCGTGCGGCCGCACGGCTTGTTCGACGATGTGGATGACCCGGTGACCATGGACAAGCTGCTGGCCTGTGTTGACGCCGAGGTGGTCAATTATCCCTGCAAAGTGCGCTGCTGCGGCGGGATGCTCATGATCACGCAGGAGGACCTTGCGCTCGGATTGAATATGAGACTGCTCGAAGCGGCGGTGGAGAACGGCGCGCAGGTGATTGCGACTGCCTGTCCGCTGTGCCAGATGAACCTCGAGGCTTACCAGAAGAAGATCAACGCGATGTTCAACCGCAACTTCCACATCCCGATCGTGTACTTCAGCCACCTGCTCGGGCTTGCCCTGGGACTCGATGCGAAGACTCTGGGGCTCGATCAGCTGTATGTCCCGCTGGATCTGTCGCGGGCGGCGGTGCTTCAACCTTCAGAGGTGCACTCATGAGCAACACACCCGAACACAACGGCAACGGCATCCGTGTCGGCGTCTATGTCTGCCACTGCGGGAGTAATATCGCGAAGACGGTCGATGTCGTCGCGGCGGCTGAAGCGGCAGGCCAACTCCCCGGTGTGGTAGTCGCGCGGCACTACCGCTTCATGTGTTCCGACCCGGGACAAGAATTGATCCAGAAGGATATCAAGGAACTGAAGCTGAACCGCATTGTGGTCGCCGCCTGCAGCCCGCTCATGCATGAGCAGACGTTCCGCAAGGCGGTCGAAGGGGCCGGCCTGAACCGTTATTTCTTCGAGATGGCCAATATCCGCGAACAGGTCAGCTGGGTGACGATTGACTCCCGGGCTGCCACGGAGAAAGTGCACCGGTTGATCCGCGGGTCGGTCGCGCGCGTGCATTTTCATGAGCCGCTCGAGATGCGCCGGGTGCCGATCAAGAAACGCGTGATGATCGTCGGCGGCGGTATCGCCGGAATCGAGGCTGCCCTCCAGATCGCCGACGCCGGATTCGAGGTCGTCCTGGTGGAACGGGAGGCCTCTATCGGCGGTCACATGGCGCAGTTCGACAAGACTTTTCCGACGCTGGATTGTGCCGCCTGCATTCTCACCCCGAAGATGGTCGCAGTCGGGAAGCACCCCAATATCCGCCTGATGACCTGGGCCGAGGTTGACCAGGTGACCGGCTTTGTGGGGGATTTCAAGATCAAAGTGCGCCGGAAAGCGCGCTACGTCGATGTGGATAAGTGCAACAGCTGCGGCTCGTGCTACGAAGCCTGTCCCAGCCAGCCGTCGCCGCGGTTCCGCCGGCTCAAGCTTGGCTCGCAGGTAATCTGCGAGGGCAGGGCGCTGCAGATTCGCCATCCCAGCGTCCTTGGCCCCGAGCACGATCTGACCATGCTGACAGGCGCGCAACCGATGCCGGAGTCGGTGTCGGTGCCGGTGCCGGTGAAAGGAGGCGCCCGGTGAAGACCGCAGTTGACAATCACTATGACCTGGCCGAAGCGATCGATGCGATCGTAAGCAGGTATGAGGCGAAACAAACCGCCCTCATCATGATCCTTCAGGATGTTCAGAAGCACTACCGCTACCTCCCAGTCGAAGCCCTTCGGCTGGTGGCGAAGAGAATGGATCTGCCGGTCGCGCAGATTTTCGGAGTGGCTACATTCTACCGGTCATTCAGTTTGAAGCCCAAAGGGAAGAACCACGTGTGCGTCTGCACCGGGACTGCCTGCCACGTGCGGCAGGCCGGGGTGATTGTGGATCGCCTGGAAACCGCCCTCAAAATCAAGGCGGGCGAGACCACCGGCGACCAGCAGTTCAGTCTCGAGACGGTAAACTGCCTGGGCGCCTGCGCGCTTGGTCCGCTGGTGACGGCCAACGAGCAGTACTACGGGAATATGACGGTACGCAAGGTCGATCGGATGCTGGCGGAACTCCAGGGAACAATAGCCGAAGCAGACCCGGATGAAGAGGAGGAGGCATGAGCGACATGCGATTCACTTCAGCCGCAGATGTCGACGAGTATCGCCGGAAGCTGATCAGGCAGAGGAATGACGACAAGACGATCATCGCGCTCTGCGCCGGCACCGGTTGCCTCGCGTGCGGCTGCGAAGCGGTGAGCGAGGCTTTCCGAGAAGCTCTTGCCGGCAGCAACCTCGAGCGAGAGGTCGAACTCAAACGCACCGGCTGTCACGGCTTCTGCGAGCGCGGTCCGCTGGCCGTGATCCAGCCCCAGGGGGTCTTCTACCAGAAGCTCAAGCCGGCCGACGCGAAGCTCATTGTCGAGCAGACAATCAAAGGGGGGCAACTGGTCAAGCGGCTGCTTTACCGCGATCCGCAAACGAAGGAGACGATCGTCCACGAGAAGGACATCCCTTTCTACAAGAAGCAGATGCGCCTAATATTCGGCAAGAACGGCTTCATGGACCCGACCGCGATCAACGACTACATCGCACTCGGTGGGTACAGTGCTGTCGTCAAAGCGCTGCGGATGAAGCCCGAAGACATCATCAAAGAAATCACTCTCTCCGGCCTTCGCGGGCGCGGCGGCGGCGGGTATCCGACGGGACGGAAATGGGCTTCATGCCGCAAGGCCAAGGGCACCCCGAAGTACATCATCTGCAACGCCGATGAAGGCGATCCCGGCGCTTTCATGGACCGTTCGCTTTTGGAGGGGAATCCTCATTCGGTGGTCGAAGGGATGATTATCGGCGCCTATGCGATCGGCTGCAGCGAGGGGTTTGTGTACGTTCGCAATGAATATCCCCTTGCGGTGAAGAATCTCGTACACGCCATCAAGACGGCGCGTGAGTGCGGCCTGCTCGGCCAGAACATTCTCGGCACCGGCTTCAATTTTGACATTGATATATCACGCGGCGGCGGCGCTTTTGTCTGCGGTGAATCGACCGCCCTGATGGCGTCTCTCGAAGGAAAGACCGGCGAGCCTCGCGCCAAGTACATCCACACGGTTGAGGCCGGCCTCTGGGACAAGCCGAGCTGTCTGAACAATGTCGAGACCTGGGCCAATGTCCCGATCATCATCGAGATGAACGCGACCAAGTACGCCGAAATCGGCACCTCGGGTTCGAAAGGGACCAAGGTCTTCGCCCTGACCGGGAAGGTAAACAACACCGGTCTCGTCGAGGTCCCGATGGGGATCACGTTGCGCGAGATCCTCTACGATATCGGCGGCGGCGTGCGGGGGAAGAAACGCTTCAAAGCGGTCCAGACAGGCGGGCCATCCGGCGGCACGCTGATAGTGGAAACGGGGGAGAGGGGGATCCACGACAGCATGGTCGCCCACGGTGACCTGCGGGAGGATGAGGAAGCGGTCAACCTGCTCGATCTGCCGGTCGATTTCGATGAGCTGACCAAGGACGGCTCGATGATGGTCTCTGGCGGCATGATCGTAATGGACGAAGACTCCTGCATGGTCGATGTCGCCCGGTACTTCCTGACCTTCCTCAAGGAGGAGAGCTGCGGCAAGTGTCTTCCCTGCCGCGAAGGTATCCGGCGGATGCTGGAGATCCTCACGCGCATCAGCGACGGCGAGGGGGCAATGGAGGATCTCGCGGAGCTCGAGGAGATGAGCCAGGTGCTGATCGACACCAGCCTGTGTCAGCTCGGCGGAAGCGCGCCCAACCCGATCCTCTCGACGATCCGCTACTTCCGCCAGGAGTACAAGGCGCACATTCTCGACAAGCGATGCCCGGCCGGCGTGTGCAAGGCCCTGGTCTCGCACGCGATCACCGAGAAGTGCACCGGCTGCCGCTCCTGCGCCAAGCCCTGTCCCACCGCGGCTATCATCGGCGAATCAAAAGGCCTGCACCACATCATCCAGGAGAAGTGCATCCAGTGCGGCGCCTGCTACCAGATCTGCAAGCACGATGCCATCGTGCGGGTGAAGCGCGGCGACGGTGATGCGGTACAAGCCCGCGCCGCCGGACTGTGGAAAGGTAAACCCAAAGCCGAACCCGTGGCGGTCGCATAGGAGATGAATATGGCACAGGTTCATGTCAACATAGACGGCCACGATATCGTGATGGAGGAAGGGGCTTATGTGCTCGAGGGAGCACGATCGCTGGGTATTCGCATCCCGACCCTCTGCCACTACCCGTACATGACGCCGTATGCCGCCTGCCGCATTTGCGCGGTGGAGGCCCGCGACGGCAAGGGCTGGACCAAGATCGTCACTGCGTGCAACTACCCCGTGTGGGACGGTCTGGAAATTCACACCGGCACCCCGCGGGTGATGAACGCCCGGCGAGTCAACCTCGAGATGCTTATGAGCCGCAGTGCGCCGGTTCCGGTGCTGCAGCAACTCGCCGATGAACTTGGTATCGAGAAACCCCGCTGGGGCACGGGCGACGATACCTGCATCCTGTGCGGGTTGTGCGTGCGCGTGTGCGACGAAGTCGTCGGTGCGCACGCGCTGGCGTTCAGCGACCGGGGGATCTTCCGCAAAGTAGCGACTCCCTTCGGCGGCCAGAGCGATGACTGCATTCTCTGCGGGGCGTGTGCCAAAGTCTGCCCGACCGGGCATATCGCCCTTGACGATATCAACCAGCGGCAGGTGGTTCACCGGGATATCAGCCTCGCTCCCAACTCGGCGATCAGCCTGCCGTTCCGACAGGCGGTGCCCAACGTGCCGAGGATAGAACCGGAGCACTGCATTCACTTCAACACCGGCGGCTGCAAAGTCTGCTCGCAGGTGTGTCCGAAAGACTGCATTCAATACGATGACACCGAACAGATCGAGGAGATCGAAGTGGGGGCGGTCATTCTCGCGACCGGCTTCGACAGCTTCGATCCGAGCGTGATGAAGCAGTACGGCTACGGCCGGTATCCGAATGTGGTGACCGCCGAGCAGTTCGAGATGATGAACAACGCGGCCGGTCCGACCGGCGGGCGAATCCTGCTGGAGAACGGGGAAGAGCCGCGGGCGATTGGCATCGTCCACTGCGTCGGCAGCCGCGATCAGAACCATCATAAGTACTGCAGCCGCGTCTGCTGCATGTATGCCTTCAAGTTCTCACATTTGGTCAAGGAGAAGACGAAAGCCGAGGTCTACCAGTTCTACATCGACATCCGCAGCTATGGCAAGGGCTACGAGGAATTCTAT
The DNA here is from genome assembly GCA_041742355.1 of Candidatus Zixiibacteriota bacterium. Lineage (GTDB taxonomy): Bacteria > Zixibacteria > MSB-5A5 > GN15 > FEB-12 > JAGNLV01. The sequence goes on from JBGSIV010000299.1 coordinate 19,098, forward strand.
CAGCGGATTCTCGATGAGGACGTGAACATCATCCGGGGTCGCGGCGCCGAGGTCGTTCCGGCTTCGTACCGTCGGACCGAAGAGGGGCAACTCCTCGTGCGGTGTGAGGACACGCTCATCGGGAAATTCCGCGAGGTGCCGGTCGATATGGTGATCCTCTGCACCGCGCTGGAGGCCCGGGCCGACGCCAAGGAGGTAGCCCGCAAGTTCAATATCTCCACCGGCGCGGACGGCTGGTTTATTGAAGCTCACCCGAAACTCGGGCCGGTGTCGACGACCACCGACGGCGTTTACCTCGCCGGCGCCTGCCAGAGTCCGAAGGACATTCCGGACACCGTCTCGCAGGGGGGCGCGGCCGCCTCGCACGTGCTCAAGCTCCTCTGCCTTGGCGAGATCCTGCTCGACGCGGCCTTTGCCGAGATTCGCGAGGAGAATTGCAGCGGCTGCCGCATCTGCAACGGGTTGTGTCCGTACAACGCCATCGATTTCATCGCCGAGAAGAAGGTGAGCAAGGTGAACGCGGCGATGTGCAAAGCCTGCGGAACCTGCGTGGCGGCCTGTCCCACCGGGGCCATTGTGGGCAAACACTTCACTGACGAGCAGATTTACGCTCAGATCGAGGGGATACTCACATGAGCTTTGAACCGAGAATCATCGGCTTCCTCTGCAACTGGTGCAGCTACACGGGAGCCGATCTGGCCGGTACCGCCCGGATGAAGTACCCGCCCAACATGACCAGCATCCGCGTCATGTGCAGCGGGCGTATCGACCCCGGGTTCATCCTGAGCTCGTTTCGCAAGGGGGCCGACGGCGTGCTCGTGTGCGGCTGCCATCCGGGCGACTGCCACTATGTCGAGGGAAACTACAAGTGCCTGCGCCGGATGCTCCTGACCCGACAGCTGATCAAGGACTTCGGTATCGATCCCGTCCGGCTGCGCCTTGAATGGGTGTCGGCCTCGGAGGGAGCCCGCTTCCAGGAAGTCATTACCGAATTCACCGAGCAGATCCGGTCGCTCGGTCCACTCAAACTCGGCGGCCTCGTTCCCGAAGTGGAACGGACCGCAGTGCACACCTGAGCGAGGCATACATGGCAAAACCGAAACTGGCCATCTACTGGGCGGCCTCCTGCGGCGGCTGTGATATCGCCATCCTCGATATCGAGGAGAAGATCCTCGGGGTGGTTGATTTCTTCGACCTGGTTTTCTGGCCGTGCGCAATGGATATCAAGTACGACGATGTCCGGGCTATGCCGGACAAGTCAATTACCCTGACGCTTTTCAACGGCGCTATCCGCAACTCGGAGAACTATGAGATGGCCCACCTGCTGCGGCAGAAGTCGGTGGTGCTCTGTGCGTTCGGAAGCTGCGCTGCCGACGGATGCATACCGGGACTGGCCAATTTCTGCCACAAGCAGGACATTCTCGAGTATGTCTACCACAAATCCCCATCCCTGGACAATCCGAACGGGACCATTCCGCAAGTCGAATGCCGTGTCCCCGAAGGCCGGCTGACTATTCCGGAGATGTGGGACAGCGTCTTCTCGCTCGGCCAAACCGTCCCGGTCGATGTGATCATTCCGGGCTGCCCGCCGCAGTCGGACCAGATTGCAGCGGTGGTAGCGACGGTGATCGACATCCTGAAAACCGGCAAGCCGCTGCCTCCTGCCGGAACCGTTCTCGGTGCGACCGACAAGAGCTGCTGCGACGAGTGCCCCCGCGAACGCAACGTCAAGAAGATCAAGAAATTCGTCCGTCCATTCGAGGTGGTCACTGATCCCGATATCTGTCTGATGGAGCAGGGGATCATCTGCAACGGCCCTGCGACCCGCTCCGGGTGCGGCGCGAAGTGCGTCAAAGCCGGCGTGCCCTGCCGTGGCTGCTACGGCCTGCCCATTAACGTCCGCGATCAGGGGGCCAAGATGGTTTCCGCTATCGCCAGTGTCATCGATTCCAACGATCCGGAGGAGATCGAACGGATTATCGCCACAATCCCCGATCCGGTCGGCACATTCTACCGATTCAGCCTGCCCGGCTCGATGTTGCGGAGGGTGCAGTCATGAAGGAAATCGTCATCGATCCGATCACCCGCCTGGAGGGACACGGCAAGATCCACCTGTTCGTCAAGGACGACGGCAACCTGGCCAACGCCTATTTCCAGGTGCCCGAGCTCCGGGGTTTCGAACGATTCTGCGTGGGGCGGCCGGTCGAGGAAATGTGCCGCATCACGACGCGCATTTGTGGCGTTTGCCCCGATGCCCATCACATGGCGGCTGCGAAGGCGGCCGACGCGGTCTACGGCGTAACCATCCCATCGGCAGCGCGGAAGCTCCGCGAACTCATGTACAACGGCTTCTACGCCGGCGACCACACGACCCACTTCTACGCCCTCGGCGGACCAGATTTCGTGTGCGGTCCCGACGCACCCAAGGCCGAGCGGAATATCCTTGGAGTCATTGCCAAGGTCGGGCTCGATGCCGGCAAGGCGGTGATCGCCCAACGCGCACGAGGCCAGCGGATAATCGAAATCATCGGCGGCAAGAAAGTCCACCCGGTGACCTCCCTGCCCGGCGGGTTGTCGAAGCGGGTCACGAAAGAAGAGCAGCAGGAAGTTATCGAGATCGGCCGCCAGATGGTCGAGTTCGGCAAGTTCACGATCAAGGTTCTCAATGACATCGTCCTCGCCAACAAGGCCTACGTCGATCTCATCCTGTCCGACATGTTTACCCACAAGACCTACAACATGGGCCTGGTCGACGCCAACAACAAGGTGACATTCTACGACGGCATGGTCCGGGTCACTGGACCCGACGGCAAGGAGCGGCACAAGTACGAGCCGAGGGACTATCTCCAGTATGTGGCCGAACATGTCGAGCCATACTCTTACCTGAAGTACCCGTACCTCAAACAGGTTGGATGGAAGGGGATGGTCGACGGAATCGAATCGGGTGTCTACAAGGCGAGCCCGTTGAGTCGGCTGAACGTATCTGACGGCATGGCGACGCCGCTGGCGCAGGCCGAATACGAGCGCTTCTACGAAACGCTGACCGGCGATCGCTCAGGCCGTACGCCGGTCCACTCAACGCTCGCCACCCACTGGGCCCGCGTGGTCGAACTAGTGTTTGCCTGCGAGGCCGTTCTCCAGCAGGCTCAGGACGATGAAATTACGTCCGACAAGGTGCTTAATCCGCCGACGGGGATTGTCGGCGAGGGGGTCGGCATTGTCGAAGCCCCGCGCGGCACCCTCACGCATCACTACAAGACCGACGGGAACGGTATCATCACAGAGGCCAACCTGATTGTCGGCACGACCAACAACAACGCCGCCATTTCGATGTCGATCAAGAAAGCGGCGGAAGGTCTTATCCGAGCCGGTCAGCCGATAACCGACGGCGTGCTCAACAGAATCGAAATGGCGTTCCGGGCGTACGACCCGTGTTTCGGTTGTGCCACTCACAGCCTGCCGGGCGAAATGCCTTTGGAACTGATCATACATGAGGCGGAGAGCGGCGAGGTGATCCAAACCGTCAGGAGGTTCTGATGAGTTCGACGCTGGTGCTGTGCCTTGGCAACGACGTCCTGTCGGATGATGCATTCGGCTTTCACCTGGCCCGGCGACTGCAGGAACAGGAGGAACTGGAGGGCAAAGCGGATGTGCAGTTTGCCCCGTTGGCAGGCTTCAATCTGCTGCCGCTGCTCCAGAACCACGAACGGCTCCTGATTGTCGATACCATCGTCACCGGTCGGGCGCTGCCGGGGACCATCCACTTCTTTCCGATGGGCGAAGAGACTCCCTCGCGTCTGTTGACCTCCAGCCACCAGATCAGCCTGCCCCACGCGCTTGCCCTCGGACGGGCGCTCGGCATGGCCATGCCGGAGAGCATCGATGTTCTGGCGGTGGAAGCGCAGGATGTGTGCACGCTCAGTGAGGAGATGACTCCGCCGGTGGAGGAGGCACTCGAACCGGCCCTCAGCCGGGTCGCCGAATGGATCGCCACGTCACTATCGGAGGAATACCATGGAGGATTCGAACCGCAGGTCAACTAAGCCGCCCGACTGCACCCCGCAGCGATGTCCCGAATGCCAGGGACGAGGATGGACCGACAACCGCTGCCTGACGCCTGACCATGCGCACCGGTGCTCGTACTGCGACGGCAAGGGGTTTAATGCCCTGGAAAACACCTGTTTCGCGTGCCACGGTACGGGGCAGATAGAAGTGCGGCAAATCGATAAAGCGCCTTGCCCGCTCTGCTCCGGAGCCGGCGTCTACCCGGTGCCGGAATCTATGACGCTGGCCGAATTCGCTTTTCGTCCGCGTTCCTGAAGCTGGATCAGCGATAGGAAACCGGCCGGTTCCCCCGGGAAACGGGGAGCCCGGGGTTGCGCTGTAGTCTGGTGCAGTCGCACGCTACCGCCGCCGTGAGTTCATACTGCCGGGAGATCTCTGCGGGGAGGATCCGGCGATGGCGAGTCACATGACCATCCGCCGGTCCATTATCAAACGCACGGCCGTCGTCCGTTCAGCGTTGTAGCTTGAAGATGAAATCGAGCCCGCTCGTCTTGCTGTCCCCTTGAAGAAGCTGCAGAAAGAGATGTTTGTTCAACTCGTACTCCAGCGTGACTATGTCTGGAGTCGCCTCCTGTCCCGGCGCGCTGCCGAGCGAACGCTGGTAGCTCATGAAGAGATCGTTGGTCAGGTACTTGCCGATCGTCATCGTAGCTGAGGCCAGGCTGCCCTGTGAATTGATATCGACGACATCGAGACCAAGCTTGCTGCCGAGGGTCTGGGACAGCTGGTTGGAGAGCATATTGGCGGCAGCCCCTTTCGCCAAATCAGCCTGCGCCGCGCCGGCATCGGACTGCTGTCCCGACGTCAGCTCGTCCATGCTGCGCCCGTACATGACATAGGCGATGGCGTCTTTCTCCTCGATCGCGGCATCATCAAGCGTGAACTGGAGCACCGGCGTGAACGCCTTGCCGGAGACCTCGAGCTTGAGGGTTCGCTTCTCACGTTCCGCCGTGCGAAACACGTACTGCGCCTGCATCGAGACCTCCGGATTGTACTCCGCGCCCCCCTGGAACAGCAGATTCCCCTGCACGATCGTGAAGACCTTCCCGTAGAGATTGTACTGGCCGCGTACAATCCGGAGCGGTCCGAACAGCTCGAAATCGGGGCCGTTCTTGACCAGATCGAGATCTCCGTCGCCGATTTCAAGATTCATATCCGGGCTGCGCAGCCAGGTATTGCGTGGTATCAGGACTTTGAAACTGCCGCGCAGGTTCTCGAACCAGTCGACCTCAGCGGTGTCAATCTCGGACTTGTCGACCACGAGGGCATTTCCCGTGGAGTCGGCCAAAGAGTCGGCTGGCAGCGTGGCCCTGACCAGCATCGGCATCGACTGGTCGGCCATGGCCTGGGCGGCGGCGGCTTTCTCCATGAGGGCCGGGAGAAAGAAGCTCGATCGAAGAATTGTGATATTGCCCGAGTACCTCGGCTCCGCGCTGTTGCCGGTCAGACGCGCATCGCCGGAGATGGATACCTGATAGTCTTTGTGCTTAATCACCTCAAACGAGTTCGCGAGGAAATCAAATTCGGTCGTCTTGATCACGCCGGTGAGGAGGTCCCGCTCGAACTGCAACGATCCCGAGCCGGTCAATATTCCCTTGTCCCTCACAGCCTGCAGGGTGTCCAGGGTGATGACGGCGTCGTGTACCGAGAGACCGACCAGCATGTCTGAGTACTCGATACCGTGCGCCGAAATTGAAACCGAGCCGTCGCGCAGGCCGAACTGGCCGCCCACTTTGGGAGCATCAATGGTTCCGGCGATATTGATATCGGCGGTGATCAACCCCGCGACATTGCTGAGCGGTTGGCCGGAAGCCTGAACGACCGAAAGGGGGAGGCCGGAGGTCCTGACATCGACTTCAAATGGCCGGTCCCGGTGAACTGCGTCCCCGGTGTTGTCGAGCGCAAGGTTGACCGGAAGGAGGCCGGTAATGGCCAGGCTGTCCGCTTGGTGCGGCACCAGCGACAGGCTCCAGGCGAGGTTCTCGGCCTCGTAGTCGAAACCGGCGTGAATGGCGCGATACGAGAACTGGTTGACCAGGCCGCTGTCGATCGCCATCCGTCCGGAGAGAATCGGCGACGACGCCGATCCGCCGAGGTGCATACTGGCGGTCAACAGTCCGGCTACGCTGTCCGGGATATCGAAGGCCGCGACCAACGGCCTGAGGTCGAGACGATCGATAGCCAATGAGAGATCCTCGGTTCCGGTCATCGAAAACAGCCCCGCCACTGAAATGGTTTGCTGCTCTCCGGCAGCGGCGACAGGTGAACTCAGGATCAGATTCTCGATACGGTAGTCCTCGCCGATCACGGCAAGACGCGTTTCCGGACTGCCTCCGCGCCACTGCTGCGTCCCGAAGTCAAAGGCGATAGCCGGAACCACCGCGCTGATCGTGCTGTCGATAGCCACCATGCTCTCGAAGTGAGCGCTGATTCCCGGTCGGTAGAATCCATCAAGGACAATGGCCGCCGAGGCTCCGGTGAAATCCGAAGTGGCGATAACCGAATCCAGCACGAGGCTACCGGCTATCAGGCGATATGCCGATATCCGAGCGTTGCCGCTCAGGCTGTCCCCCAGCGACAGCGCGGTCAGTTGTGCCTCCACCGTTTCGACGCCGGACGTGTTATACCACAGGTTATTCAGGGCCAGGTCACCACCAATCGACAGCGAATCAAGAGCACCATTGACAGTTCCGTCGAGCGTGCCGGCTCCCGAGAGCGTATCGATACCGGTGAGCATTTCTCGCAGGGGGGAAAGGGACTTCAAACGCACCGCATACATCAGGGCGTGGGTGCCGTCGACCTCTCCCTGGCCGACCGCGCTCAGGCTCCCCACCGCCGATGCGGTATGCAGAGTATCCAATCGATAAGAGTCGGCAGTGAAATCCAAACGCGCGAAAGCTGTGTCAACGTTCACGCCGGAAAACGTCGACGGCGAGAGATGGAGTTGCGCGTTCCCGCTCAGACGCGTCGTATCAAAGCCGCTGCCGTTCACCAGCGCGGTCAAATTCAGGTCGGAGATCATACTGTCCGTCTGAAGCAGGGGGGCCAGATTGAGGTGCGAGAATGTCAATCCGATTTCGTAGCTCTGGGAATCGAGTATGTCGGTTACGCTGAAGACAGAATTCAGGCCGCCAAAGGCACCGGAGGCGTCAAGTGAACCAACGAGATCCCCCCCCGCGTAGCGGGCGGTGCCGGTCATCTGGCCGAGCGACCGGCCGAGAGCACCAACATCTCCAAGGGCAATATCCATTGCGACATCTGCGTCCTCGGCAGTAAATCCACTCCCGGCCAGCGTGATCGTACCGTTCGCGCGGTAGTCGGCAGCGGTGTCTCCCAGCCAGTGGGCCAGGTCGAAGTTCGTTAGGCCGATATCGAGGTAGTACCGCACGAGATCATGCGTAGCGACGTTCATTGCTTTGCTGACATTGGCGACACTGAGGCCGAGGTCTATTCGCTGCGGGGGTTCGATGATACCGAGCGTCGCCTCAAGGGAGTCCCGCTCCAGCCGTGCCTCGATTTCAAAGAGGGGGCTGCCGTGGATGCTCAGGGCCGGCACAAAGGCGGCCAATTCGGTGAAGTCGAAAGGCTCGCTGGCCAATTGGCCCGAGGATGTCGCGCTGTCGGTGGCGACATAAGTTCCCTCGCCGCCGAGCTTGTTGCGGGCGGTTCGAATCACGAGATTTCCGAGCGTGATCCGGTTGCCCCGTCGCGATGCATCGACCGACAACTGCTCCAGGCGGAACGGGGGCTTCTCCATAGCGAAGGACAGCCCCTTCAGGGCAAACTGCTGAGCGGTGTCGGAGTACTGCAGTGCAAAACGCACACCGATTTCCTCTATGGCCGGCGGCAGGGCCGTATCGAGCGCCGTCAGTGCAATGGAACCGTCGCGGAGGATGAAGTCATTCAGCAGAATGAGCAAACCGGATGTGTCCGTTTCTTCGGGCGTATCCGGCTGAACCACCGTGTCGGTCCGGATCAGGTTGGCGAAATTCCAACTGCTGTCCCCCGTCTGGATCAATTTGGCGTACGGTGCATCGATCGTGATCGAGTCGATCAGGAGTTCCCAGTGGAGTAACCGCGACGGCGTCAGGTCCACTCTGACACGCGGCACGAACATCACGGTGTCGTCGTGGGCGGTGATCAGCATGTCGAGCACCTGAAGGTGGGTGAAGAAGTTCCCCTCGATAGCTTCAATGCTCAACCGGCCATTCAGGTGCTCGTTTCCGGCCGCGATAATCCGGTTTTTCAGCCAGTCGCGAAAGAACGCCGTCTGAGTCAGCCCCAGGAGCAGGCCCATCATCAGGACGAAGGCTCCGAACACTACTGCTATGCGTTTTAACCAGCGTTTCATCTAGGTCTGCACTTCTCATCAGCTATCACTAGAAGGCCTGCCCGATACTGATGTGAAACTGGGTCCCGTCATCGTCGTCGGCCACCGGCCGGGCAACATCGAGCCGGACCGGGCCGATAGGCGTGGCGACTCTGATCCCGGCGCCGACAGAATAGCGAAGATCCGCCGGGTCGTAGGAGAATGATTCGGTCCAGACGTTTCCCAAATCACTGAATACGACGCCGGACAACATGCCGATAATCGGGTACCGCAGTTCGATACTGGCCTCCATGAGCGACTGCCCCCCGATCGGCTCGCTATCTTTCTTCGGCCCCAGGTCCGAGCGTGCCCATCCGCGCACCGATGAACTGCCGCCGGAGTAGAAGAGCTCTTCCACCGGCACGAAACTCTCGGCGCCGAAAGTCTCTATGCCGCCCAGTTTGATTCGCGTTGCGAGAACGAGCACCGAGAGCGAGCTGTACCGGCGGAGGTCGATCAGCAGTTTCATGAAGCGCGTATCCCCGCCGAAACCGAGGCCGCTGAAGGCGATCGTATTGGCATTGAAGAAGCCGCGGCGCGGATTGAACAGGGGGCCGGAATTGTCAAAGGAACTGCCCAGGATCAATTGTGATTTGTTGTACAGCCCCGGAAGAGCAGTGCTGTCGGTCGACTCCGAAAGGACCGACTCCGAGACATCGACCTGTTCCAGCGCGTAGGTGATCGAGCCGTTCAGCGACGAACTGAACTGATGGGCGGCCCCGAGTGTTGCGCCCGTTCGATTGATGGTGTAGGCCGGTTCGCGCTGCCGCCTCGCAAAGGGGCCGAAACTCAGGGTCGTGCGGGGCGTTGGGAAGGCCGGCTGTGTCAGGGTCAGCGCGACGTGGTACGGCTCCAGATATGAGTGTTTCATGAAGAGCTGCAAGCGGCGGGCGCCCCCGAGAAATCCGAGCAGCCGTGTCTCCGATGACACCCGGATGTGATCTTCGGTGCCGTATCCGACTCCGAACTTGGTTGTGAACCGTTTGGCGTCCTTGACAAACGCCTCAACCGGAATCACGTTGCCGCTGTCTTTGGCGAGAACGGGAGTAGCTGTGGCCACCTGGAATACTCCGAGTCCATACACCTGCTGTTGTGTCTGTTCTACCGAGCGCAGGCGAAATACGTCGCCCGGATGGAAGGCAACCTGCCGGGTGATTACAGGCTCCGAGACTTTGCTGACCCCCAGGATTCGCACGTCGCCGAAGAAGCACTCCGGGCCGCTGTCGATCCGCCAGTCAATCGCCACGGACAGATCTTCAGCAGAGACCGCCAGCTCCGGCTCGATTTCCGCATACGGGTATCCCGCGTTGCCGAGCGCCCGGGCGAGCAGCAGCTGGTCGAGCATAACCGAGGAGTCGCGGAATCTGGTCTCCGGGCGAAGAGCCACTTCGCGCGCAATTCGCTTGAGAATCTCCTGGAAGACGATATCAGGAACGGAACTGGATTCGGAGCGGGTGTAGGCGACCCGATGCACGGTGATAGGCTCACCTTCGGTAATGGTGATGGTCAGTTTGACCGTCTTCTCTTGCGGGTCGGTCTCCTCTCGCACCGGTGCGACAGCGACGTACAGGAAGCCTTCGCGCTGGTAAAACGCCTTGATGCGATCGAGATCCTGCGCCAAAACCTCTCTGGAGTATTCCGGCCCCTTCTTACCGAGCAGTTTCGACAGCCCTCCGACAGATTCTGTCTCCATCAGCAGCGTAAGCGAATTGGCCGGGATAGATTCGTTTCCTTCAAACGCGATCTTCTGAACGGCAAATCCATCCTGGGCTTGAAGCGGCGGCGCGATCACCAGCACAACGGCCAGGCTGGGGACGAGAAGGATGAGGGGAAGAAGTCCCGCGATTATAGAACGACTCACAATGCACCAAATCTGTTTGTCGAGCTACGGTAAGTTGAAGAGTTCACACAGGAAAAGGTATCTGCGTAACCGCATAGATGTCAAGCGAAAGCGGGCGATGCGCAAAGAACGCACCCCCCTGAACCCCGCCTGCCGTTGTGTGTCAATTCGGTATCTGGGCGCCTCGCCAGAACGGGATGGCCTTGGTGGCGAAGGTTGGTCTGGTGATTCGGTAAGAGCGGATGGGCTGCAACTGGTGGCTGCCATCACTTGGGTTCGCGGCGTCAGGGAACGGCCGTTTGGCGGCCCGGCGGCAAATTAACCGGCCGACCAAGCAGAAACGCTTTGCACAGCAGGCCGAACCACATTAACTTAGGCCACAATATGGAGTGAATGCACCTCGCTCGACCGAGACCGACCAACTCGCAAGGAGATCAGCTTATGGCGATGGATCAGCAGACAGAGCACGCATCTGAGCGTGACAAGACCCCGGTAACGCACGATGCCTACGACAACTACGAGTTGCCTGTCGAAGGATTCAAGGGGACCGCGGAGGAGATCGAGCGCCAGTGGTACGAGAAGTGCTACCGCGGGCGCGGCGATACCATTAAACAGCTCACCTGGCGTGCTGTCATCATGGGATCGGTGTTGGGGGGAGTTTTGTCGCTGACCAACATCTACATCGGGCTCAAGGCCGGATGGGGGTTCGGTGTGGCCATCACCGCCTGCATTTTGTCGTACGCGATCTGGACCCTCCTCTTCAAGATGAGGCTCGCTCACACCCAGATGACCATTCTGGAGAACAACTGCATGCAGTCTACCGCCAGTGCCGCGGGCTACTCGACCGGCGGTACTCTGGTTTCGGCTTTCGCCGCCTACATCCTGCTGAACAATCAAACGCTCCCGATCCCGCTCATGCTGGCCTGGGTTTTCTTCATTGCCATTCTGGGCGTGACCATGGCCGTCCCTATGAAGCGGCAGATGATAAATGTCGAGCAGCTCCGCTTTCCCAGCGGGATCGCCGCAGCGGAAACGCTTCGGGCGTTGCATGCCACGGGGCAAAAGGGAATGCGCGCTGCGCGTGCCCTCGGGATCTCCGGCCTCCTGGCCATGGTAAGCGCCTTTCTAACCGATGGACTCAGGCTTGTAAGCACTCGCCTTGAGTCTCTCCAACTCTCATCTCTGGTGGCCCGCTTCAGCTCGGCGACCCTTGGCGAGACCTGGATCGGCCGGACTGTTACCTTCGCCTGGGATCCGATCTTCATCGCGGCCGGCATGTTCGTCGGTATGCGAGTGGCGATCAGTATGCTCGTCGGTTCGATTACCTGCTGGATGATTTTCGTGCCCTGGCTTCAGGCCAATGTCCCTGAGGCTGCCGGAGTGACCGGTTTCCGGTCCCTGGTTCAGTGGTCGCTCTGGGCCGGCACTGCCTGCATGGTCACATCCGGGATCCTCGCGGTGGGTTTTGAGTGGCGCAGCGCCCTTCGTGCATTCCGCGGTCTCGGAGATATGTTTACGAAGCGCGGCGGCAAGAAACTGGATGAGCTCACTGCGATCGAGACGCCTGGCTCGTGGTTTGTCATCGGACAGGTGGTTGCGCTGATCGCCCTGGCAATCCTCTCGCATGTCACCTTTGCCATGCCCTACTGGCAGAGCTTCGTCGCCGTACTCCTCAGTTTCGCGCTCGCTCTGGTCGCCTGCCGGGTCACGGGTGAAACCGACACCACCCCGGTCGGGGCCATGGGTAAGATTACCCAGTTGACCTTTGGGGCTCTCTCGCCCGGCAACATGAATGTCAACCTGATGGCGGCCAACATCACCGCCGGCGCAGCTACCTCCTCGGCCGACTTGCTTACCGACCTCAAGAGCGGATACCTGCTGGGTGCCCACCCCCGCAAGCAGTTCATCGCTCAGTTCGCCGGGATCTTCGCCGGAACCCTGGTCACTGTGGCGGCCTTCAGCATCCTGGTTCCGAATGCCAGCGTGCTTGGCACGGATCAGTTCCCGGCTCCGGCCGCGCAGACTTGGAAGGGCGTCGCTGAGGCCATGGCGCAGGGCCTCAGCACCATGCACCCGGTCAAGATCTGGTGCATCGTAATCGGCGGTCTCGTCGGGCTCATCCTCCCGATTCTTTCCCGTCTCTTCCCCAAACAGAACAAGTGGATTCCGTCGGCGGCTGGTATCGGTCTGGCCTGGGTTTTCCAGTGGTTCTACGGCTTCCTGTTTTTCCTCGGCGCCGTGATTGGCTGGGTCTGGCAGAAGAAGAACCCGAAGCAGAGTGAGGAGTATCTGTTCCCGGTAGCGTCCGGTATCGTTGCCGGCGGCGCACTCATGGGAGTCGTGCTGGTCTTCTGGGAGAGCGGCTGGGAGATCATTCGTCAGTTCCTCGGTCTGTAGATTTCGTCCCCGCCGCGCAATGCGCGATGGAGGCAGAGTACCTAAAGAGGGCAGGTCAGCCGACCTGCCCTCTTCTTTTTGGGCAATCGGGCTGTTGAAACGGGTCGATTTCCCTACCCGGGACTGTCCGTGCGGTCCTGAATCATGGCTGCGGGGAATAGCTGGGGGAGGGGATGCGGTACGGAGTGGACTGCCTTAGACCGACGGGAATGATATCTGGATCCGGGTGTACGAGCCCGGTTCGGTGTCGACGTTGATAGTGGCGTGATGACCGGCAATGATACGGGCGCAAGTGACCAGACCGAATCCATGGCCATCGCGCTTGGTGGTGAACCGCTGCAGGAAGAGCTTCTCGCGAACTTCGGGCGGCATGCCGCAGCCGTTGTCGGCCACCAGCAGTATCACGCGGTCCCGGTCGACAGTGGTGCGAACCGTGATCTCCCCTTCGCTGCGACCCGCTTCACGAATAGCGTCGGCTGAATTATTGATGAGGTTCATCAGCACCTGGGTGATGCGGTCGGTATCGACCTCAACCGCCGGAAGGTTGGGATCGAAATCACTGATCACCCTGATTGCCTTGAAACGGCTCTGAATCCGGAGAAAGGTGATTACGTTCGAGGCCAGGTCATTCAATGAAGCGAGCTGTGTCTGCAACTGCCCCTTCCGGTTGTCCATGAGTTCGGTTGTGAACCGATCAAGGTGACGGACATTTTCGAGGACTCGGCCCAGGTAGCTCTCCGCTTTTGCTCTATCACCGCGCTTGATTGCGATCTGGGTCAGTTCCACTCCCCCGTGCAGCACCGCCAGAATGTTGCGGATCTCATGCGCTATGGAAGACACCATGGCGCCCCGTTCCGCTAGTTTCTCCAGTTCCAGAAGTTGAGACTCAGTCTCCCGCGCATGCGAGACATCGTCGAGCAGGAGGACCTTGTCGCAGTGAGAGGCGGCGCCACCGTAAATCCGCGCTAGTGACAGGCTGTACACCCGCCCCGATTGGCTGTCAAGCACGGTGCACGGCTCGGGCTGGCCGGCCGATTCCTCCGTGAGGAAGCGACGAACCGCCCGCGGCAGTTCTATGGTGGTCAGGATTTCGGTCAAGGGTGGCGTGGTGTCGCCGAGATCCACTTCGCCGCCGGTCATGTCCAGGACCAGCGTGCGTGCCGTCTGATTGAGCATGCGCGGTTTTCCCGTGGCGCTGCACACGAACATGGCCTGCGGTACGTCGTCGAGCAGCGACGCATACCACTGTTTGGTAGCCGAGAGATCGGACAGCAGGTATGAGTTGGTCAGCAGAGGGGTGACGGACGCCACGACCGCTTTGAGCCGGGTCACGTCATCCTCATCGAGCGTCTGGCCATCGTGCTTACGGCCCACTCCGATGAAACCGAAAAGAGTCTGCTTGTGCACGAGCGGAACGACGGCACTCAGGCCGTACCTCTGGAGGAGGCAGATACTTTCGGGTGCTCGATCCGACCAATCATCAGTGCAGTGGCCCAGGCAGGGCGAGGATTCATGCTCCAGGCACCTCCAGCATCGGACGGAGCCGGTATCGGGCAACTCCCGCTCCCGGTTCGCCAGGGGACCAACAGCGTATACGGTGGGATGGACGGACGGGATGCCCAATCTGCGAATAATCGCCATGACGCCGGGAACTGCAACCTGCCCCGACAGTGTCAGGAGCAGGGAGTGCATCAGCTGCCCGAAATCGGAGTCAGCCGCAAACTGGGCCGCGAGCTGATGCAGCGCGCCAAGCGCCAGTGCGTCGCGTTCCATAGCCGCAGTGGGTTCAGTCGTCGGTAGCACTATCGCATTCCTCGGCCGGCCGGTGTCATGACTGCGGAACCGCTTCCGTCAGCGTCACCGCCTCTTCGAGCGATTGCCTGACCGTGAAGTAGGTATCCAGGTCCAGTACTTTCAGGACGTGCAGAACCGTCGGGGACACCTGACACAGGATCAGGTCGCCGCCCTGATCCCTGAAGGTGTTTACCGTTCCCAGCAGCGCGCCCACCCCGGCCGAAGAAATGAACTCGAGCCGGGCCATATCGATGATGACGAAGCGAACTCCGCCCGCCCTTGCCGAGACGAGCGACTCCACCATGCTCGATGCATTGTAGTTGTCCAGCATTACTCCCGGTGAGATCACCAGTACCTGGCTGGACAACAATCTCTTATCCATAGCCGATCCTTTCGAATCACGTTGACCATTGCTTTACTGCGGTGCAGACGTTCAGTACTCCCAGATGGCGCTCATACGAAACGCTATCGGCCAGTTTTGCTATCATTGTCAGGCCGTACCCCCGGGTTCGTCGGCTTTCGGCGGCCTCGAGAGGCATCACCCCGGCCCGTCGGACCGTAGGGTCGAACGGCACGCCGCCGTCGATGAATTTCAGGCTGATCGAATGCCGGTTCTCTGATGTAGATACGACGGCCGTGACGACGATTACGTCGTTTGAGTCGAGTTCGCCGTGGTACATGATGTTCGAGGCCATTTCATAGAAGATCGTGCGAATATCCATGGCGGCCAGTTCCGGCATCGGCAGCTGCCCGAGATACCGCTCGAACCGCTCCAATGCCTCACGAATGGACGTGTCCGCAACCGGGATGGTATCGGCGTAGCCCGCCGTGGTATCCGACACTTTGAACGGGAAGAAGGCTTCCAGGTCGAGCAGCCGGAGCACCCGGATGAGCTCTGGACGCACGCCAACCAGCCGCAGAGTCGAACCCCGTTTCGCGCTCAGATCGCGGGCGATCCACATGAGGCGAATATGACCGGAGTAAACGACCCCTAAATCCGAGCAATCCAGCAGCAGTTCATGCGGCTTCGCCATGAGCGCTCGCATGACTGCAGACTCGAAGTCTTGCCCGGACCGATCCTCTACCGAAACCGGCAGCGCAACCACCACCCGCTCCGATATGTCAGACGGATGCAGCATACCAGTCGATCTCCTGTCCGGTTCGCGCTATCGGATTTCCGCGCCACTTCATGGCCACCAGCGTGATATCGTCAAACTGGGGCGCCGAGCCGACGAAAGTGCAGTGGTCCTCCAAGGTGCTGTTGATGAAGTCGGCCGGCTCCAATTGCCGCTTTGTCAGCAACGCCTGTGTCAGGCGGTCCATGCCGTACTCCGTTCCTTCCGGGTTGCGCGCCTCGTTGACACCATCGGTAAATTGCACGAGCCAGTCTCCGGCGGTCAACTCGATCCTTTGGCTTTCGATACGCTGATCGAACACCGCCGGCTCCATGAGCCCGAGGGGATACCCCGGCGGTCGCACCAGGGAGGTCGTCCCTTGGGTCGATGAAATCCAGATGATGGGATTGTGGCCGGCGGACGCCACGGCCACGTGCCCGGTACGGAGATCCAGCAGGCCGTAGAGCATGGTGACGAACATGCCTTTGCGAATTGTTCCGAGAAGTTCCCGATTCAGATCGCACATAACCTGGCGAGGATCGCGGTCGGGCGTGGCCACACTGCGGATTATGTCGCGGGTCATCAGCATGAACAGCATGCCGGGGAGGGACTTGCCTGACACATCGGCGATCAGAAAACCCAGTCGATGATTGTCGAACGGCAGGAAGTCGTAGTAGTCCCCACCAACCTGATTGGCGCTGATGTAGGTGCCGCAGAACTCATAGCTCGGCCCGGTGGGGAACTTGCGCGGGAGAATGCCAATCTGAATTTCGCGGGCAATCTCCAGTTCGCGCACCATGCGGTCTGTCTGAAGACGCTCCTCCTGGGTCGTCCGCAGATGGATGCCCATGACCCTCAGTGTCTCGGCTAGATAGGCCAATTCGTTCTTCCCTCCGACAGGAATATCCAAGGACGGATTGGACGGATCGACATTGCGCAGGTGCGTGACAATCGTGCTGATCGGCCGCAGCTTTCGGCTGACCAGCCAGAGAACCATGGGGATCCCGATGAGAATCGTCACCAGCGTCACCGTGGTAACGGTTACGATCGAGTTCGTCCGGGCCTTTTGGATCTTCTCCGTCGGGAAAGCCAGGGCCAGATGGCCGATGGTCACCTGGCGCTCCCGGATCGGCACGTAGATGTAAAGCGTGTCCTGCACGGTATACGCCCGAGAGTCGTACGGGCCGGTCTGAACGTCGGCTGGTGTGACCGGCAGTCTGAGCCGGCCGCCGCCGGTTAGAAGCCGAATGTCAGTATGCGCGAGAAACAGCCCCTGGTCATCGGCTACGCCCGACCAGTACAGCTCGGGGTTGGTGGCCGCAAGCTCACGACACAAACTGCTTAGTCGGAGCACATCGGGGCCATCGGGGCTCAGGATATCCTTGGCTGCCGAGGCCGCATGGGACCGCGCCTGGATCAGCAACTGATTGACGACATTCGACGTTACCTCCGTCACATACTGGCGGGTGAAGAGGTAACCGGCAACAGACATCAGGACCGTCACCAGTACCACCAGGTACAGGGGGAATTCCCACCGCAGTGAGCGGCGGTACTGACGGGCATCCGGCCACTCTGGAGATCGTTCGACAGCGGGATTAGTCGCCATAACCGGCCTCCGCCAGGCGAGCCATCTCCCCGCGCGTTCTGGCAATGTAATTGCTGATCTCGGGGTTGCCGGGGACCATTCGAAGGGCCTTCTCCCACACCGCAATGGCCTCGGGGAGGCGATTCTTCCCGTAGTAGTCAATGCCGGACAGCTTGTAGGCCTGGAGCAGGTAGTCCCGGACCGAACGATAGTCCGGCGCCAGCCGATGGGCCAGTTCCCAGTGTGAGATCGCTCCGCTCAGGTCACCCTGGGCGAAGGCCTGCTGCCCGGCCAGGTAGGATGCCTCGGCCTCTTTCCGTATGGTGGCGCTGAGTTTCGTTGGAGCAGTTGTTTCTTTCACCGGCGCGACCGCCGCAACGTCGCCGTTCACCTTCTTCATATTCTCCCGGAAGATCGCCGGCCAGCCATGATCCGGGAACGACAGACTGACGGAGTCGGCGAACTGCGCAGCGAGAGCATAATTGCCGTCGCCCGCGGCCCTCTCAGCCTCGGCTCTCCAGGCTTCGAATCGCAGCCGGCTCCCGGCCCCGGAGATGCCCGGATACCGCGATGCGTAGGGCGCGATCGTGCGGTGCAGCGCCCCCGCCTCTTCGATCTTGCCCAGACTGACGAGGGAATCAAGCGTGAAGAGCGCATTCGAAACCATGCGTTCCTGTGCGGCGGCATCCTCCAGGGCCTGATCGGTGCGCGCTATCAGATCCAGTGCAGCAGGGGAAGAGGCGTCCAGCGCCAGGGCCATTCCGGCATAGTGTCGTGCACCCAGGAGATCTCCCTGCCGGAATTTCGCTGTGGCCGAATCGACGAGCTGCCCGAGCTGACGGTCGCGGTCTCTCCTCTCCCGCAGATTGTGTGCCTCCGTCGCCAGCGCGGCAACTGCGGCCGTATCACCACCGGACACTCGAGTCAGGAACAGGGCCCGGTCAAGACTAATCGATGCGTCTGTCAGGGCGCCGGACGCCAGTGCCGCCTGTCCGGCAGCAATCAGGTCGTGAATCATCGCCTCCTGCTGGCCCTTGACTCGAGAAGCCATAATCCGGTTGAATTCCTGCTCGCGGCGCTGATCCCGGGCCATCCGGCGATCGTCGGCGGACGAGCCGATAAGCGTCGTGATCGAGAACATGTGGACGCTTCCCAGATCCCGGTCGACCAGCGCGTAATCGAACGTCAGGGGACCGGCACGGAAGCCCGCTCCGCACGACAGCTTCCCGGACTCCCATCCGCCGCGGAGCGTCAGCATATCCTGGAAGCCGTACTCTGCTCCCACCGAGGTCTGAACATCCGCCCCATCGCTCGCGCCCGCGCTCATGAGAATGCCGGCACTGTGGTCGCCGTGGTTGGGAGCAAGCTCTATTCGGGTACCGAAGTCGACGCGGAAAGGCAGCTTAACCGCGTCGTCCAGGAGCGTCAGCCGCGGACTCACCACGTTCCGCAGCACGACGGTCACATCCACCGATGGTGACCATGCAAACGGCGGCGTGATCGTTCGGCCGAACGCGACACTGATCCCGGGGGATGATGTCGCCGACCGGTCGGCCAG
This sequence comes from Candidatus Zixiibacteriota bacterium, assembly GCA_041742355.1. Classification (GTDB taxonomy): domain Bacteria; phylum Zixibacteria; class MSB-5A5; order GN15; family FEB-12; genus JAGNLV01. Next base: position 37,821 of record JBGSIV010000299.1, read on the forward strand.
CGCATGGTGTTCGAAGTGGGTCGCCACACCGAGCCGATAGCTCCCCAGCATCCGGCCGTACGCAGCGTACAGCGCAAGCCGCTGCTCCGAAATGTACCCGAGCATCAAATTGCGGTCGTCACGTTTCTCGATACCGTCGACTCCAAGGCGGAAGACGCCTAGGCCGAAGGTTCCCATATCAAGGGTCGGCCAAGCTGCCCCGGCGTACTGGTAGGCGACGTCAGAGTCGAACAGACGGCTGTAGAACCCGGCGGCGGTCAGGTACTGTGCGGAGGCAAGGTTCGACGGATTCCAATAGGGCGCCGTGGCCGCGTCGGACACGACGACACCGGCGCCGCCGAGAGACAACTCCCGTGCCCCTGCGCCGAGGCTGAACGGGGAATCACTGCCTCCGTCGTCGGCGCACACGGTCCCGGCCAGCAGGCCGAGCAGCCCGATGAGAAGCCCTGCCATCTTCATCGAATCACCGCCACTTTCCGCTGCAACGACTCTTCCCCTCCCGACAGGTATCGTATCGTCAGCCGGCACAGGTAGGTCCCGGGCAGCACCTCGCGCCCCTTCTGGTTTTCGCCGTACCATTTGTCGGCCTGATGCTGCCCCGTCTCGCGATATTCATCCACCGCGAGGTCGGTGACCAGATCGCCCGTGATGGTATACAGAGAGATCGACACATGAGCCGGTTCGGCCAGCATGTAGGTAATTGTTGTCCCGTTGCCGTCAGCAGCGTTGAACGGATTGGGGTAATTTGTAAACGACGCTGCAATGGTCGCCGCCGTGACCGACAATTCGGTCCCGCGAAGTGGATAGGTCCCCTCTGCAACGAGTGGAAGTACCGCAGTGTGCAGCAGCGGATCCTGAAGCGTCAACGAGAGCGAATCCATAAACGCAAACGAGTAATTCGCCGGTGTGGCGGTCGACTTGATATCGCCGGTCAGCCTGAGTTGGTGACTTGCTCCGGCTGTGAGTACGACCGGCTCGGCCAGGGCGAAGGTCAGCGGCTGATCGGCCGCCACGGGGAATGTCGCTACCGGGGACTCATCGAGCCACACGCTCACACTGGACACCAGATCCGTCAAATCCGTTGGGATGAACCCGGCCGCTGTGCGCGTGAACACCTGACCGCTCAGCCCCTGCAACTCGACATCCCCCTGCTGCCCCAGCAGGCTGTAGTCGACATTCAGTTCCATCAGCGGAACTCCGAATTGTCCCTGATGGACTATGATTACCGAATGGTCCTCGGCCGAAAGCGATGGACGCCCCGCCGGCTGAATGATCGCCGCCGGACCGATTGCCATGGGGAAACTGAGATCACAGGCCGGGTTGGCCACCACGCGGAGGTCGTGCGCTGGATCGGCGAGATCGCTCAATACGAGGCGGTCGGACGACTCCACGACGAGCACAAGGCTGTCATGGGGTGCCAGCGCTTCGATGTCGGCCACCAGGCGGACCCTGATCGAATCCTCGGCGCTCAACTGCAGGCCCGTTTCGCCGAAGCGGAAGTACACGGCGCCGTTGACCAGTTCGACGTACGGCTGGTACCGGGCGGGCTCCCCCTCCACCGAGACGCCTATGCGATCTAAAAACTTCTGCGGGTCGAGCGGCACACCATCGGTATTGAGCAAATTGGTTTTCACCCCGTCGACCTGAGCCGGCGAGCAATCCTCGCAGGGCGGATAGACGATGCTGAACTCTACCAGCTGAACTTCCTCCGAGCCGGCCACAATTGATCCCGGCATCATCGCGGTAACGCAAACTGAGGGTGGCAGGGCGGGTTCGTTGATATCCACCCACCCGCCTGCTAATGGAAAAGCCGACGCTGTGCTGAGCACGGTGGTATCGGTGACCGCCAGAATGGTTGCGCCCGAGCCTATTTCCCGAACCGACAGGTACGAGCTGTCGGCGATGACCAGCCGGAACCCGCTGTTTAGGGCCGATGAACCAACATCACCGATAAGTTGCAGTGTGCGCGCTTCGCCTGGCCCGAGTGTGAGCGGTGAGCCCAGGTCGATCTGCACGGGAGTGGTGCTCAGGCCAGCGCCTGACACCGTTCCGTATTCGGTCCCGGCCGACCGCACTGCCAGGAGGCGGAGCACGGTGGAAGCATCGATAGGATTGCTGTCGCTGTCGACAAAAGCGGCGCGGAGCGATGTGATCTGTATGGGCGACGCACCGACCTCGCCGGGATGCCGAACTGTAATGTCCATGCATACCACGCCGGTTTGCCCCTGGTTGGCCTGGCGGTCGGTCTGTACCGGACCGGCCACAGCGAGGCTGCCCGCGGGCAGATCCACCCGGCAAATCGCGGTGCTCAGCGGGAAAGTTTCGGCTGATTGCACGGTTGCCGGTGATCCCGCGTTCGCGTCGTGCACGACGAAAGCCTCGGGTCCATCGATCGACAGAACAAACGTGGAGGCTTCACAGGCAGAGTCAACATCCACCAGCAGTGCCAGCCGGGCGTCAGCGCCCGGAGTGATGATCACCGGCGACGGGAAGGTGAGAGTAACCTGGCTGTCAGCCGGGACCGGGAGCGCCATCGCGTAGTTGGAGAATCCGACTCCCAGCGCCATGAGCGAAAACACCTGATTTGCGGGTCGGCCTGTCCCGGATGCGTCTCTCACCGTTATGCGCACAGCATCCAATTGCAGCGGAGAGACCGATGCCCCGGTGTCCGGATGAGAAACGGTAATCGTGAGGGGAAAGACATTTCGCTGGCCCTGTGTTACCGAGGCCGGGGCGGAGTTCAGCAGACTGACGACTGCAGTCTCGGCCCGCTCCAGGATGATCGCCGTCGAGGACACGATGTATGCCGATGAATCGGAGACGGCCGGCGCCACCGCTCGCATTCGCCAGGAAACCTGTCCGGTCTGGAGGGAGGTGAAATAGCACCTGAGTTCTCCTGTAGCTCCCGGGCTCAACGTCAAGGTACCGCTGCAGCTGTCCAGTCGGACCGCGGCGATAGTTCCCTCCGGAATCACTTCGGCCGCGAGGCCGGGCACAGTCACGCCGTAGAGGTTCTGCACATTCAAGCGGACTGCAATCGTCTCTCCAACCGAGTACGTCGAACGAATTTGACCGCAGGACACCTGAAGCTGCGATGCGTATACGGTCAACGACGCACCTGAGGCCAGCACGGAGTCTCGGGGGCCGTCGTTGTTCGAGGCGTAGGTGCAGCCATTGAGGGGAATCCAGGTCTGAATAACGGTCCCCGAAGCGGCATCGGCGGCGATATCGGCGGTAATGATGAGGTAGGGGGGAGATTCCAATATCGGTAAGCCAAGGTAGGCACTCGTCCACAGGCCGGCGGCATAGAAGCATGGGCCGAGCAGGGAGTCTGTTCCCTGCCAGATCGCGTCGCCGTTACGATCAAGCCAGATCTTCACAGATAGCAGGTCTGTCGGTGCACAACTTACCCCGAGCGCGACAGTCTGTAGTGTATCGATCAGATCACCGTTATGAGCCGGACGGAGCGAGACGAGCACCTGCGACGTATCGCCGGCGCGGACTGTCCGCGAGGCCATCGCGAGAACTTCGTACTGCGACGCCACGGAACCATCGACCACTAATGTCCGGCCGGTCTGGACGGGAAGATCGCCGTTGAGGGCGACGGGCGTGGCAAAGGAGAAGTCGGCGGCATCGAAAGCCGCGACGATAAGCGTGTCGGAGTCGGCTGCATCGTCCGCAATTTCCGCCGTCACGAACAGGTACGAGAGCGATTCGGCCGGCAGCGCTGCCGTAAACCCATCCAGTTGAAGCGTGTCATCGGAGAAACTCCGCGCCGCCGCGAGCGAGTTCTCGTCGAGGCTGAAGGAACTGGATCGGCCATAGTACAAGCGCACGAGGCCGAGCAGGCGGTCCCGATAATCATCGTCTCCACCCGACACGCTCCGGTTGTGGAGACGCAGCCCGCTCAGTTCTTTCTGAACCGTATATCCGTTGTAGAGCGCAAAGGCCAGTATCCGGGTGTTGTTGGCGCCGGGCGCCACCGCGCCGCTGATGTCACCGAGAGTAACAATGGTAACGCGATCGGGCGGAAGAAGCAGCACGGGATCGTCTGCGCTGACGGCCGCGTCATCGGGGCCATTCAGGCCCGACCGATAGGTTACTCCGCCTATTGGAACTGACAGAAAGAGTGTCCCGGCCCGGAAAGATTCCGGAGTGATGCTGGCAGTCACAATGAACTCGACGCCGCCTGCGAATACCCCTGTTCGCAGGTTGCCGGCCGACCAGTCGGTGCCATTCCATGTCAGTTCGGCACACACTATGTCGTCCGTAGTAAGTCCGTTGCCCGTCACATCATGCCACAATCGGAGCGTGCTTACCGCGCTTCCGTCACTCAACGACCCCAGATTCATTAACCGGATCGACTGTAGTGTGTCGGCGGCATACCCATTGCCCGGGAGGCGGAAGCGGAACACGGGGCTGTTGGTCCGCCCTCCGGTAAGGTTCAGGTCGTCAACAGAGGAGACTCCCACCGCCGAAGCGGGGAAGCCGCTGATTGTAGCGAAGGAGGGATTCACCGCCGGAAATGTCCCCGTTACCTGAATCGGTTCATGGCAGTAGACATGATTTTGTTGGTCGATGCCGAACCGAACCTGTGTGCCGGCCCGCGCGAGATTTCTGGACACGGCTGCCAGAACGGTCAATTGGATGTGGCTGTTGCTCCATGGCAGTAGCAGGCCAGGCGTTCCCACGACCGCCGTCCCGGCCTCCACAGTTGCGACAGCGATCAACGTGTCGGCGGCGCCGATCACCATTGGATTGCCATCGAGGTCGTGATACACCATGAGGCTGTCGAACTGCCCATCGAGTTCATCCTGGGTTGCTCCGAGCGGATCCACGGCATAGGAAGTCAGCACGAGGCTGTCGATTTCGGCCGGAGCACCACTGTGGTTGACCAATTGCAGTGACAGAAGAGGCGGCGAGACAGCTCCCCAGACTATAGAGGACCCGGGGATCGGCTGCACGGATACCAACATCTCGCGCTCGCTGAGAATCGTGAGACCGCCTTCGGCGGCAACTTCGTGGTCGAGCGGGCCATCATTACCCGAGGAGACCCCGATGCCGTACTGGGGAATGCCCAGTTCAAGCGTTGCCCCCCGGGTAGCAAAGCGTGACGCTGTGGCGATTACGAACAGCCTGGTCATCCCGGTGTTCAACGGAACCCGGAGGGCACTGCGACTCCACCACGCCCCGTGGTTTACAAGAGCCGCGACCCGGTGGTCGCTGCTTCCTCCATCCCAGGTGCCGTCCCCCTCATCAAGGTAGACTGTCAGCGAATCAAGATCCGCTGCTCCGGCAGTACCGGTATTGGCTACCGCGAGCATGGTGAGGGTGTCGGGGAGGTAGCCATTGCAGGGGATATCAATGGTGAGAATTCGTACCGGGCCGTCGGCCCACTCAAGGGTGTCCTGATCGGCGCCGGTGAGAGCAAGCTGCGCGGCAACCATACCATCGATAATACACACACCGTGCGAGTTTACCGTATCCGGCCCGTCGGCCGGCGTGGCATCCAGCAGCTGCAGGTCGGCTGAGGGGAGCAGACTGAAGTCGAGTGAATCGCCGTCGTGCGGATGCGTGGCTATGTCGGCCACTACCAGCAAAATGGCCCGTTCGCCCGGCGCCAGCGCAAGGGAGCAGGCGCTGATGTGTCGATTGTCGGTTCCCGCAAACGGTGTCGCCAGCAGCGTATCCCACAGTGACAATTCGAGGTCGAGGTCGCGGTCAAGGTAGATTGCCACCGAATCGAGATTGCTTCCCACCTGTTCCGCTGTCCCGTTCCCGCGTGACACGTTCCTGACCGCCAGCGAACTAATGGTCTTGGGTTCCTGGAAGTAGTTGCCAACCTCGATCGCGAGGAGCGTCTGATCCTGCTCGCCGGGATACACCGAGGTTGTCCCCAGGGCAATCTGATCAATCAGCACTGACTGGATCACAATCAGGCCGGTGGTATCGACGGCGCCGCTGCCGTCAGTGGCGACCGCAATTCGGCCCATGCCGGGAACATCAGCGGACAGCTCGCCCCGCTCATCAAGGGTGCCGATCATTCCCAGAAGCGACCAGGCAATCTCGCCGGCGTCAGCGAGGTTCGAATCCGCATCGTAGGCCGTCACGGAGAAACCAATCGTATCATGCAAGACACCGGTAAAACTCTCCGGCGAAATTCGAATTCGGGCAGGCAGTCCGGGTACCAACGTCAGGATCCCGGAAGTGTCGGCAGTGATCAGATCGAAGCTCGCAGCGATTCTCCCTGTACCAGGTCTCCTGAAATCCAGGGTAACCGACGCGCTGACGGCGCCCGGCGATTGCGCTATGGAGTCCTCGCCGATAATCGTCCAGAGAACGGCAACGTCTCCTAGAGACACGCTGTCGCTGCTATACCCCCGGCAGTACACTTCTATCTCCTCATCGGTGGAGAGAGCGGTGTCGCCGACAGCTGTCCCGTCGGCCAACTCCACGCGAATGAAACTCAGGAGCGCGGCATCCAGCACCGTGATCTGCACGGTTTCCGAGTCAGCCAGAATTCCGTCGGATGCAACAAATGTGACTTCGATTGAACCTACCTGCGAGGAGTTAGGAACAAACCAGAAAGTGCCTTGACCGTCGCCGTGGTCAGTGAACGACGCCCCCGGTGGCAGGGGAGCGGCCGACAGCACGGGGACGGCGCCGTCGGCATCGGATGCACTGAGCGTGAACTCCAGTGTATCTCCCGCCGCGATCGATTGGGGCCCGATGTCCTCGAGCACGGGGGAGACGTTGGCCGTATAGACCGTGATCGTTACTACTTCGGTGTCGGCAAGCTCACCATCGCTGGCAGTGAAGAAGATTTCGTAAATCCCTGCGGCGTTCTGTGAAGCCGAGAAAACGAAATCTCCTGTGCCGTCGCCGTTATCCTTGAAGGAGGCGTCCTTGGGCAGCGGAGCAGCTTTCAGCACGGGGATGGTTCCGTCGCCGTCCGACGCTGAAACCGTGAACGTGACTTCTTCACCTTCGGCGATAGTTGCGGAACTGAGCGGCGCAAGGTTGGGTGGCTCGTTCAGGTGCCTCAAGCTGGCGCCCAACTCCACCCACTCCTTGTTCTCGGTAAAGGCCCAACCTATGCCGACCGACACCGCGCCACTCTTGACGCACCCTTGTCCCCAGTGCTCGTCCCTGACTTCCAGCGACCAGATCCGGGTCGAGCCAATACTTGGGTCGGGTTCGCCGTTGGAGAGCGACAGAGACGAGGCAAGCACCATGTTGCCCGGGTTGCTGGGTACAACGATACTTCCTGTGTTACTCTTGCCTGATTTGGTAATGATTGTGTCTACCGGGTGACTCAAGTCAACTCCGGTGAGGGCGACAGCCGACATCGCTGCCTTGACATTGCCGTCGGAAAGCAGCACCAGTTCAGCCTCACCAACCGGGGGATTCACATACTGCCACAGCTCAATGCGCGGTTTGCCGATCGCATGGATGACTTTGCCGACCAGCGTGAGCGGGAGGCCTCCGTACGTGACCGTCTCGGCCGAGTCGTCCTTGTCGGTGTACTGGACGGTCACCAGGAGAAGCATGTCCGGGTCACGGGTCGTATGCATGAGAACCAGCGAATCCGTGTCGTCACTGATCGAAATGGCAGTGTCGACGACTACCGGAACTGCGCTGACGATGCATGGCATAATCACCGCCCAAAGCAGCGCGATCGCCAGGGTGAATGCGGAATTGAGCCTCAATGACACTCCAATGCTGTCGGACAGATGTTTAGCATCCCTTTACTTAAGCAGGTCGGTAAATCAGGGTGTACACTTTACCCGGTCGAGGATTCCCCTGTCCTCTTTTGACGGCGAATGCTGCCCGTGTTGAGCTCGGAGCAGGGCACACATTATATGGGTATACTGGGTATCGCTTCTGGGTCGGGAAGTGGATATTTCGGATGCACCCGGTGTTGCGCCTCTGAGGGTACACAGCGACAAGGTCTTGAATGTCAGCGCCTTGCTATGGACGGTCAACCTGAGATGGGGCTGCTATGAGATTGATCTGAGTCTTTTCGGTACTCCATGGGCACCTTGGGCGCGCAAGGAAAAAGATAGGCACAAGCCAATTGAGATGAGGTGCCACATGGCCGGATCTGTCGGATTCCTGCACTTATGGTGTTGGATGGCTTGATGTTAACTGGCGCGAAGAGGACTCCGGCCCCAGATAGCGCTAAACTCCTCCTCGAACTCTGATCCCCATGGCGGTTTGGGCTGCTTCCTTCTACCGAAGGCATATTTGCGACCAGCCAGCGTCAATCCACTTCCACAAGTGCGCCAATCTGTCCGGCGCTTGGCGGCTTCTCTCAAGGACGCTTGTAGAATGGACCATAGGGATAGATATTATCGCAATTCTTGAAGGACCTGAATTTTCATGGCTATCGACAGACTCGGCTACGAATACCTCCTCGGCGACAGCGACCGGGAAATCGACCGGCTCCGCTTCCAGCACTCGGTCTGGGGGCCGGTGACCCATCGCTTCTTTGACCGCCTCGGCGTGCAGCCCGGATGGCGGTGTCTCGATGTCGGCGCAGGGCCGGGGTTTGTCTCGATGGATCTGCGCGACCGGGTCGGCAACTTTGGCGAGGTGACCGCCCTCGAGCCCTCGGAGACGTTCCGAGCGTGGTTAACCGATGAAGTCAGGCGTCGCGGCTGGATCAACCTGCACATCGTCACCGGCACGTCCTACGAGGTCGACCTGCCACATGAGTACTATGACTTGATCTTTGTCCGCTGGGTGATCGGTTTCGTCCCCCATCCCGAGCCGTTTCTCAAACCACTGCTGGCCGCCCTCAAGCCCGGCGGTATCGTTGCGTTGCAGGATTATGTCCATGAGGGATGCTCCCTTTTCCCCGAGGGTGGGGCTTGGGACAGTTTTCCTGAGATGATGCGCCGGTGGTGGCGCTCCGGAGGGGGCGATCCATTTGTGGCGGCGCGTTTGCCCGGCGTCATGCGCCACCTCGGCCTGACGGTGATCGATTACACCCCGACCTCGCTGACCGGCGGACCGGGCAGCCGCGTGATGGAGTGGATGGAGCGCTTCCTCGTCAGCCAGCTCCCGGTCATGGTGCAGCGCGGTATCGCCACGCAGGAGGATGCCGATGCGATTCTTGCCGACTGGCAGGAGCACCAGGCGAACGCCGAAACCGTGTTTTTCTCACCCTTCGTGGTGGACATCGCAGGGCAGAAGCCGCGCGCCTGAGGCCGGCAAACGGCCCGGGAACACGCCTTCCCGAGACGGGTCTTCTCCCAGCGAATCATGAGAGCGGGGGGCCTGCCATCGTCCGCTTTCGTGTTCGCCACCCCAAAAGAATCATTGACTATATTGGGCCATATAGTATCTTATTGCCGTGCGAACGCGAGCTGCCCGGCCACCCGGCAATCGCCCTGAGTTGGACCTGTTATCTCAAACAACCTTACGCGGAGTGCAGTATGCGCTACCTCACTATCGTTCTGGCCCTTGTGTGCCTGTTCGTCGTGATGTCGTCCGTCTCGGCCGGCACCGTCAAGGACTCTATTGCCTACCAGGGTCGGCTAACCGACGCCTCCGACAACCCGGTCCCCGATGGTCTGCGGGATCTTGTCCTGACTTTCTGGTCCGATTCGGTCGGCGGTACCCTGCTCTACACCGAAGTCCGAGCGGTGAGCGTCAAGAACGGCCTTTACTCCGCCTGCATCGGCTGCGACAACGATTCGTTTTTCGATATCTTCACCGACTCCTCGATTTACCTTGAAGTGCAGTTGACCGGCGAGCCGCCCATGACCCCGCGCACGCCCATCCGCTACGCGCCCAAGGCGATGATGAGCGCCCGGGTGCGCGGCGACATCTCCACCTCGCCCGACCACCTCACGATCGGTGATCTTGACGGTGACGGCGCGTTGGATCTCGTTTCGTCCGCGGATCAGTCCGAGCTCCGGGTAATCAAGAAGCGACCCGGCCGGACCACCTTTTCCAATATAACCCTGCGCGCCTACCCCGATTCCGTCAGTGACTCACGCGACTGCGATGACGATGACGACGGCGACCCCGAAAGCGCATACGTACAGCGTCTGACGCCGACTACCGCGAGTCTGGCCATCAAGACCAAGGGGACCAGCGCCCAGCGCCTCGGTATGGGGGGCGACTGCGACGACACCGACGCCTCTGTATATGTCGACGGGGACGACGACGGCGACGGCATCCCGGAGCGTGACGCCGAACTACGGATCACCCCGACCACGGCCAGCCTTGCGATCAATTCGAAGGGGACCAGCGCCAAACGCCTCCGGGCGGGCGGTGACTGCGATGACACGGACGCTTCCTTCTACCTTGACTATGACGATGACGGTGATGGCGTATCCGAAACCAGCATGACCTCCACTGTCGAGCGCAAGTCCGGGTCGATCATTTACCTCGACCGCGAGGGAAACGAGGTGCTGCGCAGCATGATGGGGGTCGATAGCACCCGCTCGATCGTGACGCTCGATCGGGATTCCGACGGCGACGGCGTACCGGAAGAGGAAGTAACCGCAAAGATCACCCCGGGCGTCGCCGCCCATGCCATAAACACCAAGGGGACGGGCGCGCAGGGGGGACGCTCGGTCTTGATCAGCTCCACTACCGACCAGTTTAGCGCTGTCCATTCTTGCGACATCGATGACGATGGCGACGGGCTGTCCGACGCTGATATCTCCTCGACCGTGACGCCGACCAGTTCCAGCTTCGCCGTCAATTACAATGGAACGGGGGGCTCAGGCAACCGTTCGGCCGGCACTACCGCAGACGATTCCACCGTTATCGACTACCTCGACATGGACGATGACGGTGACGGCATTGCCCAGGCGAAGGCAGTGAGCTCCGTGTCCTCCCTGTCCGGCAGCGGCGGCGGTGCGGCTGCAGCCTCTTATGCCGCGACCGGACGCTGGTATACCGACAGCGACGATGATGGTGTCCCGGAAGGGGACATCGAATCAATCGCCACCCCGCTGACGTGCAGCGTTGCGATCAAGACCAAAGGGACCGGCGCCGATCCCAATCGGACATCCATTACCCAGTCGACCGATACCAGCCATGTCGGGCTGGCGCTGTCCGGAATCAGCACCGGCGGCGGTTACAAGCTGTTCTCGGTCACCGGCCAGCCGACTCCCGTGGGCGGGCAGGTGAAGTCCCGGATGGAGGTCGGAGACCTGGGCAATCCGGCAGATGTTTCCATCGAACATACATGCGATACGTCGGGGGCTGTGATACTCCTCGCGGGGAAGAAGGGCTACGATTACTACCAGTCTTCCAACTCTCTTGGCGCACGGATGACTATCCGCACCGATGCCGCCGACACGACCATCGATATTGATGGAGACGGCCGGATTGGCATCGGCAAACCGGCCGATGCCGTCAAGAGAATCGATGTTGATGGCGGAGCATACTGCGACGGCTCAAACTGGGTGAATGCATCCGACGCCAACTCCAAGGAGAACTTCGCACCGGTCGACGGCCAGGAACTGCTGGAGAAGATCGGCGATCTGGAAATCACGAAGTGGAACTACAAAGGTGATCCGGAAACCGAGCACATCGGGCCGACCGCCCAGGACTTCAAGGAAACTTTTGGTGTCGGGGCCGACGACCGGTCGATTTCGACCATTGACCCTTCCGGGATTGCCCTCGCCGCGATAAAGGAGCTTTCGAAGCAGAATCAGGATCTTCGCAGTCAGAACGCCGACCTGCAGAAGCAGCTGGACGAGCTCAAGCGCATGGTCGAGCAACTGGCCGCAAAGAAATAGTCTGACCAAAACGAAAACGGGCAGGCGCGACGCCTGCCCGTTTTGCTGTCTAAGTACATAGCTCGACGGCAGCCCTACCGCTCCTTCAATTCCTCCAGCCAATTCTGCACAACCACGAACTCGGCCGTTCCGCTCCGGCTCTCAGTCGTGATAATCAGGAATTCCAGACCATCCTTGCTGACCTGGTAAGAGGCGTGTGAAGCGCTGGCCTCGAAGTAATACGGCCGGTTGAACAGGATCTTCGGCTGGCCGAAACTCAGCCCACCTTCCAGATTGACCGGCACCGCCAGAAAATCGCTCTCGTAATTGACGAAGAACAGCTCCTTGCCGTCGGCCCGCCACTGGGGCATACGTCCCCGGTTGGATGACACCTGCCACTTTCCTCCGGTCGGACTCAGTTCCCGCACGTAAATCTCGGGACGACCTGATTCGTTGCAGGTGTAGGCGAGGTACCGGCCGTTGGGCGAGAGCGTCGCCCAGCGTTCAAAGAATTGCGAGGTCAGCAGAGGTTCGATCGCGCCACTTTCAAGATCGACCCGGTGGATATCGGCCCCTCCTGTGGCGCTCATAACGATCATCGTTTTGCCGTCGGTCGATAATGACTGCGTCAGTACTCCCATCGAGTCGTTCACCGTAATCCGCTGATCATCGCCGATGCCGTTGGCCTGACGCCGGTACAGATCCCAGCCGTTGCTGTTAGTGCCTCCCCTGCGGTTCGACGTGAAGTAGATGCTGGCTCCGTCCGGGTTCCACACCGGCCAGGCATCGATTCCCGGATCAAATGTGAGCCGCGACGAGACATCCCGCTCCAAGTCGCGCACCCATATATCCGCTGTCGTCAGGTTTTCCCCCGTGACGTCATAGGCGAGTCGCTTGCCGTCGGGGGAGAGGGCGATGTTCTCGTACCGCTCGGGGGCACCGATACGCCGGAGTTCCTTGCCGTCGCGGTCGCACACGACAATCTCCCTCGCCGACTCCGCGGTTCCGCGCAGATACACGAGCTGGCCCCCGTCCGAGACGCTGAACAACGCGCGCTCGCTCGCTGAAGTTACGTCGTTGGCCACCGGGATCGGATCCCCGGTGAATTCGAGCTTATCGGCGTCAAACGGATGCGCCACGAGGATCTTGTCCTTGCGGTAGAGGATGTGCCCGCTTGGATGGTACACGGCCCGCGAATCGGAAATCCCCAGCTTCTTCGTCTCCTCCGACTCGATGTTGCCGACCATCAGGAGCGTCTCGTCGCCAGCACTAACTGAATCGGAAAACGAAAGGAAGAGAAAATGCTTTCCATCGGGCATGAATGAGGGCCACGAGTGGCCCGTTTCGCCGCCCGCCCGATTGATGACTGTGGCAAATGTCACCGGCCCGCCTGCCGCCGGTACCTGGCAGATGGAGTCGGCAAAAGCTCCGTCAAACAGGATGATCCCGCTGCTTCCCCAGGTACCGTCGGCGCCGCGCTGAGCCTCGCAGATGAACTGCGTCGGCCCGCCGCCCACCGGGATCCGCTTGAGCTGATTCCTATTATCGAAGAAGGCAAGATACTTGCTGTCGGGCGACCAGAACGGTCGTCGGGATTCTTCCGTTCCCACCAGCGGATACGGATCGAGCGAATTGATCGGCCGCACCCAGATCATAAATGTGCCCGCGGTGTCGCGCGCCTGAAATGCCAGCGTTTTGCCGTCGGGCGAGATCAGCGGCCAAGTTACCGAGGCGAAACGCGCGTCCTGTCCGATCGCAAACCGGGCCACCGGTTTTTCGGGCGCCGGCTGCATAAACAGCATCCACGCCATCGCGGCGGTGGCCACCGCCAGAACGCCCGCCGCGGCCCACAACACCCGCTCGCGCGCCTTGCGACGCACCGACACCTGCAAGGGGACGCCTACCTGCGACCCTCCCTCGTTTATCCACAACAGCGCCCGCTTCAGGTCGCCGGCCGTGTGCCAGCGGTGTTCCGGGTCCTTCTCGAGGCATTGACGAATGACCCGTTCGAGCATGGGGGGAGACAGCGGCTGGGTGTCAATAATCGGCCGTGGCTGTTCCTTGATAATCGATGCAATCAGGCTGGCCTGGCTGTTCCCCTCGAATGCCCGCCGTCCGGTGATCATCTCATAGAGAATCGCCCCGAAGGCAAAGATGTCGCTGCGGGCGTCGGCCTCTTTCCCTTCGAGCTGCTCCGGGGCCATGTACTGCAGTGTCCCGATAATCGCCCCCTCGCCGGTCAGGGGCGTGGTCCGGGTGATCCCGCTGACACCCTGCACTACGCCCGCCACCTCCTGCAGTTTGGCGAGACCGAAATCGAGCAGCTTGGCCCCTCCCTTGGTCAGCATAATATTCCCCGGCTTGAGATCCCGATGGACCAGTCCCTGACGGTGCGCCTTATCCAGCGCCTCCGCAATCTGCATGGCAATCGCCAGCAGTTCTGGCACCGGGAGCGGCCCCTTGAGCAGTCGGTTCGCGAGCGACTCCCCTTCGAGGTACTCCATCACGAGGTAGTCGACGCCCTCGTGGTGGCCAATGTCGTGGAGTGTGCAGATATTGGGGTGGTTCAGGCTCGAGATCGCTTTTGCCTCCCGCTCGAACCGGAGCTTCATGTCCGGATCGCTGGCAACCTGTGCCGGGAGGATCTTGATTGCGACGGTGCGATCCAGCCGCACATCCTTTGCCTTGTACACCTCGCCCATGCCTCCCGCGCCGGCCGGGGATTCGATACGATAGGGACCTAACTGCGTTCCACTGGGAAGAGCCACGTTTATTCTCCTAAAATGTGGTTGGGCCGTTCGAATCGGCCACCGGGGGCGCACTGCGCGTCTGTGTAAGATCGACAAATTTGATCCAATTAGCAAGGAAAACCCTCCGGTTGAGGGTTTGGTCCCGGCAACCACAATGTAACATCATGCTGGTTTCGCTGATCTGCTGCCAGGCTGGCCCTGCTGTTCATTTTTGGCGCAGAATTGGCCAGATCCTGACAAATCATAGACACCGTCATCGACAACAGGCCCGGCCCCCTGCAGGTACTCCCCGCCGTAATCCGATAGTATCCCTACCGATTCTGTAATCAGGTCGTGATGAAAAAGGGGACCCAGACCAGGCCGCCGCGGCAGTCCTTCCGCGACAGGCCGGGTGATAATGACAGGCTGATTCATAACCACTACCTATAACCAGGACCAGGGGATACGTTATGTTCAAAGTCATCATCTTCGTGCTCTCGCTGCTGCTGCTGGGACAGGCCCAGGTTGCGGCACAGGACTTCAAAGCTCTGCTGGATGCAGTAGACAAAGTAGCTGCCGACTTGAAGACGCTCGTGGCGAAAGAAGCGCAGACGCGGCAGCAGGAGCTGCAGTCGGTGCGAAAAGATATCGACCAGCTGAAGACGGCCCCCGGTGCAGGATCGGCCGATCCGACGGTGGCCGCCCTGGCTGCCGAGGTTCAGGCGCTGAAGGCTGAAGTGCAACGCCTCTCCTCTCAGCCGACATCGGCTCCGGCCAACAGCGACCAACTGGCCGCTCTGACCGGCGAGATCACCGCGTTGAAGGCCGACCTGAGCGCCCTGCGCGCCAGTACGGAAGAGAACCAGAAGATGCTGGTGTCACTCGACGAAGAGGGATTCTACGTACCCGAAGAGCAGAACCAGATGCTCGAACAGATTTACCAGCGCCTCGGCTCTATCAATGAGCAAATGGCCGGGCTGAAATCCACCACCAGCTCCTCCACCACCTCCGGCACGACCAATCCGGCGATCATCAGCAAGGGGAAGATCTCCGTCTACGGTTTGGTGCACGAGCACTTCACCGATCAAACCAACGAACGTTCCACCTTCACTGCCAAGCGGGCTCAATTCGGTCTGCTCGGCGAACTCAACCGGTATGCTCAGATCAAGATAATCGCCGATCTGGCCGGCACGCCGTCGCTGCAGGATGGCGAACTGACGGTCTCCCCACACAAGCGGTGGTCGCTGACTGTCGGTCAATTCAAGACTCCCTTCGGGACCGACTTCCTCACCGGCACGCCCGTGCTGCCATTTGTCAACGTCGCTATGGCCACCGGCCTTGGCCCTAGCAGGGACATCGGCGCCAGCCTCTCATTCCGCACGCCGCTGGGGGCCGCCCACAGCCTCAAACTGACCACCGGTATCTTCAACGGCTCAGGCATCAACACGACCGATGCGAACGCCCATAAGAATTTTGTCTTTCGAAGTGAGCTGTCCCTCTTCAAGATGTTCACGTTCGCACCAAATGTCCTCGCGGGCAAGACCAATGCCGCCGACAGCGCAGCCCTCGACCTGACCACCTACGGCGCCTCGCTCGGCTGGCAGCGCGCCCGCACCCAGGTGATCGGCGAGTACACCTACTCGACCGTGGGTGACCAGGACAAAGCCGGCTGGTATCTCTGGGCGTCCCAGGGTGTCGCCACCGGCTGGCAGTTCCTGCCCGTGGTGGAATTTCTCACCCGGTTCGAACAGCTCGACCCGAATCGTGCCGTCGCCGAGAACACGCTTTCGCGGCTGACCTTTGGGACCAATCTGCTCGTTGACGGCAAGTACACCAAACTCCAGATCAACTATGAACTCGACGACGATGGGGAAGGGCTCGGCCAACAGAACCGCTTGGCTATGAACCTGCAGGCCAGTTTCTAATACACGGGACACTGATGACATCGTAGAGAAGAAACAACAAGGAGAAAGGGAGATACGGATGGGGTGGAGAGACTTGAAGGTAGGCACGAAGCTGTTCGTCGGCTTCGGTGTCCTGTTGCTGCTAACCACGGCCGTCGGCCTGGTTTCATACAAGGGATTTCATGATGTCTCCAGCTTGAGCGCCAGTGCGGATCAGGCCAACGGTATCGTCCGCGGCGTAAACGACTGTGCGGTCGCGCGCCGCGACTTCTACTTGACCAGCGACTCGAAATTCGACGAGAAGATTCAGACGACTGTCCAGAAGATCGAGCAGCAAATCGACTCACTTGTGAGCAACGTCGAGGATTCCAAGGACCAGGCGACGCTCGAGTCGTTGCGCAAGGAACTGCATGCCTATCGCGACGGCTTCAAGGACTATGCCAAGCACGCGTACGAGCAGTTCAGGCTCGATGAGGACATGGTCGCCGCCGGTCGCAAGGTGTTGGCGGCCGCAAAAGAACTCGGCGGACTCGAGGGCTACCGGGTGGAGTCCCGCATTCGCCAGTGCCGCCAGGCCGAGAAGAACTATATTCTCCGCGATGACGAGAAGTACGTCGAGGAGATCAATAGGACGGCCGAACAAATGCTCGCTGACCTGCTCGTTATGCGTGCCGGTTCCTCAAGCGGCACAGTCGCCGAGATCACCAGTGGCGTCCAGGAGTACCTGACCGCCTTCAAGGAGTACTACGCACAGCGTGAGGAGCAGCAGAAGGGAGGCGAGACGCTCAAGGTTCAGGCCGCCAAGGTGGTCGAGAGCTCGGACCTCATCTGGTCGAGCATCCATGAGAAAGTAAATCAGGCCGAATCGACCGCCGTATCTCTATCGATCGCGTTTGTTCTCTGCGCCGTGTTCCTCGGTATCGCCATAGCCTGGATCATCGCCCGCACCATCTCCCGGTCGGTGGTCGAAATGACCCGTATCGCCGAAGCCATCGCCCACGGACACATCGATCATACGATCGAGATTCGGTCCAACGACGAAATCGGCTTACTGGCCAAATCGTTCCAGGAACTGATCGCCTATATGAAGAACCTAGCCGGTGCGGCGGAGCGGATAGCGGCCAACGACCTGACGGTGGCGGTACAGCCGCGCTCGGAGCGGGATGTCCTGGGCATCGCCTTTAAGACCATGGTCCAGAACCTGACCGGCATGATCCGGCAGCTTTCCGACAACGCCCGGGAGCTGGTCAGCGCGGCGACCGAGATCTCCAGTTCGGCCGAGCAGATCAGCAAAGGCAGCAAGGAGCAGTCCGACCAGGTCAACCAGGTCTCCACGGCGGTCGAGGAGATGACGGCGACCATCCTGGAGAGCAGCCGCAACGCCGGGGACGCCTCCGGCACGGCCCAGGGGGCCTCCCAGACGGCGCTGTCGGGCGGGCAGCTGGTGACCGACACCATCCACGGCATGCAGACCATTGCCCAGGTGGTGCGCGAGTCGGCCGACTCGATCGGGAAACTGGCCAGCTCGGCCGACCAGATCGGGGAGATCATCGGGGTGATCGACGACATCGCCGACCAGACCAACCTCCTGGCTTTAAACGCGGCTATCGAAGCGGCCCGGGCCGGGGAGCAGGGGCGGGGCTTTGCCGTGGTGGCCGACGAGGTCAGAAAGCTGGCCGAGCGGACGGGCAAGGCGACCGGGGAGATCACCGAGATGATCAAGGGGATCCAGAAGCAGACGGCCGAGGCGGTCTCGTCGATGCAGTCGGGTATCAGCGAGGTGGACAAGGGGCGCAGCCTGGCCGACAAGGCGGGCTCGAGCTTAAGCGAGATCGTGACCATGGCCCAGAAGGTGACCGAGATGGTGGCCCAGATGGCCAAGGCCAGCGAAGAACAGTCCAGCGCGGCCGAGCAGATTTCCCGGTCGATGGAGCACATCAGTTCGGTGACGCGGGAATCGGCCACCGGGGCGGAGCAGGCGGCCACCGCGGCCGAGGAGCTCAACCGCCAGGCCGAGGGCCTGCAGAACATGGTCACCAAGTTCAAAGTAAACGCCTGAGCATAGATTCACTGCCGGCGTTGATACTTGGGCGGGGAGAGCACCCCCGCCCGATTTTTTAGCTTACAGTCCCCCCGATCTGTATCGTATCTTTGTATTCCACTGCATGCGGGAAACCTGAACAGGAGTAGGCTATGCCTGTCATGACCGTCGACCAGTTCTCGTTTCGGCTGGCCACGCTCTGCCTTCAGAGCGGAGGTATCGATCTGCCCCGAAGGCAACTGGATCGGCACGTTCTCTTCCGGAGCATCGTGCAGACACTCGATCCCTCCAGGACTTACACCGAGAACGAACTCAACCTGGCAATCGAGGCCTGGCTCTCCGAAGTCGGACAGAATATCCACATCGACCACGTTACCCTTCGGAGGCACCTGGTGGACGAGCGGTACCTCAAGCGAGATGCAGCCGGCGCTGCTTACCGGCTTTTCCAGTGGCAGAGGGAAGACCTCTTTGACCCGGCGGTCAGTGGTCTGGATCCGGGCCGGGTCGTTCGGGAGGCTATTGAAACGAGAGAACAGCAGAAGAAACGGTACGAAGCGCCCCCTGACACCGCCTGACTTCCGTAGGATCTGCCTGAAGTCAGGGGGAATTTCACCCCGAAGTCCACGAATATTGTGATTTTTGTACGAGATTACTTGACAGTTTTCCGAGCACCCCTATATTCTGTCTTGTGAAAAAAGTAACAAAGCCGACTAAACCGGCAATTAAAGATAGTTGAAATCTTGTTTTACGGTTCATTACTTGTACCAACAAACGCGACTCCGTTGCGGCCTGCTCTCCCGACGCAAACTGCGAAGGGAACTGACCCAACGCCGCGGCATTAGTGATGTGAGGATTCAGTCATGAGTAAAGGGTCATTCAATCCATTCTTGATGGCTCAGACACAGTTCGACGGCGTAGCCGACATCCTGCAGTTGGATGGCGCTACCCGCGATCTGCTCCGCAACCCGTTAAGAGAATACCAGTTCAGTATTCCCGTCCGGATGGACGACGGATCGGTGAAGGTTTTCCGCGGTTTCCGCGTCCAGCATAACGACTCGCGCGGTCCCTGCAAGGGTGGCATTCGCTTCCACCCGCAGGAGACGATAGACACCGTGCGCGCCCTCGCCATGTGGATGACCTGGAAGTGCGCCGTGGTTGACATCCCGCTCGGCGGCGGCAAGGGCGGCGTGATCTGCGATCCGCACAACCTGAGCCAGCGCGAACAGGAGTCCATTTGTCGCGGCTGGGTCCGTCAGTTGGCGAGGAACGTCGGCCCGATCGCCGATGTCCCGGCGCCGGACGTCATGACCAGCCCGCAACACATGCTCTGGATGCTCGATGAGTACGAACACATCCACGGCGGCAAGTACCCCGGCTTCATCACCGGCAAACCGGTGGGCATGGGCGGATCTCTGGGCCGTACCGAAGCGACCGGCTTCGGCGTTGTGTACACCGTCCGCGAAGCCCTCAAGCAGCTCTCTATTCGCCCGGGCGACACTATCGCCAGCGTCCAGGGTTTCGGCAACGTCGCTCAGTACGCCATCAAGCTGTACCAGGAACTCGGCGGCAAGGTTATCTGTGTCTCGTGCTGGGATCAGAACGACCAGACCTCGTACACGTTCCGCAAGAAGACCGGCGTTAACCTTGAGCAGTTGCTCGGGATCACCGATCGGTTCGGCGGCATCGACAAGAACAAAGCCCGCGACCTTGGGTACGAAGTTCTGCCTGGAGATGCGTGGATCGAGCAGGAGGTTGACATCCTCTTCCCGTCGGCCATCGAAAACCAGATCACGGGCGAAAACGTCGAGAAGATCTCGCAGCGGGTGCGGGTCATCGCCGAGGGCGCCAATGGTCCGACGACACCGGAAGCCGACCGCGTTATCTCCAAGCGCGGCATCTTCATAATTCCCGACTTCCTGGCCAACGCCGGCGGCGTTACCTGCAGCTACTTCGAGCAGGTCCAGTCCAACATGAACTACTTCTGGGAGAAGCCCGAAGTGCTCGACAAGCTGGACACCAAGATGACCTCGGCCTTCCTCGCGGTGAGCGATCTCGCCTGCCGCAAGAACCTGTACATGCGCGATGCCGCGTACGTTATCGCGGTCGGACGTGTGGCGCAGGCCTGCCGGGATCGCGGCTGGGTGTAATACCCCTTCGATCCGGCCTTTTCGAGAACTGACTATCGGCCGTACGCCCCGCAGGCGTACGGCCGTTTCATTCTTGCATTCCCGTGGTCCCGCCGTGATATTGACGGTACAACAGGTACACGCCCCCCTGCACGGGGGCGCCAAGACAGTCGCCGTGTTTCTAAGGCGCAAGCAGATGCCGCAGAGCGACCGGCACGAAGCCGGGATCGCCGAGGAGAGCAGACGATATGGTTGACAAAGACCGACCCATGGGCGATTACTGGGCGCTCGACCGGCTCATCGACTCCCTGCAGGAGCGGGCCAAGGAACTTAACTGCATCTACCGCGTCGGCGCCATCCTCAGCAACCCCGACGAACCGATCGAGCGGGTCTGCCCGCGACTTATCGATGTCATTCCTTCCGGCTACCAGTACCCCCGCCTCTGCCAGGTCAAGATTATCCTCGAAGGCGACACCTACGCCTCTGCCGACTTCTCCGAGACCCCCTGGCTGCAAACGGCTGAGATCATGGTCCAGGACGTATCCATCGGCGAACTGACCGTTTGCTACCGCGAAGAGATCCCGGGCGCCAACCACGACACGTTTCTCAAGGACGAGAACAAGCTCCTGCAGACGATCGCCGACCGGCTCGGTTATTTCATCTGCCATCAGAAAATGCGCAGCGTAACCCAGGAGTGGCAGTCGGTGAAACGCGAGGGGGGCGGGGTCGGTCGCCACGACTGGCAGGTCGTCGTCAAGCTCCTGCGCGAGACCGACCGCGAGCTCTACCTCACGATCGCCCGCAAGATGCTCAACCATCTCTGCTGGAGCGGTATTACCGAGGCCGAGGTGCTTCTGCAATCGTTCAGTTCCAACCAGTCGTCGGACTCCGAGGATACTCCCGAACACTGGAATCGCCCGCATCAGCGCAAACCGCTCGTCATGTCGGCCGCCTTCAGCTCGGCCGCTTTCAAGATCGCCTCGGAACATCTCGATGGCACCGAGATCCTGAAGCTCATCCAGAAGTGGATCCAGGAAGACAAGCTCAATTTCCTGGTCCAGGTGGTCAATCGCAACCTGTCCCTGCCCGAGGTGGCCGACGCCATCCGGCGCTTCCGCCACCTGACCCAGGACGAGCCGATGACGCTCTCTTCGAGCATGCGCGGGATACAGGTCTCCCTGATACGTCGTTTCCTCTCCGACCAGCAGCAGTACATCAATGTCGCCAAGAACTACATTGAAGTCTCCGATTTCGCCGAACTGATCCAGAACATGATCTTTACGTCCGAAAGCCACGGACGTATCGGCGGCAAGAGCGCCGGATTCTACCTGGCCAAACAGATCCTCCTGAAAAAGGCCCGGGAGAACGATCTCCTGGCCAACATTACGATCCCCAAGACCTGGTTCATTACGTCGGATATCCTTCTGCACTTTATGCACTACAACAACCTCGATGACGTCGTCGAGCAAAAGTACAAGGACATCGACCAGGTCCGCCGTGAGTATCCGCACATCGTGCAGTCGTTCAAGAGCGCCCGCTTCCCGGCGGATATCGTGAAAGGGCTGTCGATGGCGCTGGATGATTTTGGCGATCGACCGCTCATTGTCCGCAGTTCAAGTCTCCTGGAAGATCGTTTCGGCGCAGCCTTTTCCGGCAAGTACAAGAGCCTCTTTCTGGCCAACCGCGGCAGCAAGCAGCGCCGCCTTGAAGCGCTTATGGACGCGATCGCCGAGGTCTACGCCTCGACTTTCGGCCCCGACCCGATTGAGTATCGAGCCGAACGCGAACTGATCGACTTCGCCGAGGAAATGGGCATCATCATTCAGGAGGTCGTCGGCAGCCACATCGGCAAGTACTTCCTCCCCTCGTTCGCCGGTGTCGCTTTCAGCAACAACGAATTCCGCTGGTCGCCGCGCATCCAGCGCTCGGACGGCCTCATCCGGCTCGTTCCCGGCCTCGGGACCCGCGCGGTCGACCGTCTCAGCAACGACTACCCGGTGCTCATTGCACCCGGACAGCCCGGCCTCCGCGCTAATGTCACGCCCGACGACGTTGTGCGCTATGCCCCCAAATACATCGATGTCATCAACCTCGAAGCCGAAGACTTCGAGACCATTGATCTCCTGGGCTTTCTCCGCGAAGTCGACTTCCAGGTCCCTTCGGTTCACCAAATGCTCTCCCTCTACCACGAGGGGCATCTGACCCTGCCCGGTATCACGACCGACTTTGGCAGCACCACCCCGGTCGCGACGTTCGATGGCCTGATCAGCAGGACGCGTTTCGTCCGGCGCCTGCGCACTATCCTGCAGACCCTTGAAGAGACGCTTGTCACCCCGGTCGACATCGAATTCGCTTGCGATGGCGACGACTTCTACCTTCTGCAGTGCCGTGCCCAGAGCTACTCTCCAGAAAGCGCCCCGGCTCCGATTCCCAAAGACATCCCGATGGAGCAGATCGTTTTCACCGCCCGGCGCTACGTCTCCAATGGCCGGGTTCCCGATGTTACCCACATTGTGTATGTCGATCCGCGCAAGTACAACGAGATCGGGGAGCGCGCCGATCTGGTGTCGGTCGGACGGGCCGTGAGCCGCCTGAACAAACTCCTGCCGAAGCGTAAGTTCATCCTCATGGGCCCGGGGCGATGGGGCCGCCGCGGCGACATCAAGCTCGGCGTCAACGTGACCTACTCCGACATAAACAATTGCGCCGTGCTTATTGAGATTGCCATGCAGCACGGCCACTACGTCCCCGACCTGTCCTTCGGCACCCACTTTTTCCAGGATCTCGTCGAGGCGAACATCCGCTACCTGCCGCTCTTTCCCGATGACGAGCAGGTAGTCTTCAGCGAACGGTTCCTGACCCAGCAGCCGAACATGCTTCCGGAACTTCTGCCGGAGTACGGCTCCCTGGCCGATGTTCTCAAAGTCATCGACGTCCCGAAGTCGACGCGGGGAAGAGTCCTGCGCATCCTCATGAATGCCGATCTCGATGAAGCGGTCGGTCTCCTGGCCGCGCCCAACGAGGAGCTCGATACGCCCGTCTCCTACGTTGAGGCGCCTGTGCACCCGCGCGAGGACTACTGGCGCTGGCGCGTGCAGATGGCCGAACGTGTCGCCGCCCACGTCGATGCCGACCGTTTTGGCGTTGCCGGCCTGTACCTCATCGGCAGTGCCAAGAACGCCAACGCCGGCCCCGCCAGCGACATCGACATGCTGGTGCACTTCCGCGGAACGCCCGACCAGCTGGAGGCGCTTCGGCTCTGGTTCGAAGGTTGGAGCCACTGCCTCGACGAAATGAACTACATCCGTACCGGCTACCGGAGCGGCGGTTTGCTCGATGTCGAGTATGTAGGAGACGACGAGATCGAGCGGAAGATCGGCTACGCCGCGCGCATCAATGCGGTCACCGACCCCGCCCGCCCGCTGGCGATGATGAAGAAGTGATTGATCGCGGCACCCGGCATTTCCATTCTGTTCGGTTGCGCAATTCGGAAACCCGGTACATCTGAGAACGGGCCTGGACCCACGCTAATGCCTGCCGATGAATAGACTCGATGAGACCGCTCCGCAAGAATCACGGCTCCGCACGGTGTTCCGCGCCCTGCGTCACCGGAACTTCCGCTACTTCTACATGGGGCAGACCGTCTCGCTCACCGGCACCTGGATGCAGCGCGTCGCCATGGGCTGGCTGGTCTACCGCCTCACCGAATCGGCCTTCCTGCTCGGGTTGGTCGGGTTCACCAGCCAGATTCCCACCCTGCTCCTGTCACCGTTCGCCGGAGTCGTCGCCGACCGCTTCAGCCGCCATCGCCTCACTATCATTACCCAGGCTCTCGCCATGCTGCAGGCGTTCACGCTCGCTACCCTCGTTTTCACCGATGTCGTGCAGGTTTGGCACGTCATCGTTTTGAGCGGGCTCCTCGGCGTCATAAACGCCTTCGATATGCCTATTCGCCAGTCGTTCATGGTCGAGATGATCGAAGACCGCCGGGATCTCGGCAACGCGATCGCACTGAACTCCTCAATGGTTAACGCGGCGCGACTGATCGGGCCGTCGACCGCCGGTCTGCTGATTGCCGCGGTCGGCGAAGGCATCTGCTTTCTGATTAACGGTCTTAGCTATATCGCGGTGATCGGATCGCTCATGGCGATGACGATTCCTCCGTCGAAACCGAAGCTGCGTACGACGCGCGTCTGGCACGAGCTGCGCGAGGGGCTCCAGTACGCCGGGCGGTTCGAGCCGATCCGGGCCATCCTGCTGATGTTGGCACTGGTAGGTTTCGCCGGTATGCCCTACACCGTCCTCCTGCCCGTTTTTGCCCGCGACATCCTCAAGGGGGGACCCGACACGCTCGGCTTTCTCATGGGCGCCGCCGGGATCGGCGCACTCTTCGGCGCAGTATACCTCGCGTCACGCAAAAGCGTTTTTGGGTTGGGCAAACTGATTCCGATCGCCTCAGCCGTCTTTGGCCTGAGCCTCATGATCTTTTCGTTCTCGGAGATGATGGTGGTGTCGCTGGCGCTGATGTTCCTGACCGGACTCGGGCAGATGATCGAAATGGCGACGAGCAACACGCTCCTGCAGACGATCGTCGACGATGACAAGCGCGGCCGGATTATGAGTCTCTACACGATCGCCATCATGGGCATGGCCCCCATCGGCAGTTTTATCGCCGGAAGTCTCGCCAGCAGCATCGGCGCGCCGTGGACTGTCTTCATTGGCGGCAGTACGTGCGTGATAGGATCGTACTTCTTTGCCCGACGGCTGCCCATTTTGCGGGAGAAGGTCCTCCCGGTTTACCGCCAGCGGGGGATCGTTCCCGAAATCGCGCGCGGCCTGCAGGGAGCGACCGAGCCGCCCGCCCCCGGACCGTATCCCCAGTAACACCGGGGGCGAACCCCCGGTGCAGTGATCTACAGGGAGATATTGCGAACGTCAGCGAGTGTGGCTGTTGTGGTCGGTGCCGCCCGCTGTCCGGACCTCCATCTTCTTCAAATAGCCTGCCGGCGCCGCGGTGAACTTGGCCATGTTCGCTTCCGACGTGAAATAGAGCCGTCGGCCCTCGTAGTCCGTGAAGATCTTCTTCTCGGCGAGCTTCTCGCCGCTCACGGGATCCGTAGTCTGGATATTCTCGTACAGAATTCCCGCTGCGGCCGCCTTTTTGAAATACAGGTCGGGGTTATTGATGAGCTTCGTCGTGCACGCTGGGCAGCAGTGATAGACCCGCTGGCCCTGAATGTCGGTGTACGAGGTCGAGTCGATTTCTCCTCCCATTACCGGGCAGTGCGTTTGGACTTTGAGTGTCTTCGCAGTGGCGGCGTCCGCGTTCGAGTTGGCTGCCAGCCCCGTCGAGGCAGCCGCCGTAATCAAAGCAGCTGTGGCCAAAAGGTGCTTGAATCCGTTCATGGTGCTCAATTCCTTTCTATGTCGGTTTGCGATCTACGATATTCTCTCTGGTACAACCCCATTCAATTACCGTGCCGGATGGTCCTGTATTCGGAAAGCGCTGAAAGGAAATGGGTTAAGGAGAGGGGTTGTCGAGGCCCCGGTTTCACTAGAGAATATTCTTCAGTAGTGAATAATATACTTCACTATTCGGGCGCTGTGAGAGTCCCAAAATCTGGTTCATCGCCCCTTCCGTAGCTTATCTGCACTCTACAATCTCTTAATAAGTAACAAGTTACCAGACCTTGCTCATATCAGCTTGAGGGATCTACACTGTTTGGCACCGAATTTACTTAGACATTGACTAAGGGTGCCTACATGGAGTTTTTCAATCCCTTTTTGCCGTTTATCCGATGGCGCTCCAGACTGAAAGATACCGACATGAGCTCAATATCATACGCAATTCGAATCCACCGTCTCTGCGTGCTTGCCCTTCTACTGGCCCTCCTTGTCGCTGTATCTGCCCGAGCACAGGATGCCCCAGCCGACACTGTGACCCTTGACGAGGTAATCGCCGAGGTTCTCGACCGCAACGACCGGGTGACTGCCGCACGCTTTATGGAGGAGTCGGCGCAGCGCCGCATCGCGACCCAGGGGGTCTGGGACGATCCCATGCTCATGCTCGGTGTGCAGAATGCCCCGACCAATTTCGATCTCGACATGGACCCGATGACGATGACAATGATCGGTCTGAGCCAGACAATACCCTACTCCGGTTACAACGGGCTGTTGCGGCAGTCCGCGCAGGCAGAGGCGCGCGCGGCTACTGAACAACGCCGCGCCACCGAGGTTGATCTTGTGACTGCCGCCAGTACCGCGTACTTCGATGTTTACTTCCTCCAGCGTACTGTCAACGATCTGGAAATCCAGCACGAAATCCTGGAACAGGTAGCGGCCTCTACCACTGCCCGCCTTCGTTCCAACCAGGCCGGACAGGATGAAGTCCTCAGCGCGCAGGCTGATATCTGGCGTCTTGAATCCACCCTCCGTTCGACCCGACAGGAACTCGATGCGGCGGTATACCAGCTTAACAGCCTGCGCGGCGCCGATGCGTCCGACGCCGTGACCCTCGCTACGGTTCCGCAGGTGGACCTTCCCGACTCGGTGTCGGCGTGGGTCGCGGCCGCTGAACAGAACTATCCCCCCTTGCGCCAGTTGCAGGAGGAAGCGGACAGCTACGCTCTGTCGGCGCGCGCCTCGCGCCGCATGGCCTGGCCGATGCTCTCGGTGGAAGCCGCCTACGGTATCCGCAGCGGTACCAGTATCGACCACACCGGCATGGAAGAAGAGCGCGACAACATGATCAGCCTGCAGGCGAATATCTCACTGCCGATCTTCTCCCGTGCCAAGCAGCGCGCTATGGCCGGCTCGATGGAGGCTATGGGACGGAGCGCCCAGGCCGAGGCGGCCCAGTTACGTCGCGATATCCATGCCGAGCTCAACACCCTCTACCAGCGCGCCCAGCGTCTGCAACAGAGTGTGTATGCCTACCGCAACCAGATCATCCCGGCCACCGAAGATGCCTTCCGCACTGCACTGGCGGGGTACACGGCCAACCGCACCAGCTTCACCGCGCTGTCCAATTACAGCCTCGCGCTCTACCGCGATCGCATCACGGCCAACCAGCTCGAAAACGAACTGGCCCGCACTCTGGCCGAGGCCGACCGCTACGTGCGCGGCGCCGCCAGGTTGGACCTGGACGGTGAGTGAGAAGTTAGCATCCAAAAGGAATACGACTATGAATGACACGGTGAACCCATACGATCCGCATGATCACGAACCTCTGCCCGAGGGAGAAGAACAGGCGCCGCCGCTCACCCACACCATGGCGATCGTGCGCTGGGTGATCCTTGGTGGAATGACCCTCTTTGCCCTGATCATGATCCTCTCCTACTTCGGCGCAACCCCCTGGTCCGGGGGAGAAGCCGGTGCCACGCAGTACCACTGCCCGATGCACCCGACCTACATCACCGCGCAGCCCGGCGACTGCCCGATCTGCGGCATGAGCCTCGTGCCGATCAACAGCAATGTCGACGCCGACAGCGCCGCCGCGGCCGAACACGGTGACCACGCCGCCAACAGTGAGGATCTCGGCAAGGTCTCAATTGCGAAGCCGGGGCAGTACTACTGCCCGATGTGCCCTGAAGTCGCGTCCGACACGGCCAGCCGCTGCCCCATATGCAAGATGAAACTGCTCAAGTTTGAACCGGGGACGATGTTCACCTGCGACATGCACCGCGAGGTTGTCACCGACGCCCCTGGCGACTGCCCGATCTGCGGCATGGATCTCGTGCCAGTGTCCGAATCCGACGAACACGCCGAAGGAGGTCCGCAGGTCGATTCTGGAGAGAACGATGTCCCCGGCCTTGTCCCCGTCACCCTGGACCCGCAGCGCCTCCAGCTTATTGGTGTGCGCACCGGCCTGGTCGAACGCCGGACCATCGGCGACGATAAGCGCATCGTCGGGTTTGTCACGCCTGATGAAACCAGGGTCACGAACATCACTCCGCGCGTCGGCGGCTGGGTGCAGCAGCTGTTCGTCAACCAGACCGGCCAACAGGTTTCGCGCGGCCAGGAACTCCTGACGATCTACAGTCAGGATCTCTACCAGGCCCAGCAGGATTACCTGGTCTCGTTGCAAACCGCCTCCCGCCCCGGGACCGATTCCCTGCTGAGCGCGACCCGCGACCAAATCCTCGATGCCGCCCGCCAACGCCTCCGCCTGCTCAACATGCCGGAGAACGAAATCGAACGGCTCAAGTCCACGGGCGAGGCCCGGGCCGAACTGCCTCTAACCAGCCCCTTCGACGGTATCGTCCTGGACAAGAGCGTCCTCGCCGGTCAGTACATCGGGCCGAACCAGTCCCTTTTCACGATTGCCGACCTGCGAAAGGTGTGGGTGCTCGCCGATGTCTACGAGGCCGACCTCGCCGGCGTCAGTGCCGGTCAGGAGGCGGTAATGACCGTCACCGCTTTCCCCGGGGAAGAATTCCACGGCAAAGTAGCCTTCATCTACCCGACCGTCTCGGAGCAAACCCGCACGCTCAAGGTCCGCCTTGAATTCGACAATTCGAGTTATCGTCTGCGCCCCGGTATGTACGCCGAAGTCCGCCTGCAGGGCGGCGAAGAGTCAGTTCTCGCCGTCTCGCGCGACGCGGTCATGGACGGTAGCGACATCGACTACACGTTTGTCGTTCATGACGGCACCCACTTCGAGCCCCGCGCGGTTGAAACCGGCCGCGCGTCCGGCAATTACGTCGAGATTCTCAGTGGCCTGTCGGAAGGGGAGAAGGTCGTGACGAGCGCCAACTTCCTCATCGATTCCGAAAGTCGTCTGCAGGCCGCCATCTCCGGTATGGGCGGTACCCAAAACGGCGCGCGGGGCGACACGACATCTGCTGATCCCCATGCCGGGCATGGGAAGTGAGCTTATTGATCATGATCAAAGGCATTATCGATTTCTGTGCGCGTAACCGGATGGTCGTCTTCATAGCGACCTTCTTCGCGATCGTCGGGGCCTGGTACGCGATCAACAACATTCCGCTGGACGCCATCCCGGATCTCTCCGATGTCCAGGTAATCATCTACTCCGAGTGGATGGGACGCAGCCCCGACCTTGTCGAGGATCAGGTCACCTACCCGTTGGTCACCTCGCTGCTGGCCGCACCCGCCGTCTCCGCCGTACGGGGCTATTCGATGTTTGGGATGTCATTCGTGTACGTCATCTTCGACGAGGGCACCGACATCTACTGGGCCCGCAGTCGCGTCCTCGAATACATGCAGCAGTTGCAGGGTCGCCTCCCCGAGGGTGTCACGCCCACCCTTGGCCCCGATGCTTCCTCGGTGGGTTGGATTTACCAGTACGCGCTTGTCGATACCACCGGTCAGCAGGATCTCGCCGAAATGCGCACATTTCAGGACTTCAACCTCCGCTATGCCCTCGCTTCGGTTCCCGGTGTGGCCGAGGTTGCATCGATCGGCGGCTACCAAAAGCAGTATCAGGTCGAGGTCGACCCCGAGCGCCTCAGCGCCTACGGCCTTTCGATCGCCGACGTCACCCGGGCCATACGCCAGAGCAATGCCGATGTCGGGGGCCGCGTGGTCGAAATGACCGAACGCGAGTATTTCGTCCGGGGGCGCGGTTACATTCAGGATCTCAACGCCCTCCGCACAATCAGCCTCGGGGCGAGCCCGACTGGAACCCCGATCCTCCTCGGCAGCATCGCAAACGTCACATATGGCCCGGAAATCCGCCGTGGTGTTGGTGAATTCGATGGTATCGGCGAGGCCGTCGGCGGCATCGTCGTCATGCGTTACGACGAAAACGCGCTCGATGTCATTTCACGTGTCAAAGCCAAGATTGAGGAACTCAAACCGACCTTCCCGGCCGGAGTCGAACTTCGCCCGGTCTACGATCGCAGTGGTCTGATCGAACGCTCGATCGCCACCCTGCGCAACAGCCTCATCGAGGAAGGCATCGTTGTTGCCCTGGTCATCATCATCTTCCTGCTGCATTTCGGCAGTTCCCTCGTGCCGATCATCGCTCTGCCGATCGCGATCGGACTCGCGTTCATCCCGATGTATCTGCTGGGTATCAACTCCAACATTATGAGCCTCGGCGGTATTGCAATCGCCGTGGGCGCGATGGTCGATGCCTCCATTGTGCTGGTCGAGAATGCCCACAAACGTCTCGAGAAAGCGCCGCCCGGCACCAACCGAAAAGAAGTGATTATTGCCGCCGCGAAAGAGGTCGGCCCGTCGATCTTTTTTGCCCTGCTCATTATCACCATCGCCTTCCTGCCGATCTTCGCCTTGACTGGGCAGGGGGGCCGTCTCTTCAAGCCGCTCGCGTACACGAAGACCTTCGCCATGTTCTTTGCCGCCATTGTCGCGGTCACGGTCGCCCCGGCACTCATGGTGACCTTTCTCAGAGGGAAGATTCATTCCGAGTCGAAACATCCGGTCTCGCGATTTCTAATCAGGCTCTACAAGCCGTTTGTCTTCGTCGCCTTGCGCAATCCAAAAACGACTATCATGATCGGCCTCATGGCCATCCTCTCCGCGCTCCCCATGATCCCGAAAATCGGCTCCGAGTTCATGCCTCCCTTGAACGAGGGGGACATCCTCTACATGCCGACCACCTTCCCCAATATCTCCATTGAAGCGGCGAAGCAGTACATGCAGTACCAGGATCGGGTGATTCGGTCGTTCCCCGAGGTTGTCAGTGTCTACGGCAAAGCCGGCCGCGCCGAGACCGCGACCGACCCTGCGCCACTCTCCATGCTCGAAACCGTGGTGCAGCTCAAGCCGACCGACCAGTGGCGCACGATTACGCAGGAACGATGGTACTCCGACTGGATGCCCGACTGGATGAAGCCGCCATTCCGGTGGGTCTGGCCCGAGGAGCGGCGCATCACCTGGGACGAGCTGGTGGCCGAGTTCGACAAGGCGATGCAAATGCCCGGCTGGACCAACGCCTGGACCATGCCGATCAAAACCCGAATCGACATGCTCTCCACCGGTATCCGCACGCCTATCGGTGTGAAGGTCTTCGGCAACGATCTCGACGAGATCGAACGGATCGGCATGGAACTCGAGCAGTCGCTGTCGAAGATCCCCGCCACCCGGTCGGTCTTCTCCGATCGCAACACCGGCGGTTTCTACATCGATATCATTCCCGACCGCGACGCGATCGCCCGCTACGGGTTGACCATCCGCGACGTTCACGACGTTATCGAAACCGCAATCGGGGGAATGCCGATCGAGGTGACGGTCGAGGGGCGCAACCGCTTCACAATCAATGTCCGCTACCCCCGTGGTCTGCGCGATAATATCGACCGCCTGCGCGAGGTGCTGGTGCCGCTGCCGGGCGGCTCCTCTGCACCCGCTTCCACAGGCGCAATGCCCATGGGCGCGGTTCCATCGGCACAAACCGGGGGACCAATCCTCGCTTCGGATGATCCCGCCGTTGACCTCATGGCGTGGGATCAAACCGTGAGGCTCGCCCAGATGGATGACAACATGGGCGGCAATCCCTCGCGCTCCGGCGGCGCGTTTCCCGGCGGGGCGAATCAAATGGGATCCCCCATGCCGCAGGGGCAAATGCCCCCCACCATGAACAACGGTGGCCCGGGTTCGTCTTTCACCGTTCCGCAGGGGCGTGCCTCTGTGCCCCTGGGGCAACTCGCCGAAATCAAGATCGCCAGCGGCCCGCCCATGATCCGCGATGAAAACGGCATGCTCGTCGGTTACGTCTATGTCGACATGGACCAGAACCAGCGCGATATCGGCAGCTATGTCGACGAGGCTAAACAGGTTGTCGCCAACGAAATCGACATCCCCGCCGGCTACTACCTCAAATGGACCGGGCAGTACGAGCTGCTGGAGATCATGGCCCGGCGGATGAAGATCATCATCCCGATCACGATCATCCTCGTGATCATCCTGCTCTACTTGAACTTTCGCAACTTCACCGAGACCCTCATCGTCCTCGCCTCGGTTCCCTTTGCGCTAGTCGGGTCAATCTGGTTGATGTACTTCCTCGGCTACAACTACTCGACCGCCACGCTTGTCGGTATCATCGCGTTGGTCGGTTTGGCTACCGAAACGGGGATCGTCATGATTCTCTACCTCGACCATGCCTACGAACGGCGGAAGAAGGCCGGCAAGATCCGGGACCTCAACGATATCATCTGGGCGCACATGGAGGGCACCGTCATGCGCGTCCGCCCCAAACTCATGACAGTGGGTACTACGATGATCGGTCTCGTGCCGCTTCTGTGGGCGACCGGCACCGGCGCCGATGTCATGAAGCGTATTGCCGCCCCCATGGTCGGCGGCCTCATCAGCTCGACCTTCCTGACGCTCGAGATTATCCCCGTGGTTTACACCTATTGGCGTCTCTGGCAGATCAAGCATGAAGAGAAAGAGGCCGGATCATAGTATCCGGCCTCGCCCGCAAGCCGTACCCGATCCTACCCATCGCTTTGCTTTAAATCAGACCAACATTATCCAGAAAAGCCCCATTTCCCTCAAGATCCGGCGAGTATCGGCCGACTCTAGTGGCAGTCCTATGAAGCCACGGAATCAAAGGAGACAACCATGAAAAACTCGTTGCTCATCGTTGCGGCCCTCCTGCTGTTTGCAGTCGCCGCTTCGGCCCAGGTATCCAGCCCGTTCAGCCTGTATGTCGGTGGCGCCGTTTCTCTGCCGCAGTCACCGGAATCCTTTTCCGAGTCCTTCAAGACCGGCTTCCACGGCTCGGTTGGTCTCGGCTACAAGCTCATGCCGTCGCTGCAACTCGTCGGCAAGGTGGAGTACCACCGGTTCGCCGTTGATTTCGGAAACACCGTGCTCGCGGCCGAGAACATTTCCGGCGGCCACAATAACGTGCTGATGTACGGCGCCGATGCCCGGTACGGGCTCAATGTCCCGGCCTTCCCGCTCAAGCCGTTCCTGCTTGGCGGCGTCGGGTTTGCCCGGCTGTCGGCGACTGAATTCGATGGCTCCAGCGAGCTGGTCGCCAGCCTGAACGATGAGCAAACTGAATCGCAGACGAAGTTCTACTTCAATGTCGGCGGCGGCATCGAACTCTCCTCGGGGCCGCTCTTCGGTCTTTTCGCTCAGGCCCGGTACGTGTCGGTTGCCACCGACGGCGAGTCGTCCAGCTTTATCCCGATCACGCTCGGCCTGAAGTTCTTCTGAGCCTGTCCTTTTTGGCTACGAATCGAGCCGGGGTGATTTCACCCCGGCTTTTCGTTTGCCTCCGCCTGGGCCATTGAGCCCCTCTCAAACCTTGCCTGCCCAGAAACTTCCGTTGTATTTTGGCTCAAATGAAACAACCACGAAACGGAGAACGCCCAATGACTCTTCGGTTCATTCTTTACGCCACCATCGCGGTAGCGTGCTGTGCCGGTGCCGCTATCGGCGACACTTCAGAGCAGAAGACCATTGCCACCTTCTCGATTGTTGCGCGCGACTCGGCCACCGGTGAACTCGGTGTTGCCGTCGCCTCTCGTTTTTTCGCCGTCGGATCGGTCGTCCCGTGGGCGAAGGCCGGTGTCGGCGCGGTCGCCACCCAGGCCTACGCCAATACCACATTCGGTCCGCATGGGCTTGAGATGCTCCAGCAGGGCGCGACGCCGTTCAAGGTCCGCGACCACTTCATTGCCTCCGATTCGGGCATCGCCCGCCGTCAGTTCGGCGTTGTCGCTGCCGACGGCCAGGCGATCACGTTTACCGGCGACAGTTGCTCGGCATGGGCCGGCGGGCGGTCCGGTCCGAACTATGCCGTGCAGGGGAATATTCTCGCCGGCGAACCGGTCGTCGCCGCTATGGAGAAAGCGTTCCTCGAGACATCCGGCACTCTCGCTGACCGCCTCTACGCTGCGCTCCTGGCCGGCGAGGCCAACGGCGGTGACTCAAGGGGGAAGCAATCGGCCGCTCTGCTTGTGGTCAAAGAAGGCGCCGGCTACGGCGGCTACACCGACCGCGCCATTGATATCCGCGTCGATGACCACCCCGAACCGTTTGTCGAACTTGGCCGCCTGCTCAATATCGCCCAGATGAACTACTCATGGAATGAAGCCTGGACCCTGTTCACGCAGCAGCGGTATGCCGAGGCGCTGCCGCACATGGAACGTACCGCCCGACTCTCGCCCGAGTACCCCGAGGTCCTCTACGATCTGGCAGTGATTCGCCTTGCCAATGGCGACAGAGCCGGGGCGCTCGATGCGCTGGCGACTGCTCTGCGCCTCAACGCCAAACTGGCAGCGTCGGCCAGAGTCGACAATGATCTCGCGGCGTTGCGCGATGATCCTGCATTCGAGGCGCTGACGGTCGAGGCGCAGAGGTAGCCGGTGGGATCGCCTGCCGTGCTCTAACCGCAGGCCCACCTGCGGGTTGGCGATCCAGAGGCCGTATCCGAGGGGTCCCTGTATTACCTTGACTTCGGGGTTTGCGTTGCGTACCTTATGGTGTCAATAGAGGGACTCATAACCATTATCTCCAGAAAAGATGTACTGCAATTGAAAGACAAATCTGATTCTGCCCGCGCACAAAGCAAACCATTCTGGCAACGCCTGCGCAAGTCGACAACCACAACTCCGACCACATCACCATCACCTGCCGCGGCACCGACCGGTTTCACCGG
The DNA here is from genome assembly GCA_041742355.1 of Candidatus Zixiibacteriota bacterium. GTDB lineage: Bacteria > Zixibacteria > MSB-5A5 > GN15 > FEB-12 > JAGNLV01. Next base: position 72,961 of record JBGSIV010000299.1, read on the forward strand.
TTTGGGTATTGCCCCCGGCCTGCTGGCTGCCGTCGATCGACTCCACTTCACCGAACCGACACCCATCCAGCGCCAATCCATTCCGGTCAGCATCGAAGGCAAGGATATTATCGCCATAGCCCAGACCGGCACCGGCAAGACGCTCGCCTTTGGTATTCCCATGGTCCAGCGTCTCGCCCAGATCAAGGGGCGCGGCCTGATCATTACGCCGACCCGCGAACTGGCGCTTCAGGTGGATGAAATGGTGACCGCGGTTGCCCAACCGCTCGGCGTTCAGACCGCCGTTCTGATCGGCGGCGCGTCGATGGTTCTCCAGCGCCGGGCGCTCGACCGCAAGCCCCGCATCATCATCGCCACTCCGGGGCGCCTGATCGACCACCTCGAACACCGCACCCTGAGACTGTCTGATATAGAGATCCTCGTGCTCGATGAAGCCGATCGGATGCTCGACATGGGGTTCGCGCCGCAGATCAACAAGATCCTCGCGGCCGTTCCCAAGTCCCGCCAGATGATGCTTTTCTCGGCGACCATGCCGCCCGAGATCCTGAGCCTGGCCAAACGCGAGATGCGCCTGCCGATTCACGTTGAGGTTGCTCCCTCGGGCACTGCGCCCGAAAAGGTCCAGCAGGAAATCTTCTTCGTCGACAAAGGCGCCAAGACCCAGCTTCTCGAAGTTCTCCTTGGACGTCACCGCGGGCCAATCCTCGTGTTTACCCGCACCAAGCACGGCGCGCACAAATTGACGCGCCAGGTGAAGAGCATGGGCCACGCCGCGGCGGAAATCCACTCCAACCGCAGCCTCCTGCAGCGCCGCGACGCCCTCGACGGCTTCAAAGCGGGCAAATACCGTGTCCTCATCGCCACCGACATCGCCGCCCGCGGTATCGATGTCACCGGCATCGAACTGGTCGTCAACTACGACCTGCCGACCAATACCGAGGACTACGTCCACCGCATCGGTCGCACCGGCCGCGCCGGTCTCGCCGGGCTTGCCGTATCCTTTGCGACACTCCAGCAGACCAAGGACGTCAAGAGCATCGAACGTCTCGTCCGTACCGACCTGCGAGTGGTGCCCCTGCCGACTCTCCCGCCGCAACGCAAGGTGCCCGACGCAGCGCCAGAGCGATCG
>JBGSIV010000300.1:0-45729 GCA_041742355.1 Candidatus Zixiibacteriota bacterium
GACAAAGCCGATACTGTCCAGCCAGGTTTGCTGGTAGATGCGATCGCCGAGGATCGTTATCCCCTCGCCGAAGTAATACCCGCCTGCCGGCCGAGTCGGCAGCCGGCGCATCTGCAACACCTCGCCGGTGGTCAAATCGACCCGGCGAAGGCTCGAATTCTCCTCCTGTCCTGTTCCCTCGTACAGGAAACCGTCCCTGAATTCCAGACCCTCGGTGTAGGCATACGGGTCGTGCGGAAACTCGTTGACGACCGTATAGACATACTGCTTGATCGGTTCGCGCGTGACCGGCGGATTGTTGCCACCGCCGTCGACGGGATTCTTCGAATCGTCATCGCAACCAGCCAGAAACACCAGTGCAATCGGAACCAGGACTGCCGCAGCAGCCCTGTACAGGGATCGAGTGGAATACGTCATATCGCCGCCCATAGCGGGCTACCCTCCTTCGATTCGCAACCGGAATACGCGAGCGAACCGTAGCCACCCTGCCCCGGCTTACGTCACTGCTGGCCGCTGCTCATCCGGGAGCATGTGATCTCCACCATTTTGAACGAATCCGCTCCCTTGGTGTGTTCCTTATCCGTGAAAACGATCTCGAATACGTAGGTATCCTTGTCCGTGAAGCGAAGAATCATGTCGTATTCCTCGAGATGCCCCAGAACCGGGTTCATCGCCTCTCCCGACATCACGATAGTTCGCGAAGAATCGTCAAACGTCCCGGCCGCCGTCACATAGTAGGTCCCCCACGAATCCATCAGAATTATGGTGTAGTGCCCGTATCGCCGGTCGAACCCGATGATGTTGACACCTTCCGTCTGCATCGGTTCTTCGCCGCTCACCCCCCGGCTCTCGAGAAATCGCCCCCCCAGGATCATCGTATTCGTGACCTTCCCCTCCATAAGAACCGGCTCTCCCCCCGGCTCATGCCAGATCTTCAACGACTGCTTCCATTCTCCCGCGAGATCAGCCAGCCGCTGGTGCTCCGGCCCCGGCTTCGCCATTTCCATGTACGCCGCCATCATCTCCGCGCCCGCGCCTTGCTGTTCCTCAGCCTCGTCCTGCGCCAAGATGCTCGTACTGAGTAGCGCCAGGGCCAACCCCGCGATCCATGTGACCATGCGATGCATGTGAACTTCCTCCTCGATCACCACTTGAATCGGTTCTGTGTGAATGCACTTTGCGTTGAAACCTCGGGCCGCACTCGACCCGCTAAACCTCTGTATTAACATCGTTTCCGGCTGTCTGTCAATGACAATCACTTTTCCGCGCAGCCCCGTGTCGCACTGTCTCGGAACTGTCACCCGCCGTGGCTGTTTCTTCAATCAAGATGATAACCGGACAGCGGCCACATGTGATCCGACGGGTGTGGTTCTCCGTCGTTGTCTTCTTGCTGGGCGCATCCGCCTTCCCCGCGTTCTTCGCCTGCACCTCCGATGACTCCCCAGCCTCCCGCCTCAAGACCGAGCAGCGTCACCTCCAGACCGATCTCCGCGAGACGATCGAAGCTATTGAGGAATGCCTTGCGGCAATCGAGGCACAGACTGATGCGAATGGCGCGGCTGGTGACACCGCCAGCCTCTCCGATACGGAAACTGATCGCCTGAGGCAAATCCGCTCCGCCCTCGCTTACCGCCTGCACCAGGTCGATCAGGTGCCCGATCTGTTGTGGCGGGATTTTCGTACCGATGCCGAGCGGCTCATCAACGACGCTCGCCGATCAATGGTCGACACTGTCGGCGCCTGAGCTGTTCCCTTCTGTCACTGGATTTATTGCTTTCTCCACCACATGCCGGCTTGTCTCTCTATTCCGAATATGCTATTATCAATCACCACTTACTGCGCCGAGTGCCGGCAGTAATACATACTAAGGGAGTAGCAGTATGATCGTCCCGCAGAGAGGCTTCCACCCTGTATCATTTTTCAGCCTGTTCCTTCTGGCCGTGTTGGCCACTGTAGCCCAGGCCGAAGAGACCGTCTCCTACCAGCGGCCCCCCGAGTCAATCGCGAAGATTATCGATGCTCCCTGGACGCCACGGGTCGAGGTCGGGCCGGACAAAAAAGCCATGCTTGTGCTCGATTATCCCGGGCTTCCGGGTATCGCCGAGGTCGCCATGCCCGAAGTCCGGCTCGCCGGGCTGCGCATCAATCCACGCACCAACGGCCCCAGCCGCGTCTGGTACCACAGTGATATCAGGCTTCGCACCATAAATGACCGCACCGAACACACGATTACCGGCCTGCCCTCACCAGCGAACATCACCGATGTCACCTGGTCGCCCGATGGCGGCTACGTGGCCTTCGCTCACACCACCGGAGATCAGGTTCAGCTCTGGCTGATAGACATCGCCGACCGCACCGCCCGCCGCCTGATGGATCAGCCGCTCAACGCCGCGAACGGGGGCAGCCCATTCCGCTGGATGTCCGACAGCCGCACCCTCGTCGCCCGGCTTATCCCCGACGGCCGTCCAACCCCCCCCGAAACTCCGCTCGCACCGTCCGGGCCCAATGTTCAGGAGAACCTCGGCGGCAAAACCCCGGCGCGTACCTACCAGGATCTGCTGGAGAATCCCCACGACGAAGCGCTCTTCGAATTCTACACCTCCTCGCAGATCGCCCTGGTCGCTATCGACGGCGCCATTACTCCCGTCGGCAAGCCCGGCATATTCGCCGAATCGAGTCCGTCCCCCGACAACCGCTACCTCCTGGTCGAGACCATTCATCGACCCTTTTCCTATACCGTTCCGGCTGAGAGCTTCCCCCGCACCATTGAGGTTTGGGATACAACCGGCAGGCTCGTGAAACAGATTGCCGATCTCCCGTTGGCTGACAGAGTACCGATCACCTTCGGCTCCGTGCCGACTGGCCCACGCGACGTCAGCTGGCGCGCCGATGCTGATGCCACCTTGTACTGGGCGGAGGCACTCGACGAGGGGGATGCCGCAATCGAAACGGATGAGCGGGACCGCGTTTTCATGCTCGCCGCCCCTTTTACTGCCGCTCCCACTCCGCTGCTGACCATAGATGTTCGCTTCGCGGGTATCGAATGGGCGAACGATAACCTCGCGCTCGCTTCCGGATGGTGGTGGAAAACCCGCAGGACCAAGACATGGCGCATTTACCCCGGCGCCCCCTCCACCGAACCGGCGGTCATCGAGGATCGCTCGTACGAAGACCGCTATACGGACCCCGGTTCCCCGATGTCCACCCGGACGGCTCGCGGCACGTACGTGATGATCACGGCCGGCGACGGTTCCACGATCTTCCTGAGCGGCACAGGCGCTTCATCCGAGGGCAATCGGCCGTTTGTCGATCAGTACGATCTGTCGTCCGGCGAGAAGACCCGCCTCTTCCGCTCGGAAGCGCCCTTCTACGAGTCTCCCCTCGACTTCCTTGATGTCGAGAAGCGCCTGCTCCTGACCCGTCGTGAGTCGCCCGACGAGCCGCCGAACTACTTCCAGCGCGACCTAAGGCACAACGACCTCAAGCAAATCACCTTCTTCCTGCACCCGACGCCTCAACTCAAGGATGTCACCAAAGAACTGGTGAAGTACACTCGGCACGATGGCGTGCAATTGACCGGTACGCTTTACCTGCCGCCAAAGTACGACCCGAAACGCGATGGCCCGCTGCCGATGCTAATGTGGGCCTACCCGGAGGAGTATAAGTCGGCGGATGCCGCCGGGCAGGTCAAGGACTCTCCCTACCGTTTTATCCGCGTGAGCTGGTCCTCGCCGCTGGTCTGGCTGGCTGAAGGCTACGCCGTGCTCGATAACCCCTCGATGCCCATTATCGGCGAAGGCGACGCGGAACCCAACGACTCATACATTGAGCAACTCGTGGCCGATGCCCAAGCCGCAGTAGATGAGATGACCCGCCGCGGCATCGCCGACCCGAAGAGGATCGCTGTCGGCGGCCACTCCTACGGCGCCTTCATGACCGCCAACCTGCTTGCTCACTCCGATCTCTTCGCCGCCGGTATCGCCCGTTCCGGCGCCTACAACCGCACGCTCACGCCGTTCGGCTTCCAGTCCGAGGAACGCACCTTCTGGCAGGCACCCGACATCTACTTTGAGATGTCCCCGTTCATGCACGCCCAGAGAGTCAACGAGCCGATCCTGCTCATCCACGGCGAAGCGGACAATAACCCCGGCACCTATCCCATGCAGACCGAACGGTTCTACGCCGCCCTCAAGGGGCATGGCGCCACCGCCCGCATGGTTCTGCTTCCCCATGAAAGCCATGGCTACCGCGCCCGTGAGTCGGTCATGCACGTTTTGTGGGAAATGCACCGATGGATGGAGATGTACGTCAAGAATCCGCCCCAAGCCGAGCCGGGTGCGGTCAAATCGATGACCGGCCAGGGTTGATCAGCCGGATTAGCAGAGATACGACAGGAACGCCGGCGCTCGTAGTGAGCGCCGGCGTTCACCTATTCACCAGAGAACCGGTATCCGTTCGCTCGCCCGGTTGCGAGGAGGAGGCCTCCGATGCCTCCTTTGACAGGCGAGCCCAAAAGCTTTTCAAGTCAGTCGTCCTACAATTCCCGCCAGGCTACTATTTCCATCTCGCCGTTCGACGGCCGCTGGATTTTTCCGAGGTTCCGGTCGTAGTGGAATTTGGCGCTGTTGTGGCAGATGATATCGTACGCCACAATCGCCCCGAAGAACGCACCGGAATTCCGTAAGTCGGCTTCCCCTTCGGGACTGTAGAACACTGCGTTGATATCTCCGCTGTTCTTCAGGACGAAATCCCCCTGCGAGTAGATCACCAGGTCCTGCGGCATACCAGCGGTGTTCATTGAGGCCGAATTCTTCAGCTCAATATCACCGGTCACATACACTGTCGCCTGTGCACCCGGAGCAATCGACAGGGTGGCGCTGTTCTTGAGTATCACGCTCGAGAAGAAATATACGCCGTCTCCCAGCACGACATCATCCGACGACTCCAAAGCCTTCGTGGCCGGATTGTACGAGAACGTACCCGATATACCCGACGAATTGTCATTGTTCGCCAGTGCCCAGTCGAATTCCGACTGCGGCACCGGAGCCGGATGATCCTCGGGCGCCGAGCTGGTGGTGTCGCCATAGATCGTGGCTCCGGCGTTGATACTCAGTCCCCCGGGAAGGGAGGTGGAGACATTTCCGCCGATAGTCGCGCTGTTGTGAACCGTGATCGTCCCGTTCGAGCCAATATCTCCGTCCAGCCACTCCTGCGTCGCCGCATACGTCCCCGAATCGGAGTTGTACGAATCGGTCTCGAAGCTGTTCTTGATTTCGACTGAGTTCTCGCCGAACATAGCCTTCAGGAACGGGTGGTTCTTCTTCGGCACCAGCGTCATTTCGACCGATGCCTGGGCGTCGTTCAGGTTGCCGGTCGACAACACGATTACGGTATCGGACAGCGCCGGATTCACGGCGCTGTCGGTTATGGTCACCCCGTACGCCCCGTCGCCGAACGAGACGTTGGCAAAGCCAGCCGTCCAGCCCGGGTTGTCGTTAATCGTAACGAACGCCCGTTTCGCCCCCGCCTCGGCGAGGTAGAACGCCCGTTCACCGTTGACGACGTTGAACGAAAGTTCCATATCGGTCGACGATGTATCCACCGCCATAATCGCCACAAGAGAAAGCATCGCTGTCAGAAGCAGCGCGATTAGGAGCGCGCTTCCCTTTTCGGACCCAATCCGTGATTGCATTCGGCCCTCCCGGACTCTGGTGATTTGCTGGGCGGATCCGTTCAGTCCAATCCGCCCGCACTATTAGCTGTTACTGAATCTATCAAGTCCCATAATTCTTCCGTCGTTGCGGCAGTCATCCTATAGCTCTTTCCAGGCTACCTGGATCATCTCGCCGGTTGTGCCGTGCACGACCTTGCCGAGGCTTCTGTCGTAGTGGAAACAGGCCCCCTGGTCGAGTTTGATCGTATTGGCGACCAGCGCGCCGTACACCTGCGTGGTCTGGTCGTACTGGATGTGCGCATCCGGGCCGTAGAACGACGCGTAGAATTCACACCCCTGGTTGAACGCCAGCGAGGTCCCCTGCGAAAAGAACTGCAGGTTTGCGGGCTGGCCTCCGGTATTCACCTTGCTGTACTGACCGAACGTGATATTACCTGACATGTAAATCGTCACCTTTGCACCGGGCGCCAGAGCGATATTCGAATACTGCCCCAGCGTGATGGTCGAAAAGTAGTACACCCCGCTTGTCAGTGTCACTGTCGCGTTCTTCCCCAGGGTCAGCGCCTTCGTGCTGTTGTTGTACGTGAAGGTCCCGGACATGCCGGACGATGCGACACTGTGGGCCCTGGCCCAATCATACTCCGACTGCGGAATTTCCGGCAGCACCACCGAGTCCTTCGTAGTCGAGGTATCTCCGAGCACTTTTGCGCCCGCGCCGAGCGTGATGCCGCCGGCCGTCGCCGTAAACGCGTCGCCACCGATGGTCACCAGCTTGGCTGTCGTAATCGTTCCATTTGTGCCGATATCCCCTTCATCAGGCAGCAGAGTTGACGCATAGGTCCCGGAGTCGGAGTTGTACGAGTCAGTGCAACCCGCCTGATCGAAGTTGATCCAGGCGTCGGCCCACATAGCATAGGTGAACGGATAGTAGTATACCGGCACGGTCCACAACTCGACCTCGGCCTGGGCATCCTGTACGTTCCCCTGAGACCGGATGACGACGGTGTCGAACAATGCCGGCGTCCCCACAGAGTCAAACATCTGTACCGAAAACGCCCCCTGGCCGAAGCCGGTGTTGTTGTATCCGGTCCGCCAGTCATCGTCGTCGTTGAGCGCCACGAACGCCCGCTTCGCTCCCGCCTCGGCGTTGTAGAACGCCGACTCGAGATTGGACTGGTTGTACGCCAGTTCAATGTCGGTGTTCGACGTATCCACCGCCATGATAGCGATCAGCGACAGCATCGCCGTCAGCAGAAGCGCTATCAGCAGTGCACTCCCTCTATTCGTATTCAGCCGCTTGTTCATGGTCACTCCTCGCGTTAAATGGACAGGTTGCGGATACTCACCCGCTCCGTGCTGGTGAATGAGCGAAAGCCGCTGTCACGCTCCCAGGTATCGTCCGCGCGGATGGTCTGCGCTTCAATCGAGACCTCGACCGTCGACGCATCGATGATGTTGTAGTCAATCGACCGTACGACATCGGAGAAGATCGACGGGGCGGCGCTGTTCACCTTCTTCATCAGGAACATCGGCTGCCAGTCCGAGGGCTTGCCACTGGCCAGGAACGTGTTCTGGTCGAGGTAGTACAGCACCGTGTCAACCGGCTTGGTATCACTGTAGTAGACGAACAGGCTGTCGCCGTTAACCTGGAAGGCAGCGTGGCCAGTCGGCAGCTTGTAGCCGGCCATCCGCAGCGTCTTGGCGATTTCCTGCAGGCTCGACCGCGCCGTGTGCTGCATGTTCGAGATGTCCTCCTGCACGGACGCCGAGTTGTGCATCGATACGTAGAAGGCAAACCCGGAGGCCGCGATAATCCCGGTCAGCAGCAGCGCAATGAGCAGCTCCAGGATGGTGTAGCCCGCGTTATTCTGTAATCTGGCACACATGGCTCTCATCCTTTCGCGTCAGGATTCCAGGATAAAGGTTGAGTACCGGGTCGTCCGCGGCACATTCGAGCCGTCGTTCCACGATACCTGGACATCAATCTGGAACACGCCTTCGGGGATCAGGCTGTCCGTGGCATGCCCCCGCAAGAAGGTCGAACGGTTGTACTTTCCGCCTTCAAGCCCCGTCTCCGTCTGCGTAAACGGAGTGGCCGGAAGAGCCGACAGTCCTTCGAAAAGCTCCACCTGTTCCTTGGCCAGGGTGGCCGCCACGGTGTTGTCGCGGGACATCATGTTCCCCTCGATCGACATCGTGAGCATCGGCGCGAGCCCGAGGAGTCCGACCGCAAGCACGATCATCCCGATCAGGACTTCCAGAAGACTCCAGCCGGATTCATTGCTAAGGTATTTGATCTTCATATCGTTGGCTCCTTCATCTTTGCCTATTCTCATCGCAAAAGGGCTGCCAACGACCAACCGATCGTCCCGCGAACGCCGAGTTGGCTGTAACGCATTGATGTTCCGAACCATAGCCCGGCGCCCCGGGGCCATTCACCGAACCTCCCGATACAAATCTATGGGAGATCGCCCATACTCTGCCGGAATCCTTCCCAACGGCAGGGGCGGTTCAGTGTGGATCGACCGTGACAAGAAAACCGCAGGGTCTCTAACCCTGCGGTCGGGGGAACGAGCGGATCGGTTAGAACGGCAGATCCGACTGATCGTCGCCAGCCCTCGACTGCGCCGTTTTCAGCTGCCTGCCCTGCTTGCCCGGCGCCCCCTGCTCCTGATCCCGTTTCTCCTGACGGCTGCCGAGGAACTCAAGGCTCTGCACCACCACTTCCGAAACATACCGCCGGTTGCCGTCTTTGTCATCGTATGAACGGTTCACTATCCGCCCCTCGATGTACACCCGGTTCCCCTTGGTCAGGTACTGGTGGATCACTTCGGCCTGACGACCCCAGGCGACGATGTTGTGCCAGGTGGTATACTCCTGGCGCTGGCCCTCGTCGTCCGTCATCCGCTCCGTCGTCGCCAGCGTAAACGTACACAACTGCTTGCCGGAGGAGGTCGAGCGAAGCTCCGGATCGCGCCCGAGATTGCCGACGAGGATCGCCTTGTTCACACTCATGCCGCCCCCTTCCGTTCAAGCTGCCTCAGGTAGTCCTTGAGCGCCACCGCCAGTTTCTTCAGGCTGTGGGGCGATGCAAGCTGGGGATCCTCGGTCGCCTTTCCCTCCAGGGGCGTCACCAGATATCTCCGTCGCAGTTCGAGGACCTTGTCGCTGATTTGTGCGGCCGCATCTCCCGTTTTCCCGAGTTGCCAGCACGCCTGTTCGAGATCATCGACCTGCTGACGGTAGTTCGCCGCCGCGAGCTCGGTCAAATCCTGGAGCGCCCTCTGGAGCGTCGGCGCGTCAGCGTCCTTGATCGTCTCGATGCTCTCGGCCGGCGGGCAGTGTTTCTTGATCCAGGCGCTCGCCCGTGTCTTGACATCGAACCCGGCGATCCCCTCCTGAATGAACTGCTGCACACCGGCGGTGACCTTCATCGTCAGCTTGTGGTGCTCGTCGCTCTCGGCCTGCGCGTTGTCGTTTGCCTCGGCCTCACGCTCGAAACCCTCCAGCCAGGCAATCACCGGCTCCGCGAAGTTCTGCCCGGGCTTGGGAAACAGGCGGTCGGCCAACGCCGAGCAGCGTGTCTTGCTCACGAGCAGGTCGTGGTCCTGATCGATATCCCCCACAATATCGAATTCGTACTCGAGCCCGTCTCGCTGGACCGGCTGCATCCCGACCTTGCGGACGACCGTCTTGCCTGAGTGCGGATCCTTCTCCTGCACATACTCCATTTTGGTCCGCATCGTGACAATCAGGTGCCCCGGGTAGGTCAGCATGGTCTCGATCAACTGGTGCTGCTTCGGCGTCGCTTCCCCCCAAGCGGCGTACGGATTCGGCGACTTCATCTTGCGGGCCGTCTTGTCGACAAATTCGAGCAACCCTCCCGGACCTGACCAGGCATGAGAGAGGCTGTCGATAATGAGAATCCCATAACCAGCCTCTGCTGCTTCGTTGATCGCGTCGATATAGTTCTCGACTGCGAACAAACTCAATTCGACGACATCGAAAGAAAACCGGTCGGCATACTTCGACGCCGAGCCGTGCTCCGTGTCTATCACCGCGATTTTGAGCCCAAAATGGCTGGCCAGCCGTGTGGCGTGGTCCAGGGCGGTATAAGTTTTACCGCTGCCTGAGGGGCCCAGGAGCGCCTCGCGCAGCCGGATTCGCTTTCGGGTAGCCTTGTGAAACATTATCGCTTTCCCTTCACTCTTCATTCCCCCGTTCCCGGCGGTGCGTCGGGCACAGATTCCCACTTTCGGACTTGTTTCCGCACCACGCTCGCATCCGCGGCTCTGCCGCAGGCAACCAAGGTGTGGCCGCAAGGTGAGCTCGGGAACGAGGGTTGCTGTGCTCATGCCAACTGCGATTTATACAGGCGAACCCCGAAGAAAGAGGCGGGCGCGGAGTTAAATGTGATGGTTCCCCGCCGGATTGTCGCCTCCGTAATCGACTGGCATACCGCAGTTTAAAACACACCATTCACACACAACTCGAACCAAGTGCCGCAGCCCAGCCCCGACAGAGCGGGGCACGCCGAGGTGCGATTATTCGCCGTGACGGGAAGATTCCGGAGCGTGCGTCGTGGGATCAGAATGTTGGGAGAAATCAATAAAGAATACCGGGGGGCAGGGTCGAACTGCCGACTTCCAGATCCACAATCTGGCGCTCTAACCATCTGAGCTACCCCGGCATGTGCGGCCAAAAGGTAGTATTTTTTCCGGGCAAGTCAAGGCTTTTCCGCTCGCCCCGGCTTATCCACTTTCGCCAGCCTCCCTAACCGGCAGCCGTTGTCCTCATGCGCGGGCAGACTAATCCGGGCGCCGGCCCGCGCACTACGCCAGCAGGCTCACCAACCCGGCAATGACCAGCACAATCGCCACTACCGGCAGCAGAATGCCTACCACCGCGCCGAGTATTCCCCCGAAGACGCCGACAACTGCCCCAAGAATGCCGATCACGACGCCCCCAACAGCGGCTGCCGTCCCCACAATGACCCCGAACAGCCCGGCCGCGATCGCAATCAACACGCCCAGCCCGCCGACGCCCAGAAATACCAGCAAGAAGATTATCGCGAAGACTCCGGCGACACCCTTGACCATAGCCATGCCCTCCAATTGAGATCGTTCGCAGGCTTAGCGCCACGGCCCCCGACTGCTCTTGCGCAGTAACAGAGGCTCCGGCCGAATACCTTCTGCAGTACTACGCCCGCTCACGCCCTCGTATTCAACCGTTGCGCAAGCTTCAGTACGATTTCCCACTCCTTCTTCCGCACCGGCTGGATCGAGAGCCGCGAACCGCGTTTCGTGACTTCCATTTCCTCCAACCCCGGAGTGCCCTTCAGCACCGCGAGCGGAAGCACCTCGGGGAACCGCTCCAGAAACCGCACATCGACCAGGTACCAGATCGGATTCTCCTTTGAGGCCTTCGGATCAAAGTGCTCCCCGTGAGGATCCAGCGCCGTGTGATCGGGATATCCGGCCCGAACAACTTCGGCCAGTCCGGCCACACCGGGCACCGGCGGGCCGCTGTGGTAAAAGAGGACGCCGTCGCCGACCCGGATCTCATCGCGAAGGTAGTTCCGCGCCTGGTAGTTCCGCACACCGTCCCAGGACGCCACCCCGCCCGGGGAACGGGCCAGGTCATCGATTGAGAAGCAGGCCGGCTCCGTTTTCATCAGCCAGAATCGGCGAGGCATACATTTTCTCCTTCCGCCCTCGTTGTTTGTGCGTATCTTTGTAGTAGAGCAAGGTCACCTTGAGCCATCATCCCGGGCAATCAACCGCATGGAAGGGTTCTAATATAGTATGACGGATCAGCCGCTAACCGAAGAAAAATTCGCATACCTGCGTACGCGCATGGTAGACGACCAGATCGTCCGCCGGGGCATCACCGACCCGGATGTCATCGACGCGATGCGGACCGTCCCGCGCCACCTCTTCATTCCCGAGAAGTACCGCAGCGAGGCGTACAAGGACGGGCCGGTGCCGATCGGCGCAGGACAGACGATTTCCCAACCTTTCATCGTCGCCTCCATGACCGAGGAACTAGAAATCGACTCCACGAGCAAAGTCCTCGAGATCGGCACGGGCTGCGGCTACCAGACGGCTGTCCTAGCCGAGATTGCCGACCACGTCTTTTCGATCGAGTTCGTGCCCGAGCTCTATCGTATGGCCACCGAGACGCTCCGCCGTCTTCACTACGATCAGGTGCAGCTGCGTCTTGGCGACGGAAGCCGGGGGTGGATCGAGGAGGCTCCATTTGACGCCGTCATTGTCACCGCCGCCGCGCCCCAGGTTCCCCGCCACCTCGTCGATCAACTCGCGGTTGGTGGTCGCATGATTCTGCCGGTCGAGACTGGCCTCGGCCGCCAGGAACTCGTCCGCGTCCTCCGGACTCTCGAATCCGTCAAGGAGTCAGTCCTGTATGAGGTCCGCTTCGTCCCCATGCAGGGTGAGATAGAAGGGAAATGACAGCATAGGCCGCACGCACATCCATGACCTCAATTTACTGCATCAGCGGGCTCGGCGCCACGCGGCGGCTCTTTGACTACCTGGAGGTTCCCGGGCACGAGGTCCATCCCCTTGACTGGATAGAGCCAGCCGAGCGAGAGTCGATCAAGTCCTACGCGGCACGCATGGCCAAGGGGATTCCCGGCAACTCTCCCTGCATTCTCCTCGGCGTCTCCTTCGGCGGGGTGGTCGCCCTTGAGGTAGCCGACATTGTCCACCCCGAGTTGGTCATCCTGGTGTCCAGCGTTCGTGACCGGAGCCAGCTTCCATGGTACCTCCGCCTCATCGGGCGCCTGCGCCTTCACCGCCTCATTCCCGCAGCGGTCATCAAATTCTCGGGGCCGCTCGTCCGCTACTTCAACGGTGCGACCACGCCGAGATCCTCGGATTCGATCCGCCGAGACCTGGCCGACATCAGCTTCGCCCACGTTGCCTGGGCGATCGACCAGATTCTCCGGTGGCCGGGTAAGTCCATCGGCCAGGACACTCTTCATATCCATGGCTCCGCCGATCGAATCCTGCCGGTGCGCTATGTTCGGCCCGATGCGGTCGTTCCCGGCGGCCCGCACATCATGATTGTAACGCGCGCCGAAGAGGTCGGTCGGATCATCTCCGAGCACCTTCGCACGCGTTGCTGAGCCGGTCATCTCGTCACCCCTCAATCGTAAAGGTTCGCCTCCCCGCAGCCGATATACCTACAGGAACCGGATCGCACAGTAAACGAACAGACGGGTGACATTGGATGAACCACCGGATCGACATCATTCAGAAGACTATCGACCACCTCGGCGCGCGCACCTACCTAGAGATCGGTGTTGCCGGGGCCAGCACGTTTCTTGCGATCAATGCCGGTCACAAAGTTGGGGTCGACCCCAAGAAGCCGAGCCGCCCGCTCCGCGAGGCCCTAATCCCCGGCAGGCTCGACAACTACCAGATGACGAGCGACGCCTTTTTTGCGGAGATCGCCCCGATTATCTTTGCCGACCACCCTATCGATGTCGCGTTCGTCGACGGTCTCCACGAGTGGCGGCAGGCGGTGCGCGATGTCGAGAACGTCCTGCGGTTTCTCGGCGACCCCGGCGTGATCATCATGCACGACTGCAATCCCACCGACGAACTGGTTGCCACGCCGTGGGCTGAACTCGAGCGCCTCCGCAGCGAGGGGACATGGCCCGGCGGGAGCTGGTGCGGGGACACGTTCAAGGCGGTCGTGTGGCTGCGCGCCATGCGGCCGGACCTGCGCGTCTTCGTGCTCGACTGTGACTGGGGACTGGGCATCATAACCCGCGGCGCTCCCGAGAGCCGCCTTGTGCTCTCCCCCGATCGGATAGAGTCGCTGACGTACGCTGACCTTGAAGCTCAACGCGAGCTGCTACTCAATCTGAAAGACCCCTCATACCTTGCACCGTTTCTGCGGCGCGAATTCCCGCTGGCGGCCCGAACTGTGACGGCTTACTGCTGTTGATTCAGCTGCCTGTCTTCCCGCTCAGTACACCAGCCGACAAATCCACGCCGTGATGACCCCGGCCGGCGTTCCGATCGCGTAGCCTAACAGCGCCAGCAGTATTGATACAGGCACGAGCGCCGGACGGTGGTGTGCCGCGACAATAGGGGCCGAAGCCGCCGCTCCGATATTGGCCGCGGAGGCAATGGCGGCCGTGTGTACGTCGACGCGGAACAGCCGCGCAGCCGCTACCACAGCCGCGCCGTGGATGAAGATCCAGATATACGCTCCCAGCAGGAACCACATCACCGAGGCATTCAGGTTCGACAGATCCGCCTTCGCTCCCATGCGCGCCACGAACAGGTACACCAGCGCCATCGCCACCGCGTGAGTCGATGGCACCTTCCTCGCCCCGGTGAACGACAGGAGAATACCGAACACGGTCACCAGGAGGATCTTGTAGGTGCTCGTGGTCAGGATCGGCGGGTATTCCGGAATGTACCCGGCCAGCCATGACCCCATCGCCGCCCCGGCGAACCCGAAGAAGAGGATATACAGGAAGTGCCGCATTTCGGGCTTTCCCTTGTCCAGGGATACCTCTGCCGCCGCCCGGTCCAGTTGCTCCATTCGATCGGCCGGCATGCGGGTGAACTTGTTGAACGCTTTGGCGAAATTCTTTGACCCCAGCATGATCGGCAGCCAAATCAGGTACACGGCGTTGTCGGCAATCACCGCATAACCGAAGTCGAGGGAGCTCTCGTCGAGCCCGATCGCATACGCGACCGCGAGCATATTGCCGGTCCCCCCGATCCAGCTTCCCGACAACGCGCCGAATCCCTTCCAGGTCTCCGGCCCGAGACCGTGCTTGACCAGCAGCAGCGCGAGCGGCGCACCGATCATCACGCCCACCGTCCCCGCCAGCATGACAAATACACCCCGCCCCATCACCCGCACTGTCGCTCGCAGATCGACATCCACCAGCATGATGATCAGGAACATCGGGAGCACGATGTCCCCCATGAAGTCGTATACCGGCGACTTGCTGGGAATGATACCGGTGTTCGACAGGACTACCGGGATCACATAGATGAATATCAGCGGCGGCAGGTAGTTGAACAGCGGCCACTGCGTTCGCCTGGCCAACCAGAAGAAGAACGATGTCACGGCGGCGAGAACGGCCAGCACACCGGCCGGCGTGGAAATGAGAACATCGGTCATGCCGGATCCTGCTCCCTGGATGAGGTACGTCTTTTCCGAAGGTAGAAGGCCCCGCCTTTCAAATCCAGCAAATTCGCGTCGAAACAGGTGTCCGGTGGGCCGGAATTGTATATATTCCGCCGATGACTGCCTCGCTCCGGCTGAAGGAGAACTACACGCTTGCCCGGTGCTGTCACCCCGATGCCAGTGACGGGATTATCGGGTATTACAGCCACGACAACGTGCTCCGGGTTCACCGGATGGACTGCCCTAATCTCGCCAAGGCCGAGCCGGAGCGGCTGGTGAACCTCAGTTGGAACGAGATCCTCGATCGGGCCGTTCCTTTCACGCCGGACGAGGGCTGGGCGGAGCTGGAGGACGGTGACTTTGCTGTCCTGGCCCACCATGAGCGCTTCGGGGTGGACTACTCGCTTTTGGTCGCCCGCAAACTGGGCATCCCGAAAACCGAGGCGTTCGCGCGCCATGCGAAGTTGCGCTCCCTCGGCCTTCTGACCCGGGTCGAGCCGACGATGATCCAGTATCGGAAAGGGATTGTCGACGGCACGTGGATCAAGCACCGGAATCATACGTACTACGCCCTGACAGAAGAGGGCCGGGCGTGCCTTCGTCACCGGCGGGAGGCTTCCGGAAATGATCTGTGAAGAGCCTCGTTGACCTCCGACCGGGCGCGATTGTGGCGACAAAAGTCCCGTTCGCACGGGAACATATCAGGAATTCGCACCGTATTAAGCGTAACAGGTGCAGATTGCAAGCTGGAACCATGTCTGATTGATGCCGAAATTACCCAATTCTTACCTTTCTTTATTTACCTGAGGAGTTTTCATGCGCGCGAAACTACTAGGAATCGCCGTTCTGAGCCTCGCCGTGCTGGCGGGAAGTGTCACCGATGCCCAGGCCGGACGGCGTGTCCGGGTTTTCGGTGAGAAGAGCTCACCCGCCGCCAAGGAAGCCCAGGCGAAACCGGGCAAGCAGGGTGAAAAGCCGTACACCGAACTGATCAAGGACAAAGTCAAGGTCGAAGGGCTCTTCACCTTTTACCGCGACACCACTGACAATTCCTGGCTCATGTCGATCAAGCCCGACCAGTTCGGGCCGATCTATCTCTGCGGCCAGACCCGGTCGGCCGCCGAGGGCGCCTTCTTTGACAACGGGTCGATGGGCGAGTCCTTCCCGTTCTACTTCCGGCGGGTGGGCAAGAACATCCACATGATGGAAAAGAACCTGCGCATCCAGGCCGACACGGCCAGCTCCTCCCACAAGGCTGTCCAGAAGGGTATCTCCGATCACCTGTGGGCGTCCGCGGCCGTGAAGTCGCTGCCGCAGGATTCCACCGGCGAAATCCTTGTCGATGTCTGCGATCTCTTCCTGCAGGACGCTCAGAACCTCAGCTACTTCCTCGGTCAGGCTGCCCAGATGGGTGTGCGATTTGACTCGAAGAACAGCTACTGCGAGAACATCAAGTCGTTCCCGCAGAACTCCGAGATGGATGTCCGGTTGCACTACGCGACGTCCAAGCCGATCGATGCGGAGACGATGCAGAATCCGTACAGCATGTTCCACACGATCCACTATTCGCTGTCCGCACTGCCGGAAACGGACTACGTCCCCCGTCTGGCCGATGACCGGGTCGGGTATTTCATGACCATGTACATGGACTACACCGACATGGACAACTACAGCCCGTATGTGCGGTATATCAACCGCTGGAACTTGAAGAAGAAGAATCCCGAGGCCCGCATTTCTGAGCCGGTCGAGCCGATCGTGTTCTATGTCGAGAACACCTGGCCCGAAGAGTACCGCGACGCCGTGGCCGAGGGCATCGAGTTCTGGAACAAGGCCTACGAACGTATCGGCTACCGCAACGCGATCATCGCGAAGCAGATGCCCGACACCGCGGACTGGGATCCGGCCGACGTGCGGTTTAACACCGTTCGCTGGATGGTTATGCCGGGCGGCGGCTACGCCGTGGGCCCGAGCCGCGCCAACCCGTTCACCGGCCAGATCTACGACGCCGACATCCGGGTCTCGGCCGACTTCCTCCGCTACATGTTCAACAACATGGAGTACTTCATCAAGCCGGTGTCCTTTGACGGCAGTTTCCCGGAGGAAGAGAATCCGCTCGCCGAGTACAACAAGCACCACGATGTGAATCACTACGGGTGCAACTACGCTGAAGAATCCGCTCTCGAGGCCGCGACCGGCCTGACGTTTATTTTGAGCGGGGTCGATGACCTCGCCAACAAGGACGCCCTCACGAAGGAGTACGTCCACGCGTACATAGTAGAGCTCGTCGCGCACGAAGTGGGACACACGCTCGGCTTCCGCCACAACTACAAAGCGTCGGCAATCTACACGCTGGAGCAGCTCCAGAATCCCGAGTTCACCAAGGTTCACAGCACCAGCGGCACAGTCATGGACTACTGCCCGCCGAACATCGCCGGCCCCGGCCAGAAGCAGGGCGAGTTCTACGCCTCCACGCCCGGCCCGTATGACTACTGGGTGATCGAGTACGGCTACGCCGACTACGGCGCCACGACACCGCAGGAGGAATGGGCCGAGCTGCAGAAGGTGGCCGGTCGCGCCGCCGACCCGACGCTGGCTTACGGCACCGATGAGGACGCCTTCGGCACCAGCACCCGCGGTATCGACCCGCAGTGCCTCACGTTCGATCACGGCAACGACGGCGTCAAGTTCTGCGAGCACCGCCTGAGCCTGACCAAGCATCTCTGGCTGAACACGATCAAGAATTTCGAGCGCGACGGCGAGGGGTACCAGACGGTCCTCCGGGCGTTCTCGACCGGCTGGCGGGCCTATTTCGAGGCCGCCGGATTCGTCTCCCGCTACATCGGCGGTATCTACCACAACCGCTATCATGTGGGTGACACGACCGGCGTGACGCCGTTTACGCCTGTGCCGGCCGCCGAACAGCGCCGCGCGATGGACTTCCTGAAGAAGCACGTATTCGCCGCCGATGCGTTCGACCTTCCGGCCGAACTGGTCAACAAGCTGCAGCCGGAACGGCACTGGGACTTCAGCGGCGCCGTATTCAGCATGCCGCAGATCGACTATCCGCTGCACGAGTCCTGGCTGGCCGTGCAGAACTCCACCTTGAACCGGCTGTATGACCCGATCCTGCTCGGGCGCCTCCGCAACAACGTGGAGCGTTACGCACCGTCCGACGACAAGTACACGATGTACGATATGTTCACCGACGTGCGCCAGACGGTCTGGAGCGAGATGGCCAACACGCAGAACGTGAACAGCTATCGCCGTCAGCTCCAGCTGCTCCACCTGAAGCGGCTGACCCAGATCTACCTGAGTGAGTCGGCGGCTTTCCCGGCCGACGCGCGCACGCTGGCCGCCAACGACCTGGACATTCTCGAGGGCTCGGCCAAGCGCGCGCTGGGAGCAGGGTCGCTCGACGGCATGTCGCAGGCCCACTACAAAGAGGTCCTGCGCCAGATCGAGGCCGCCAAGAACGCGCAGAAGGAGTACTCCCGGATGTAGGCCCTGCTTGCACCTGAAGTACGCTCGTGTATATTGGGCGGGAAGTGACTGCTTCCCGCCCTTCTTATTTGAGGAGACGATCGATGGACAACCTGCCGGGCTTTCTTACCACCCATGCTTCCTGCCGCAAGTTCACGGGCGAACCGATCACACCGGAGCAGGAGCGCCTGATTGTCGAGACCGCGCGACGCTCCCCTACATCCTCCAATCTCCAGGCCTACTCGATCATAGGTATTCGGGATCAGGCGACGAAGGACCGGCTCGCTGTCCTCACCGGCAACCAGGCGCATGTCGCCGAGTCCTCCCTCTTCCTCGTTTTCTGCGCCGACCTTTTCCGCCTCCGTCGGCTCAACGAACAGCGCGGCTACCCATTCCACGGCGAGGACACGGAGATGTTCATCATCGCGACGGTCGACACCGCGTTGGTGGCCGGCCGCGCCCTGATCGCGGCGCAGGCGATAGGCCTGGGCGGCGTGATGGTCGGCGCGATCAGGAATCTTCCCGACGAGGTGTGCGATCTCCTCAAGCTGCCCGAACTGGTCTACCCGGTCATGGGGATGTCGCTGGGTAAACCGGCGGCCGAGCCAAAGCCGAAACCCCGCCTCCCGCTGGATGCCGTCTACTTCCGCGAGGCGTATCTCCGCAGCGGGTCGCCGGACGATATGCCTGACGAACAACTCCTTGACCGACTCATCGCCGAATACGACGAGACGATGGACCGGCTGGGGTACTTCAAGGTGCGACCAGTCGAGCCGGAGAACTACCCCGCCTTCGACGGCGCGTATTCCTGGTCCGAGCACACCGCCCGTCGGTTAGCCAGCGGCAACCCGACCACGCGCCGTCTGCACATGCTGGAGTTTCTGCACAGGCGGGGGTGGCTGAGGCGGTGATTGGGTTCGTTTGACATGCGGCCGATGTGGACATCGGCCGCACACACCCGCAGGGTCACACGCTCCGGGGCGGAGACAAGCCCCGCCCCTGCGCGGGGGCATGAATGGGTTCGTTTGTGCGAATCCCCTGTTCTTGTCGTGACTCTGTACTCGTTCTCCTTCCTGAGAGTATCTCACCATAAATGGTGAGCCACAAGAATCGGGTTCGTTTGTGCAAGTTTTCGGAGCATGGGTGTTTCTCCCGTCAAGCACCCAAAGCGGTGCTTGACCTAAAGCCGGAGGAATTGGGTTCGTTTGCGCAAATCCCCTGTTGCTGACCCTCCCTTTGTCGGGCTGCAAGGAGCCTGACCTACGTCCGCTAACGTCCCGTATCTTCAATGTCAGGACCACGAGGGTCCTGACCTACGAGAAGAGTGCTTGTATCGGGCGGCCCGCATTAGAGCTGGGGGTTACCTGTTACCTATCTAAGTGGCACGACCGCTGAAGGGTCGTGCCCTACGTCGTGGTCTACGTCTGACCGGTTCATACACTTCGGGATCCCACAGCAAGCTGTGGGCGACCCCGTGCAGACCGGACGGGCGCCGCTGTCCGATTACACTCTGTTCTATACTTACCGGGACGTCGAGGCAATCTCCATCACTAGTTCAGTGAAAGTGCGCGGAATCGAGGGTGAAGCGCTGTCTGTTGGTACGGGTAACTGAATGGAAATTTGGGACTT
Organism: Candidatus Zixiibacteriota bacterium; assembly: GCA_041742355.1. Lineage (GTDB taxonomy): Bacteria > Zixibacteria > MSB-5A5 > GN15 > FEB-12 > JAGNLV01. The sequence goes on from JBGSIV010000300.1 coordinate 19,961, forward strand.
AAAGATTTCGGTGGCGAGAGAGTAGGTTTTGCAAAGGTAGCGATTGAGACCTTTGCGCAGTCTTGCCCCGCAGGGTCACACGCACCTCCTCGCAGGGCTCGGAGTCGCGCAAGACCCTGCGGAAGGTACAAGTGCTGATCAGACCTGCCCGCAGCAGAGCTGCGGGTTACCCGCTCAATCGGGAATGGTAATCCTGGCGGCCCGCAGCAGAGCTGCGGGTTACCTGTTCTAACGTTCTGGCTGTTCTGACCTTCGGGCTATGGGCGTTCGCGTCGCCGGTCCCTGATGCCGTGGCCGTTTCCCTCGTCGGCGTAGAAGTACTGAATGTACTCCCAGGCATCGCGGGCGGAGTCGGCGTATACGAACAGGTTGATGTCATCAATGTCGATTGTCCCCTGGTCGACCAGATACTGGAAGTTAATCAGTCCTTTCCAGTATTCCTCGCCGAAAAGAATGATCGGCAGGGGCTTCATCACTCCGGTCTGGACGAGGGTGAGCGCTTCGAAGAGCTCGTCGAGGGTGCCGTATCCGCCCGGAAACGCCACGAGGGCCCGGGCCCGCAGCATGAAATGCATTTTGCGGACGGCGAAGTAGTGGAATTGCATGCACAGTTCGGGGGTGATATACGGGTTCGGTTCCTGCTCGGTGGCGAGGGTGATATTCAGGCCGATGGTTTTGGCGTCGACGTCAAACGCTCCGCGGTTGGCCCCTTCCATGATTCCCGGCCCGCCGCCGGTCACGATCACGTACGGGTTGACGGAGTTGGTCTGGCTTTCCTCCGATACCAGCCGCCCGAATTCGCGGGCCGCTTCATAGTAGTGCGACTTGGCTTCGACCGATTTGGCGATCTGGAGCTGACGCCGCAGTTCGCGGTCGCGGGGGCTGCGTTCGAGTTCCTTCTCCAGGCGGTCCACCACCCGGCGGGCCTGCTCCGGGGAGAGAATCCGGGTGCTGCCGAACACGACGATGGTCGAGACGATCTTGTGTTCCTGAAGGATCAACTCCGGCTTCAGAAGCTCAAGCTGCAACCGGATCGGCCGGCAGTCGGGCGTGCCGAGGAAATCGAGGTCCTTGTAGGCCAGACGGTAGGCGGGGTGTGCTTTCAGCCGCCGCGTCATCTCTTCTTCGTTGACGACCTTCCGGGCCGTCGGAACTGACTTTCGTGCCATGCTACTTTCTTTACCGCTGTTAGAGTTCCACAGTTTCATGGAGGGTCGGGATGTGGCAATCCCAGCCCCGCTCCTGCCGGAGGTGTTCGGCCATGGCCGTCAACTGCTCCGCCTCTCCGTGCGTGCAGAACACCCGCTTCGGCTTCTGTTCCACCGGCTCCAGCCAGTGCAATATTTCCTGGTAGTCGGCGTGGGCCGACAGGCTGTGCAGGTTCACCAGCCGGGCTTTCACCTTCACGAGCTGCTTATGTATATACACCGTTTCCGGCTCTTCGGCCAGTTTCCGCCCCAGCGTCCCTTCCGCCATGTATCCGACCAGCGCGATGATGTTTTTCGGCTCGGGGAGCCGCTGGATCAGGTGGTGAAGAATGCGGCCGCCGGTGAGCATGCCGCTTGCCGACAGGATGATCGCCGGCCCCTTCAGTTTGTTCAGTTCTTTCGAGTCGTTGCGATCCCGATGCAGGTAGACCCGCGGGCCGTGGAAGACGCAGTCTTCCCCGCCGAGGTAGCGCAGGTCGACGGCATGGTATCCGGCGTACTTCACGTAGAGTTCGGTAGCGGTCACGGCCATCGGCGAGTCGATGTGCACGTTGATCGGCGGGATGCGGTTGTGACGAATCAATTCGCTCACCAGGTAGGTGATCTGCTGGGTGCGGCCGATTGCGAAGGCCGGTATGAGGAGAACCGACCGCCGCTCGATGATCTCCTTGATCATGTTCTCGAACTCGAAGTACGGATCTTCCGGCTCATGCACCCGGCTGCCGTAGGTCGATTCGCACACAATGTAGTCGGTCTGGGGTGGAGTTCCCGGGTTGCGTGTCAGCGGGTTACCGTAACGCCCGATATCCCCTGAGAACAGAATTGACGCCTCTTTGTGCCCGTCGTTGAGCGCCATCTCCACCGAGGCAGCTCCGAGGATGTGCCCGATGATGTGGTACCGGAACCGGATGCCGGGGGCCACCTCGAGCCACTCGCCGTAGTTTCGTTCCACGAACTGATCCTCGATGCGCTCGACATCGGCGGTGTCGAAGAGCGGCAGGGCTTTTTCGTGCCGGGTCAGGTGTTTCCGGTTGCGGTAGTCGGCATCTTCTTCCTGGAGGTACGCGGCGTCCTTCAGCGAGACTTTGGCCAGTTCGACGGTGGGCGGCGTGGCATAAATCGGTTTGGAGAAGCCCATTCGGCCCAGGCGAGGGAGGTAGCCGATGTGGTCGATGTGGGCATGGGTGACGATGACGCCGGCCAGTTTCTTCGGGTCGAACGGCGGAATGTCCCAATTCTGCTGGCGGAGTTCCTTTGCCCCCTGGAACATTCCGCAGTCGACGAGGACCTGCTTGTCGTTGACCGTAACGAGGTACTTTGAACCGGTCACCGTGCCCGCGGCGCCGTGAAAGGAAAGCTGGATCACCGGAACCTGCCTTGTGTGAGCGGTCGATGTTTACCGGGGCGTGACAGGGTCAGGCCTTCCCGGCTTTCTGCTTGGGGGCGGCGAAATATTCATCGAGCGGGGCGTCGGCCGGCACGCCGAGGGAAATCCCCAGCGACCGCGCCGCGCGGACCCAGGGATGATCGGGGGTAACGACCCGCAGCCGTCCGGCCACATCCTTGATCGCGGTGGAGCCGATGTCCCCTCCCTTCATGGCCACCATTTGGCCCAGTTCGCCGCGCGCCACCATGTGTACTGCTTCGGAGCCGAACCGGGTGGCCAGCAGGCGGTCATGGGCGGTGGGGGACCCGCCGCGCAGCAGGTGCCCGAGAATCGTCACCCGGCACTCGATGTTGGTCAATCCTTCGATTTGCGCGGCCACCTGCCGCGACACGCCGCCGAGGCGGACTTTGTCCGGGGAGCTTTCGATCATTCGATCGACGACCATCTGGCCGCCCAGAGAACGGGCTCCTTCTCCGACCACGACGATCGAGAACCGTTTACCGGCCGCGTTGCGGTTCCGCACCGCTGTGACGACGGCGTCGATGTCGTACGGGAATTCGGGCAGGAGGATGATGTCTCCGCCGCCGGCGATCCCCGAGGCAATTGCGAGCCAGCCGGCGTACCGTCCCATTACCTCGATTATCATTACCCGGTGGTGGGATTGCGCTGTCGTGTGAATCTTGTCCACGGCATCGGTCGCGGTGGTCACGGCAGAATCGAATCCAAACGTGACATCGGTACCCCAGAGGTCGTTGTCGATGGTTTTGGGGACGCCGACGACCGGCAGGCCCTTCTCCATCATGCGGGCCGAGGCGGCCATGGTGCCGTCGCCGCCGATGGCGATCAGGGCATCGAGGCCGAGTTTCTCGATATTTCGGATGGCCTGGCTGGAGCGGTCGAGGTAGATGTAGGATTCATCCTGAAGGACGGGGTAGTGGAACGGGTCGGCCTGATTCGATGTTCCGAGTATTGTTCCGCCCAGGGTCAGGATGCCCGAGACATCGTGGTTTGACAGCTCCCGGTACCGGTTTTCGATCAGCCCTTCATAGCCGTCGAGAAAGCCGATGACCCGCCAGTCGTATTCGTTGTCGGCGGTCTTGACGATTGCTCGTATGACCGCGTTCAGTCCGGGGCAGTCACCGCCGCCCGTCAACACGCCGATTCGTTTCACCAGTTTTGCCATATACCTAACATAGAGGGTGGGGTACTAAAAACAACCATATTTTTTTCGTCGGTTGCGGACGCATTCTTCTTGAGTGCTATCGGTTTACAAACCGGCCCCGGCTGCCGATGATATGGGTACGGCCCGGTCCGATGGAGACGTGGCGACCGGCCGGTGACAGCGAGTATAAATAGTAGTTGATTTTGAGCAGTACCGTAAATTAGTTGACCGTTTGAGCGAATAGCCGCCCGAACATTAGGAGTGCGATGCGCGTACGCCAATTTTTCGTTCTTCCGAAGCTGCCCGACCGCCTGCTTCCCCTGCAGGAACTGGCCCAGAACCTCTGGTATTCGTGGAACTGGGATCTGGTGAAGCTGTTCATCCGGCTCGATGCCGAGATGTGGGAGCAGTGCTACCAGAACCCGGTTGAGATGCTTGCCCGGCTCCCCCAGGATTCGCTCCAGCGAGCCGCGGACGACGACGCGTTTGTGGCCTCTTTGCACCGCGTTTACGACAAATACCAGACGTACCTGAAGCAGGAAAAGTGGTTTCAGTACAAGTACGCCCCCTATAATGATCGGCGCATCGCCTATTTTTCGCTGGAGTACGGCCTTGACACCAGCCTCCCGGTATACTCCGGCGGCCTCGGGGTTCTTTCGGGCGACACGCTGAAGTCGGCCTCGGACCTCGGTCTGCCCATGGTCGCGGTGGCGCTGCTCTACCGCTATGGCTATTTCCGCCAGTTTCTGTCAGCTGACGGCTGGCAGCAGGAGCGCTACGAGGAAAACGACTGGTATCACATGCCGGTCGAGCAGGTCAAGGACGCTTCCGGTCAGCCCCTGCGGATCACGGTCCAGATGGCCGGCGCTCCGGTTCACGCGCAGGTCTGGAAGGCCCAGATCGGCGTGACGCCGCTCTATACGCTGGACACGAATATTCCCGAGAATTCGACCCGGAGCCGTGAGATCACGTCGGTGCTCTACGGCGGCGATAAGGACATGCGTATCCGGCAGGAGATCCTGCTCGGTATCGGCGGGGTGCGGGCGTTGCGGGCGCTCGGCCTGGAACCGACGATATTCCATATGAATGAAGGTCACTCGTGGTTCCTTGCTCTGGAACGGCTCCGCGGCCTTATGCAGGACAACGGCCTGTCTTACCAGGAGGCGCTTCAGTACATCTGGTCGACCACGGTCTTCACGACCCACACGCCGGTGCCGGCCGGGAACGAGCAGTTCGACCCGGTCCTGGTGCACCGCTACCTCGGCGACTTCCTGTCGTCGCTCGGTATCTCATGGAAAGATTTTCTCACTCTGGGCCGGGTTATGCCCGAGGATGAGTCGGAAGCTTTCGGCATGACGGTGGCTGCGCTACGGACGTCGGCATTCGCCAACGGCGTTTCCAGGCTTCACGGGCGGGTTTCGCGGGAGATGTGGCATAATATATGGCCCGGGCTCCCGACGGAGGAGATCCCGATCTCGTCGGTCACGAACGGCGTCCATGTCCAGTCCTGGATTTCGCACGACATGGACGAGCTGTTCGAATCCTATTTCGGCCCCCGCTACCGTGAGCGGCCGGGCGCGCCTGAGGTTTGGGCGCGCACCAAGAAGATTCCTGATATGGAGCTGTGGCGCACGCATAACCGTCGCCGCGAGCGCCTCATCTTCTTTGCCCGCAAGCGGCTCAAACAGCAGCTCCAGCGTCGCGGCGCGTCGGCAACGTACATTCAGCGGGCGGAACAGCTGCTCGATCCGCAGGCGCTGACGATTTGCTTTGCCCGGCGTTTCTCGACGTACAAGCGGGGCAGCCTGATCTTCTCCGACCTCGAACGCCTCGAGCGGATCGTCAATGATGAAGACCATCCGGTCCAGATCATTTTTGCGGGGAAGGCCCATCCGCTGGATAATCCGGGCAAGGAGATCATCAAGTACATCGTCAACGTGATCAACGAAGAGCGATTCCGCAGCCGGATCATTTTCCTTGAGGATTACGATATCAATGTCGCCCGCTACATGGTTCAGGGGGCGGACATCTGGCTCAACAATCCCCGCCGCCCGCAGGAGGCCTCGGGCACGTCCGGGATGAAGGCGGCCCTGAACGGTGCGCTGCACATGTCGGTCCTCGACGGCTGGTGGGATGAAGGTTACAGCGACGAGACCGGCTTCAAGATCGGCAACGGTGAAGAATACGACAATGTCGAGGTTCAGGACCGTTTCGAGGCGGAGATGCTGTACGACGTTATCGAGCGCGAGGCGATTCCGATCTTTTACGAGCGCAACGAAGCGCGGCTGCCTGCGCGGTGGATTGCCAAGATGAAAGGCTCCATCCAGATGGCGGGCGAGCAGTTTTCGGCGCAACACATGCTCATGAACTACACCGATCAGTTCTATGTCCGGGCCATGGATTTCGCGGTGAAACTCGGCGCGGACAATTTCGCGCCTACCAAGCAGCTCACGGCCTGGCTCGAGCGCATGCGTGCCGGCTGGGATCGCATTGCGATCACCGATGTTCGCATCCCGGATCTCGGAGCCACGGTCTTTGTCGGCCAGCGCCTGCCGATCGAGGTCGATGTTCACCTCGGCCCGATCGATCCGGCCGACGTCAGCGTGGAACTGGTTGCCGGGCGGCTGAATTCTCAGGAGCAGCTGGTCAACCACCACCCGGTGCCGGCCAAGCTGGTCGGATGCACCGACAGCGGCAGCACCTACACGTTTACCGGCGAAGTTGAGTGCGGTGAGTCCGGACGGTTCGGGATCAAGGCGAGGATCATCCCGCGCAACGAGACGATGCCGCACGTGTTCAAGCCCCGCCTCATCAGTTGGTGGTAGGGTCCCGTACGTCAGGGTCAATTGCAGGCCGGTTCGATCCGAACCGGCCTTTTTTTGTGAATCCCGGCGATGTCCGCCGATCTGCAACCCGGCGGTAAGCGGTGCGTATCAATCCTGTATGGCGGTTGACGAGCAGCAGCCAAAGATCATGGGCGAGCTTGACTTGGACCCGGCCGTCTGTTTAATTTGACTCAAATTGGACCGTAGAGTCTTAACTATCGTTTGGAGGAATTGATGAAACGCACGAACCTGTGGCTGGGCCTGGCGGTGGCCTGCCTGGCCCTGCTCGCAGCCCCGCTGGTCTTCGCTTTCGATTACCAGAAGATCGAGAAGACGGTGTCGAAGCACACGCTTGCAAACGGCCTGCGCATCCTGGTGATGGAACGCCACGAAGCGCCGGTCGCCTCATTTGTCACGTACTGCGATGTCGGCGGGGTCGATGACCCGAAAGAGTACACCGGCATGGCCCACATGTTCGAACACATGGCTTTCAAGGGCACGCAGATGGTCGGCACGAATGACATCAATGCCGAGCTCGCCGCGATGCGCGTCGAGGATTCCCTCTTCTACCTGCTCCGCGCCGAGCGCAAGAAAGGGATACTGGCCGATTCGACGCGGCTGATCGAGTTGGAGAAGGCCTTCAACGAGGCAATCGACAAGGCCAACGAGTATGTCGTGGCGAACGAGTTCGACAACATCTTCGAGCGTAACGGGGCGGTCGGGATGAACGCCGGCACCGGCATGGACCAGACCAGCTACATCATGAGCCTCCCCTCCAACAAGCTGGAGCTCTGGATGGCGATGGAATCGGCCCGCTTCAAGGAGCCGGTCCTGCGCGAGATGTACCGCGAGCGCAACGTCATCGGCGAGGAACGCCGCCAGACGCTGGAGAACAACCCGATTATGCGCGCGATCGACGTGCTCAAGTCGACCGCGTTCACCGCGCATCCCTACGGCATTTCGATTGTCGGCCACATGTCCGACATCAACAACTACACGCGTGACGCCGCCAAGGCGTTTTTCGAGAAGTACTACGTCCCGTCCAACATGATTATCGCGGTTGTGGGCGATGTCGACCCGCAACAGGTTTTCCAGCTTGCCGAGAAGTACTGGGGGGATATCCCGTACAGCCCGGAGCCGGAGCCGGTCGCGACGGTTGAACCGGAACAGCAGGGTGAGCGGCGCGTGGTTCTCGAGGATCCGGCCCAGCCGATTTTCGCGGCTGCCTGGCACATTCCCGAGTACACGCACCCCGACTTCCCGGCCGTGCAGGCGATGATGGATTACCTCGGCCAGGGGCGGACCTCGCTCCTGTACAAGAATCTGGTGAAGGAGAAGAAGATCGCCGCCGATGTCGGTTCGTTCGCCGGCTACCCCGGCAGCAAGTATCCGACGCTGGCCCTGGTGTACGCCATGCCCGCCGCCGAGAAGAGCAATCCGGAGTGCGAGGAGCAGGTTTACATTGAAATCGAGCGTCTGAAGAATGAGCTGCTTTCGGCTGAAGACGTCGAGGAGATCAAGGCCCGCGCCAAAGCCGGCTTCATCAACGGCCTGGTTTCGAACCTCGGCATGGCCTCGCAGCTGGCCTCGGCCGAGAACGATTGGGGTGACTGGCGCGCCCTTTTCCGCGAGCTCGACCGCATCAACGCGGTGACCGCCGAAGACATACAGCGCGTCGCCAAGCAGTACTTCACGAAGAACAATCGGACCGTTGTGTACCTCAATACGGTTCAGAGTTAGGGGAGCTTAGATCATGTTGAAACGTACTTTCCTCCTGTGCGCCATGCTGCTGTGGGCGCTGTCCCTCACGGCAACGGCCCAGGAAATCGACAAGATAACTTTTCCGAAGCTGAATGAGTTCGAGATCCCCAAGGTCGAGAAGATTCAGCTGGATAACGGCATGCGGATCTACCTGCTGCCGGACAAGACCCTTCCGTTGTTCAATATCAGCGTCCGCATCAACGCGGGCTCCTGGCTGGAACCCGCCGACAAAGCCGGCCTGGCCGACCTCACGGCCACGGTTATGCGCACCGGCGGCACCCGCACCTGGAGCGGCGACGAAATCGACGAGCTCCTTGAGGGCATCGGCGCCGCAGTCGAAACGAACATGCAGGATGTCGAAGGCGGGGCGTTCGTCAACGTGCTCAGCGAGTACGTCGACACCGGCCTGGCGGTCCTGACGGAAGTCCTCCGCTACCCCCGGTTCGATCAGGAAAAGATCGACCTCGCCCTCGTACAGCAGCGAAGCAACATCTCCCGCCGCAACGATGAAGTCGGCGATATCGCTCTCCGGGAGTGGCGCAAACTCGTCTACGGCCCGGAGTCGCCGTACGCCCGCACGGTCGAGTACGCCACGCTGGACAATATCACCCGCGAGGACCTGGTGGCTTTCCATGGCCAGTATATCAAGCCGGAGAACATCCAGATCGCGGTCAGCGGAGATTTCGACAAGGGCAAGATCGTCACGAAGCTGAAGAAGCTCTTCGGCGACTGGAAGCGCGGCTCGAACGACGGCCTCACGCCGCCGCCCGTGACGTATGACTGGCGCAAGAAGATCTACTACGCCGAGAAGAAAGACGCGAAGCAGTCGTATATCCGCATCGGCCACCTCGGTGGTCTGGTCAAGGATCCCGATTACGCCGACAAGATCGTGATGAACGCCATCCTCGGCGGCGGCTTCGGCAGCCGTCTGACCGATGAAGTCCGCACGCGCCTGGGGCTGGCGTATTCGGCCGGCGGGCGGTATGTCTCCAACTTCTCTTATCCCGGCTACTTCTTCGCCGTCGCCTCGACCGACCCCGGCAACACGGTCAAGGCGACCCGCGCGATGATCAACGAGATCAAGACGATGCACACCGATCCGCCCACCGACATGGAGATGCAGAAGGGCAAGGACGGCTACCTCAATTCGTTCGTCTTCAATTTCGATTCCCAGCGCGAGATCGTCAACCGGATCATGTCGTTCGACTTCTACGGCCTGCCGGAGAATTTCCTCGACATGGAGAAGGCCGGCGTTCAGGAGGTCACCAAGGATGCGGTTCTGGCGGCTTCCAAGCGCAACCTCTTCCCCGATTCCATGATCATCCTTGTCGTGGGTGACTCCAGCAAGTTCGACCTCCCGCTGGATTCCATCGGCTGGGGCGCGCCGGAAGCGGTTGATATCGCTATCCCGGCTCCCAAGGCCGCCGATCAGGCGGAACTTCAGGTCAACGACGCCAATCTCGGCAAGGGCAAAGAGATCCTCGCGCGCGGCATCGAGGCCCACGGCGGCATGGATGCTTTCGCGAAGGTGTCCACGGTCACCGCGACGGTTACCCTGAAGCTCATCATGAACGGCCAGGAGATCCCCCTCGGTTTGAAGTCGTGGCAGCAGCTGCCTGACAACGAAAAGACCGAGCTGAACGCGATGGGCCGGATGATGGTCTCTGTGATGCTCGGCGACAAGGGCTGGCAGACGAACCCGCAGACGGGCGCCCTGGAGGCCATGTCCCCCGAAGATGTAGCGTCGGGCCAAGAGGACAACGCCCGCGGTACGATCCGCGTTTTCCAGGCCTTCAACAAGCCCTACTACCAGGCTGTTTACAACGGTTCCGGCACGGTTGCGGGCATTCCGGTCGATTGGGTTGCCCTGGTCAACGACAAGGGCGAGTCTTTTGCCCGCTTCGGGTTCAACACGGCCGACGGCACCCATGCCGCCCAGAGCTACATCGGTCAGACCCCCCTCGGCGAAGGTCTCCTGACCGAGACGTATTCCGACCTCCGTGAGTTCGGCGGAATCAAGATGCCGATGGTCACGTCGGTTGAGATGAACGGTCAGAAGGTGATGGAGCACAAGGTGAGCGAGTACAGCGTGAACGCCCCCATCGCCGCCGAAGTGTTCGCCGTCCCGCAGTAAAGCGTTTTTGCGAAGCACTATACAAGCCGGTCGGATTGCCGACCGGCTTTTTCATGCCCCAGATCTCGATTGACAAAACCCGGCTTTTGCGTATCTTCCCTGTTGAGTAGGATTCTTCCCTGATTGTCACGCCAACCCGAAGGTGGGAGAAGAACCCCCGGTACTTCGCTAATTCGACGAACGTATGACCCAAGTGAAAGGAGCTCCGTATATGCGGATGACTCACCGAATTAGCTTGCCTGGCGTCCTTGCCCTCGCTGTCGTGCTTGTGGCCGTTTCGGCTCCCGCCGTTCTTTCGGCCGATCTTCCTGCCATTGTATTTGAGCTACCCGACACGACCGCTCCGGCCGGAGATCATTTGGTCTGGCTGACGTTGCGCTTGAGCAACTATGCCGATACGGTTGCCGGTGTGCAGTTTCAGCTTCGCCTCGATCGCCCCGACCTTATCCGGTTCGACCTTTCGGGGCCGGATTTTGATACGGCCAGCTCGTTGCTTGGCAGGTACGAGATGGTCCTCGGCCGGGATACCGCTGCCGATCACAGCCGCTACAACTTTATCGGCCTTGCTAACATTCCGCAGTCGGGGCCCGACTATCTCGGCTTCCCGCCGCAGGCCGGCGACGTTCTCGTGCGTATCCCGGTCCGGACGGCGGCCGATCCCGATCCCGGGGCCGGTTTGGTCTGCACGATTGACGTGCTGTCGCCGATTGTCTTTTCCGACCCGTCCGGCAACGCCATCGGCTGGCATGTGACCGACACGGTGCTGGACACCATATTCTACAAGTGCACGATGTGGGAGGAAGGGGCCTGCCTCTCGTGGATTTCGGTCGATCCGGCCGTTTCTACCTACGACTCGATGTATATCTTCGAGATCTACACGGAAGAACCCGACCCGACGCAGCTTATTGTCGGCACCGGTCGAATCACGGTGCTTCCCGACGGGCTCCTGACGTGCGATCACAATGCCGATGGAACATATAGTGTAACCGACCTGACCTGTCTGGTGAGCTACCTCTTCCGGACAGCCGGGTCGAATTGCCCGAATATGATGTGCGACTGCGACGCTTCGGGAAACAATCCGTCGGTGCCGAACGTGGCTGACCTCACCTGTATGGTGGGATTCATCTTCCGGGGAGGACCGCCCCCCGGCGAATAGGCCCTCATTCGGTCCGCTTTCGCGTCGTCGCCATCCCGATACTGCTTGCAAGAATCGAGAAAGTTTGTATCTTTTGTGTAGTGCTCCGCCAAGAGACGCTGCCCGCCGGAAACTAATTTTTTGCCGAGGTGACATCGTGAAAGCGCGAATCCTGTCCGGGCTGATTCTATGCCTGTCCCTGTTTGCCACAGCCGGATCCGGCGAGGCCGCCGGAACCTCTCCCCTGGTCCGACCTGCCCCTGTTAAGAAGACGCTCGCAACCGCTCCTGTCGGGATCGAAAGCGGCACGGTAGTGTTCAAGCTGGCCGAGGGCCTCGGGCAGCCGGACCTGAGCGGCAACCGCTTCACTGCAATCGGTCCGCAGTGGGACCGTCTCAACCAGATTGTCGCCGGGCCGACCAAGGCCGCGCGTGAAGTGAGCGCGCACTTCACCCTCGATCGCGCCACGATGAATGAACTCCGTGAGGCCGCCATCGCCCGGTCGGGCCGGCCGATGCCCGATCTCACGCTGTACCACCAGCTCCATTTCCCTCCCTCGGCGACGCCCGAGGAACGGATCGCCGCGATCAATGAGTTGAATGCCCTCGATATCGTCGAGATCGCCTACTACCAGCCGGCGCCGGAACCGGCCGGGTGGGTTGGCGCCAGCCCGATCGCGGTGGCCTCGGCCCAGTTGTCCCCCAACTGGGAGAACAACCAGTACTACCTCAAGGCGGCTCCGACGGGTGTTGACGCTTACTATGCGTGGAATTACTCCGGCGGTAAGGGTGAGGGAGTCAAGGTTATCGATATCGAAGGGAACTGGATCCAGACGCATGAGGATCTGAAGGGCGGCGTGACGAATTTCCATATCGCGGGTACCCGCATCAATGATCCGGGCTGGTACAACCACGGCACCGCGGTGCTCGGCGAAATAGCCGCCGACTCCAACTCATTTGGCATGACCGGCATCGCGTTCGACGTCAACCTCGGCACCATTTCGGTCGGCTCGATGTCGACGGCGCAGGCGCTTCTGACGGCGGTGGCCAACTCCGATACCGGCGACGTCTTCCTCATTGAGCTGCATGCCCCCGGCCCGCACTACAATTTCGAGAGCCGCGACGACCAGCTCGGCTATATTCCGATGGAGTACTGGCAGGATACGTTTGATGCTATCCTGCAGGCTTCGGCCCTCGGCCGCATTGTCATCGAAGCCGGCGGCAACGGCAACGAGAATCTCGACAACGTCAGTATTTACGGCGATCTCTTCGACCCGAGCTACCGCTTCTCCGGGGCGATCATGGTCGGCGCCACCAGCAGTTCGCATGTCCCGGCCAGCTTCACGAACTACGGCCAGCGGGTCGATGTCCACGCGTTCGGCACGTGGGATGTTTACACGCTGGGCTACGGCGATCTCTACGGTTCCTCGAGCAACAATCATTACACCGCCACGTTCGCCGGGACGTCGTCGGCCTCCCCCATCATCACCGGGGCAGCCGCGGTGCTTCAGGGGCTCAACAAGGCGGCCCACGGGCGGATTCTCTATCACGACGAGATCCGGTACCTGATGCAGACGTTTTCGACGCCGCAGGCGCCGCATTCCAAGCATGTCGGCCCGCTCCCCGACCTCCGGGGCGCGGTTGACCAGGTTATCGGCGTTTCGTTTGCCGCCGACACGACGGTCGGCTGGGTGCCGTTCGATGTTTCATTTGAAGGGAGTTCCGGCTTTGAGGTTTCCTCGTGGACGTGGGCGTTTGGCGACGGTGACTCGGCGTTTGTTCAGTCGCCCATCCATAATTACGACCAGGCCGGGCTTTACACGGTCTCGCTCCAGGTTGAAGCCGACGGCCAGTACCGGACGGCCCAGCGAACCAACTACATCATCGCTCTGGCCGACAGTCTGATCCCCTCCGGCGCTCAGGCGGCGGCGGGCGACACGGTCGAAGTCCTTATTCGGGGTCGGAACATCACGCCGCTTCGAATTATCGACATCCCGATTGAATACCCCGGCGACCTGCCGATGTCGTTTGCCGGCTACAGCACGGACGGGTGCCGCACCGATTACTTTGAGATCAAAAGCCTTTCCAGCGAGGATCCGGTCGGACGGCGTCTGTCGATTCGTCTGACCAGTTCCACCGGCGGCACTTCTCCGGCTCTCGAGCCGGGCGAGGGCCCGCTCCTGAAGGTCCGTTTCGTCATCGAGCCGACCGCCGACCCGTCGCAGAGCGCGACCATTGTGCTCGATGGCTACTCGACCTACCTGCCGAAGTTCACGACGACTTCCTTTACGTACAATCCCCTGACCCCTGTGTCCGCGACGGTGACTGTCTGCCCGCCTCATGGGGATGTGGACCCGTACCCGGGGATTACCGTTTCTGATCTCACGTACATGGTAAACTTCCTGTTCCGGCAGGGCCTGCCCCCGTCGCCGCTGGAGACCGGGGACGCCAACTGTGACGGGAAGGTGGCGGTTTCTGATTTGACCTTCCTGGTCAACTACCTGTTTAAGGGCGGCGCTGAGCCCTGCACGTGCTTGTAACAGGCGCTTTTCCTTTGGCAAGTAATGCGGCGCTGCTTTCCCGGCAGCGCCGCTTCCTTATGTCCCCGGCCTGAAAGCTCTTGCGGAGAATGCCCTGATTTGGTAGCTTCCCACCAATACGCGGCGTTCCGCAGTTAAACGAATAGCCGCGGCCACCGTCCATTGACAGGTCAACCATAACCGGCCAGGTGCCTATGTTCACCGTGATGCGCCCAGTACTGGTCCTTCTGCTGTTTGTCGTTACGCTCGCCTCGACCGCCATGGGGCGTTCCGAATTTGCCGGGACGAATGATCGGCGGGGCGGTTCCATGGCGCTCCAGTCGCCGGAGGTGCCGCTGTGCGCCGCCGCCCATCGCGTGGGTCAGATTGTCCTCGCGGTCAACAACAACGGCACGTTCGGCACCGGTTTCTCCCTCGGCGCCAGCGGCGACTGTTTCACGGGCGGGCAGGTCAACTCGTGCGAATATCCCAAGGGAAGCAGCACCCAGTATCTCTTTGCCGGTTGTTTCTGGATCGGCGCGGTCATCGGCCGCGATACGGTCGTGTCGGTCGGGGCGGACGGCTGGTCATCGGTGCGCGAGATCTTTCCTTTCCGCCAGCCGATGATCAAGCGCTCGATTATCGACCCCGAGTCTCCCGACTTCGAATTTGCCGTTTCCGAAGAGGACTATATCTGCACGTACACGGACACCTACACCGTGGGCGTCCCCGCCTCCTTCGGTCAACCGCACATACCGATCAATATCGCCGTCAAAGAGCAGTCCTACGCCTGGTCGTATGCCTACGCTGAGGACTTCGTGCTGTTCGACTACCAGGTCACCAGCATGAATACGCGCACCATCGAGGAGCTCTATTTGGGGCTTTATGTCGATGCGGACGTGTACTTCGATCAGAGCGGTAACGGTTATGCCGACGACGTGACCGGTTTTCTCCAGACGCAGACGCGCCAGTACGGGGGCTGCAGCTACCTCGACACGGTCAACATAGCCTGGCTGGCCGACAACGACGGCGACCTGGACGCTCTGAACCCGGTGCCCCATGTGACCGGCACCCGCATCGTCCGCACGCCCGCCGAGACGCTGCAGATTTCGTACAACTGGTGGTTCTCCTCTGGCGCGACCGCGCTTGATTTCGGGCCCCGCGAGCGCCCCAATGTCGGGCGGCTCAAAGAGCCCTTCCGCGACTTCGGCACCGGTGGCACGGGCACCCCTGAAGGTGACCGCAACAAGTACTACATCATGCGCAACCAGGAGTTCGATTACGACCAGGCCCGGGTGGCGTCAATCAGCGCCAACGACAGCCTCTGGCTCCAGCCCAACCCGGACAACGTCGAGGCGTGGGCTGTCGGGAAGGACACCCGTTACCTGCTCTCGTTCGGTCCGTTCGAGATTCTTCCCGGCCAGACGCTCCCGCTCTCGTTCGCGTATGTCGGCGGCCGGGATCTCCACACCGTGCCCGGCAACACCGCGAATTTGCCGTATGATTTTGAGGCGTACTACGAGAATCTCGACTTCTCCGACCTCGCCGACAACGCTGCCTGGGCCGGATGGATCTACGATAATCCGGGGGTTGACACCGACAGCGATGGTTTCGCCGGAGAGTACCGCTTGTGCCCTCTTGATTCCATTCCTGCCGACACGGGGTGGCTCGTCACGAGGTACGACACCATATGGTTTGTCGGCGACGGGATCCCCGACTTCCGTGGCGCGACCCCTCCGCCCGCCCCGAAATTCTGGCTGCATCCGTCGTACAGCCAAATCCATGTCCGCTTCAACGGCTCCCGCTCGGAGACGGCCAAGGATCTCTTCACCCGCGAGATTGACTTCGAAGGCTACCGCATTTACATCGGGCGGGATAATCGCGAATCGAGCTACAGCACGGTCACCTCGTACGACCGCGAGAACTTCAACCGGCTCGGATGGAGCCCGGAGCGGAGAGTCTGGGTGCCTTCCGAGACTCCCTTCAGCCGAAGCGAGCTTGCCTGCCTGTACGGCGACTCCTGCAACGATCCCGACTTTGACCCGCTCCGGTATACCCGGGTCAATCCCTGGGTGAGCCCGGAGGATCCCGATGAGCGTTACTTCTTCACCCAGCAGGACTACAACAGCTCACAGCTCGGGATTCCCGGAGCTATCCGCAAGGTCTACCCTGACCAGCCGGTCCCGTCGCACAACAACCCGGATTCCGCCGATCCCAGCGAGCTGACGGCGGAGCGGTTGTTCAAATACTACGAGTACGAATTTACGATTGAGAATCTGCTCCCCACCGTTCCCTACTATGTCAACGTGACCGCTTTCGACTACGGCTCTCCCCGGTCCGGGCTGCCCGCTCTTGAAACATCCGTCACAATCGGGGCCGAGTATGTTATCCCGTACTCCGACCCAGACGAGATTGCCCGGTCCGAACCGAAGGTTGTCGCCTACCCTAACCCCTACCGGCTTGACGCCGCCTACCGGGGTATGGGCTTCGAAGGGCGATCCGAGGTCGACCGGCCCGATGATCGGGTGCGGAAAATCATGTTTGCGAACCTGCCGCCAAGATGCTTGATCACCATCTTCACGATTGACGGTGACCTCGTGCGCAAGATCGACCACGACATGTCGCCGGATGACCCCAACGCTTCGTATGACGAGTGGGACCTGATTACGCGCAACACCCAGATGATCGTGTCGGGCCTGTACTACTTCACGGTCGAAGCCGAGGGACGAGAGACTCAGATCGGTAAGATCGCCATCATCAAGTGACGGAATGCGCTCCATGAAATACCGGACCACCCCGACATTGGTGTACCTCGCAGTAATGCTGATTCTTTTTGTCTCGTTTGTTCCGAGCGGGATCTCGGCACGCGACCTGACGCCGAAACAGCAGCGTGTCGCCGGCTTCGGGCAACCCCTCATGGCCGCCGGCCCCACCTATTACTACATGGGTCACACCCGCGGCAACATTCAGCTCGCGATCGCCAATAACGGTACGTTCGGCACGCTCGGCAGTTCTATCGCCGACCCCATTACCGGTGAATCCATTCCGTCGTGCATTTACCCCAAGAACACGGACCTTGTCTACCTCTGGGTCGCCGCTGTCTGGATCGGTGGCGTGGTGGGCCGCGATACGCTCGTTTCAGTCGGCAACGAGGATTTCTACGTCACCACCGAGTTCTGGCCGGTTGACTACGACAACGAGTACCTGCAGACCCCCACCGGCTTCAAGATGCGCTCGATCGACATCAACAGTCCGTTCTACCACCCGGATGCGGTCTCCGAGGAGGATATTGTCTGCGAATACGCCGATACGCTCCGGGATCCGGCCATTGTCCAATCCGACAACTTCGACAACCGGCCGCATATACCGCTGGGTATCAAGGTGCGGCAGCGTTCCATGGCATGGAGCTACTCGTACGCCGATGATTTCATCCTTTTCGATTACCAGATCGAGAATATCGGTGAGCGTGTGCTGAAGGATATTCACATCGGAGTCTATGTCGACGGCGACGCCTGGCACACGACGCGCAATAACGAGTCGGGATGGAACGACGACATCGTCGGCTTCTACCCCTCTCACCCGGCCCCCGAGGGGTGCGGTTTCCGCGACACGATCAATGTCGCGTACCATGCCGACAACGACGGTGATCCGGACGGTGGCGCGTGGAACGACGCTTCGATTCCGCATGTGGTCGGCGTCCGGGTAGTGCGGACGCCCGCCGAGAGCCCGGAGTATTCCTATAACTGGTGGATCACGAACTATTCGGACGCCGCCCGGGATTTCGGTCCTCGTCAGCGTCCGCGTCCCGGCGATCCCTACCGGGATTTCGGTGAGCGCATGGGCACGCCGCTGGGCGACCGAAACAAGTACTACCTGCTCCGGCACCAGGAGTTCGACTATGATCTGCTGTATACCGCGACTATCGGTTCCAACGACACAACGTGGCTGCAGCCGCCGCCCGACGATGCCGCCGTTTATGCCACCGGCTTCGACTGCCGGTACCTGCTCTCGTTCGGGCCATTTGACATTCTCCCCGGTCAGCGCCTCCCGGTTTCGTTCGCCTGGCTCGGAGGGGAGGATTTCCACACGGATCCCAACGGCTTTGACAACCTCTTTGATCCGCTGAACCCGACGCCGTTCTACGAGTACCTGAATTTCGAGAACCTGGCGGCCAATTCGCGCTGGGCGTCCTGGGTCTACGACAATCCCGGTGTCGACACCGACAGCGACGGTTACTACGGAAAGTACCGCGTGTGTGTGCTCGATTCGGCCGAGGTCGACACGGGCGGCGGCACTACCTGGGAACCGGTGCGATCCGATACGACGTGGTTTGAGGGGGACGGTATCCCCGACTTCCGCGGCGCCGGCCCGCCGCCTGCACCCCGTATCCGGATTATCCCGTCCGACGGCAAGCTGACGATTCGGTGGAACGGCTACTACAGCGAAACCACCGAAGACGTGTTCCTCAATGCCATCGATTTTGAGGGCTACCGCGTGTACACCGGCCGCGACGATCGCCCCGGCAGTCTCTCGATGGTGGCTTCGTTCGACCACGAGAACTACAATCGCCACATTTTCAATGAAATTGCCGAGGAGTGGGAGGTTCAGGAAACGCCTTATACCCTCGACTCGCTGAGAATCCTCTATGATGATCCCGACCTCGATCCGCTCCGGTACAGCCGCTCCCGCCCGCTCATCTGGCAGGGCCAGAAACACTACTTCACGGCCCAGGACTTCAATCGATCATCTCTGACCAGTTCCGACGGTATCAGGAAAGTCTACCCCGACCAGTTCGCCCCCGATCCCGATCCGGCCAACTGGACCGAGGACGAACTGGTGGACGATTATGGGATTCCGCTCCCGAAGTACTATGAGTATGAGTACGTGGTCGAGGATCTGCTCTCCACCGTGCCGTACTATGTATCCGTGACCGCTTTCGATTTCGGCTCTCCGCGAGCCGGACTCCCAGCGCTCGAGACCGACCCGACCAACAGCCTCCAGATCGAGTATGCCCAGGTGCCGGCCGACACGGTTGAGGCGATGCAACTCGATGTCTACGTCTACCCCAATCCGTATCGTATCGACGCCGACTATCGGGGGCTCGGTTTCGAGGGCCGCACCGACCTCGACCGGCCCGACGATCGCGTGCGGGCTATCCACTTCGCTAACCTGCCGCACAAGTGCCGGATCAGCATATTCTCGCTCGACGGCGATTTGATCAAGGAAATCGAACACGACAAAGCCCCGGGCGATCCCGGCTCCAGTCACGAGGAGTGGGACCTGATCACGCGCAACACCCAGGCCATCGCCAGCGGGTTGTACTACTATGTCGTGGAGTCGGACGATCGGACGCAGATCGGCAAGTTTGCCGTTATTCGGTAACGTGCTCGGACGACCGGCTGCGGTCGATCGCCGGCGGCAGCAGCCGCCGCAACCAGAGATAGCCGAAACAGGCGACCAGCCCGACTGAGGAGATTAAGATCCAGGCCAACGCATGATTGTGTGAGAAGTGGTCCAGAATCACGCCGCCGTAGAGCGGGCCGAAAGACCACCCCGCTGCCACGACGAAGCCGTGAATCCCCATGTACCGCCCCATCCGTCCCTCCGGCGCCAGGCGCGAGGTCAGCGTCAAGGTCGGCGGCGACATGATCACCTCGCCCAACGTCACCACCATCATCACCATGGCGAAGTACTCGTAGCCGACGAATATCCCCATCGTCCCGTATCCGACCGCATAGAGCAGCGCACCGGCCGCAATCTGTGCGGTCAGCGTGTACCGCGTGAGGAGCTTCGTCAAGGGGATCTGCAGGAGAACGACGACGAGGCCGTTGATCGTGTAGAGCGTGCCGAGTTCCGTTTTGCTGATGCCCGCCATTTCCACCGCATACACGGAAAACGGCACCATCAGCTGCGCCACCACGAGGTACAGCACAAACATGAGGGCCGCGTGCCGCAGCAGGAACGGGTCATCTTTTACCGCGACGATGTCGCGGAAGCGGAAGCGGTCGTTCGGCCGTGTTCCCTCGGGAACGTGCAGCAGGGTGTGGAATATGAGGCCCGAGAGCACGGCGATGACGGCGGAGACGATAAAAAGAGCCGAATAGGACCAGCCGGCGAGGTAGCCGCCGATCGCCGGTCCGGCTGCCCATCCCAGATTGCCGGCCGAGCGAGTGATGGCGTAGCCGTCCAACCACTGCTTTTTCGGCAGGATGTCCGCCACAGTCGCGTTCGCAGCCGGCTGGAAAATCGCGCCGAAGATGGAATTGACCGTCAGCGCCGCCGCGGTCGGCCAGAATCCCAGGTTGAACGAAATCGAGCCCGCCATCGCCAGAAACGACAGCGCCCGGATGTACTGCGAATACACGAGCAGCCACCGCCGTTCGATGCGGTCGGACAGCTCTCCCCCCGCCGCCTGAAAGACCGATCGCACGACCGCCATGAACCCGAAAAACAACCCGATCTGGGTCATCTACATGCCGAATTCGGAGTGGAAGTAGATCGAAATGAACGGGAGACTGATGGCGAACCCGAGGGAGCTGTTGAACCAGCCGATCGAGAGAATCCACAGGCTCAAGTCAAACTGGCGGACATACTGGATGCTGCGCGCTATCATACTTCCCGTGAATAAACGCTGCCGCGGGCATTGTGACAAGAGGTATGATCAAACAGAAAGGGCGGGAGCAATTCTCCCGCCCTCGTTTCGGCTGTACGGTTTATCGGCCGAGGTTCAACTGGTCAGCTGGGACAGTCGTTTGCGCGCGTCTTTGATTTCTTTGGTCTCGTATTCGGCCTTGCCCCAGTAGCGGAGCATCTCCTCGAACCGGGCTTTGGCGCCGGCCTTGTCGCCCAGTTCATGCTCCGCCACGCCGATCTGGTAGAGGACATACGGGTAGAGGAATCCGCTGGTTACCTCTTCCTCTCCCGAGAGGGATTTCAGCAGGAGGTCACGTCCTTCGCTGTAACGGCCCGACCAGACCATAAAGAACCCGGCTACCCGTTCGTTTGCGCTGCCCTGTCCCGGCTGCTGCACCTTCTTCAGCCCGATAAATCCGTCGATGATTCTGGCCGTATCGGTGGTACA
The DNA here is from genome assembly GCA_041742355.1 of Candidatus Zixiibacteriota bacterium. Classification (GTDB taxonomy): domain Bacteria; phylum Zixibacteria; class MSB-5A5; order GN15; family FEB-12; genus JAGNLV01. Next base: position 41,172 of record JBGSIV010000300.1, read on the forward strand.
GTAACCGTCGAGGATGATCTGCAACTGGTCGATGATGGGCCAAAGGGAGGCCGGGGTCCGCTGCTTGAACGACGCAGAGGCATCGGCGAAGACCTCGCGAGCGTGTCCGCAATGCGCCGGATCCAGTCCGGCGTACCGCAGGGCGACGTCCAGGTTGTTAAACTCACGACTCCACTTCTCCTGTTGCTGGAGCGCCCAGAGCATGCTGTCCCGGTTGTCCATACGGTGGTAATAGTCGAAGAGGTTACCGTAGGCGTTGCGGACGTATGAGCTGTCCTCGGTCTCGAACGCGTACTTGAGGCTTCGATGGGTGTGTTGCAGGCCGGTTCGGAATTTCCCCTGCCAGTTGGCCAGGTCGGCCCGGTTTCCTTCGTAGTTGATCAGGCGGTAGGGATCGTCGCCGATCCGTTCCTTGTACTCGTCGAGATATTTCGACGCGGCCTCGAAATCCCTCCTTCGTACCGAGAGTTCGGAGAGATGTACCCACGGGCGGGGCAGATTTGGGAAGAGTCCGGTCATGGTCTGGTACTCGTCAATGGCCGCCTGGATGTCGCCCTGATCACGGTAGAGGTTGGCCAGGCTGGAGTATCCGACCGGTGAGTCGGGATGGTAGGTCTTGATCTTGTTGTAGCAGGCGATGGCGGAGTCAACGCGACCGATCTGGGCGTACAGCTCCCCTTTCCATGACAGCACCAACTGGCTGGCCGGGTCCGATCGGAGGACGGTATCATAGTGCGCCAGCGCCACAGCGCTGTCGTGGTCAAATTGCCAGTTGATCAGCCCGTAGAACGCCCGGGCTTCGTTGTCGTCGGGGTAGTTGTCGACGTACGCGCTGAGCTTGACGGTAGCCGCGTCGAACTGCTGCGACAGCCAGATGTCGGAGTAGATGTCCAGGAGGGATCGATCCCGGACGGGGAGGCTTTCGCTGAACTGCCTGGCCCGGGCGAACGACTGGGCTCCTTTCTGCGGCCGGCCGGAGAAGGCGTGGGCCATGCCGATGCGCATGTAGGCCAGAGCGAAGCCGTCGTCAATTCTCAGCGCCGATTCGAATTTCTGGATCGATTCGTCAAACTGCTCGTTGTCAAAGAGCTGCATCCCGTCGAGGTAGAGCTTGTAAGCTTCGGGAGACTTGGTTGTCACACTGGCGATCGATTGCTCGGGGGCGGCATCGCTGACGTTCAGCGAGGCGGCGATTTTGCCGGTCAGGCTGTCGACCAGCGCAAACGGATCGTCGCCGACCACTTTTTCGGCCAGGACAATCTGGCCCGATCCGGCATCTTCGAGCCGGGCATCGATGCGGATTCGGTCGCCCATTTTGAAGTAAGCGCCGGTGAGCACAGTCGAAGCCCCGAGCGATTGTGCGGCCTCAACCATGTCGGCGTGGGAGACTTTGCGATTCAGGCCGGCAATGGTCACACGCGCCATCTCAAAGGCCTCGCGGACGCCCGGGACACCGTCGAGGGATTCGCCGTTCATGGCCTCTTTCATATCGCGCTTGGCCTGCTCAATCTCAGCGAGGTCTTCCTCGGACAGATCGCCGGAGGCGAAGGAGGCGTCAGCGCGGAGATGATCGAGCACCCGGTCCCGGCTGATGACGGTGATCGAGCCGGTCTGGGCCAGGTCGGTCATGAGAATTTCGGGGAGGCCGGTTCGCAGCCAGTTGAGCGTGGTATCGCCGGTCTTGTTCTCGAAATCGAAGACGGCGACGACCTTCCCCTTCGGCTGCAACGGCGAATCGCTCCGGGGCGCCGATTCACCGCTTCCCGACTGCCCGCCGAAAAACTTGAAAGCCGCGAGCGCCGCCACCACCAGCACGACGGGCAGAATGACCGCATACGTCAGGCTCTTGCCCTGCAATTTCCATGTTTTCGTACGGCGGAACTCGCCGGAAATCGATTCGGTCACGCCGGAGTCGAATTGGCGCCGCAGGTTGCGCAGGTCGACCGCCAGATCGGCCGCCGACTGGTACCGATCGTTCGCGTCTTTCTGCAGGCACTTGTCGATAATCCGCTCCAGTTCCGGCGGGACATTCTCATTTTTCATCCGCGGCGGTTCGTGCCGCGCCTCGAGTATCTTCGCCAGCGTGGACACCTGCGATTGTCCGGCAAACGGGAACTCCCCGGTCACCATCCGGTACAGCAGCACCCCGAACGAGAATATGTCCGTGCGGACGTCGATCGGCTCGCCTTTCGCCTGCTCCGGGGACATGTAGGACACGGTGCCGACGATTTTTCCCGCCCGGGTCAGCTCCTGCGACACGGTGTCGGTGCTGTTGCTGTCGCCGAACTGGACGGGGTCGACCGGCTTGGCCAGGCCGAAATCGAGGATCTTGGGATTCCCCTCTTCATCGATCAGGATGTTCGAGGCCTTGATATCGCGGTGCGCGATATTAAGTTTGTGCGCGGCGGCGAGACCAGCCGCGATGCGCGACCCGATGCGGATAACGCCGCCGATATCCGGGTTCTTCGACTGGAAATACTCGCCGAGCGGAATGCCCTTGACCCGCTCCATCACGATGTATTCCAGCTCGCGTCCCGAATTGGGATCCGGCGCCGCGCCGATGTCGAAAATCCCCATGACATTCGGGTGAGAAATCTGGGCCGCCGTCCGCGCCTCCCGCTGGAATCGGTGCAGCCGCTCGGCGTCGTCGAAGTACTCCGCCAGAATGACCTTCAGGGCCACTTCGCGGTTGAGCTTCAGATCCTCGGCGAGGAACACCGCGCCCATCCCTCCCGAGCCGAGCTCGCGGATTATCCTGAAATGCGCAAATTCCTGTCCCGGCTGAAGCATTACTTTTTCCTCTGCACTATGAGCATCGTTATGTCGTCCGACTGCGGTGCCTCCAGCACAAACCGCCGGATTTCCTCCATGATTCGCTCACACATCTGTGACGCTTCGAGTCCCCGTCCCTGCGTCAGCACGCTTTCCAGCAGCTCTTCGCCGAACTGCGAGCCGTCGACCTTTTCCGCTTCGGTCACGCCGTCGGTGAACACGACGACCGACTCCCCCGGTCCCAGCACGATGCACTCCTCCTGCCAGCCGTCGAACGGAAACGCTCCGATCATGATTCCCGAGGCCTCGAGGTGCTCGTGGCTCCCGTCGGCCCGAACCACGATCGGCGGATTGTGCCCGGCGTTGATGAACCGCACCTCGTTGGTGCGCGGATCGATGATCCCCACGAACAGGGTGGCGAAATTTTCGGGCGCGCTGTAGCGGCAGAGCTGGTTGGACACCTGAATGACGACCTGCCGGAGGTCGAAGTCCGCCTGTCCATAGAGAATGCGGAACGAGGCCAGGATATTCGACATGAGGAGCGCCGCCCCCATTCCCTTGCCGCTGACGTCGGCCACGAGGAACAACACCCGGCCGTCCGGCAGGGTCGCGACGTCATAGAGGTCGCCTCCGACCTGGCGGCTTTGCTCCTGAAGCGCATGGATCACGTAGCCGTCCAGCGGCGGGTACGACCGTGTCAGCAAGTTCTCCTGGATCGACGCGGCTCGGGCCAGCTCGGCATCCATGACCTGCTTCTCCTGGCGTTCTTTCAGAAGCGTGTAACTGAGCATCCGGGAGCCGAGGATATTCCCGAAGGTGGCCAGCAGCCGGAGGTACTCATCGCTGTACCGGTGCATGGGATTGGTGGTGTCGACGTAGAGGATGCCGTGGACATTGCCTTCGTCGAACAGCGGCACCGCCATGGCCGACTTCATGGCCGACATGATGATCGACTGCTGCTGCGCGAAGCGCGGATCCTCGGTCACATCGCCGATCAGGATTGATTGCTTTTCGCTGAGAATCTGCCGTACGATCGTGGTCGAGAGCCTGAACTCGCCCATGTCCTTGTTGGTCGGCAGCAGGGTCGCGGCCGTGTACAAGGCGTCGCCATCCTGGCGCACGAGTACGGCAAGGCGATCCGCGGGGATGACCTTGGAGATCAGTTCGAGCGAGCGGTGCAGCATGACATCCTGCGGCTCCGGCAGCACCAGCATTTTCGCCATCTCGAACAGGGTCGGCACTACTTCGGGCCGCTCCGTCACCCGTGAGGGGAGCGGCTTGAGCGCTTCGTTGATATCGAGGTACACCGACCGCTCCGGCTCGATATCGGACAGCCGGGTCATTCCGGATCGGCCCTGGGTCGACGGCATGGCGTCCGAGCCGTCGGTCAGGCGAAACTCCACCTGTCCGAAGATAACCGTATCCCCCGGTTTAGCCGGCACGCGGTCGGTCACCCGCAGCCCGTTGATGCTCGTGCCGTTGTGGCTGGCGAGATCGGTTATCCACACCTGCGGGCCCGGTTCGAGGACCTCGATCTGTGCGTGGTTGCGGGAGACGGTTCGGTCGGGGATGGTCAGGTCGCACTCGGGGCGGCGCCCGACCACATACGAGCCCGGTTTGAGGTCAAAGGCGTACACTTTCTGTCCGTCGGTACCGATGAGCTTGATCATGCCGTCATATTCTCTGTGTGACTGATTAAGGACTCTGCTGGAGCGATCCAGTATAATCAGATCGTCCCATACTTGCTAACTAAAAACGCCGCGATGCGGGCGAAGCCGTTGATCTC
>JBGSIV010000301.1:0-8406 GCA_041742355.1 Candidatus Zixiibacteriota bacterium
TACCGGCACATGTACGTCCGTGAGATCGACTTGACGACCCACCGGTCGGTGACCCTCTTGGTCCCGGCTGATCAACCAAGGATGTATACCATGTCCTGACACACAGTGTATACTATGTCTTGACACCGTACACCTTGCGTCGCCCCCGGAAATAAACGCACGGACATGTTGCCGTTGGATCGGCAGCTCAAACACGGTTCCGCGCGCTTGACGGTTGAAGAAACGAAAGCACAGGACGGCAAGAGCCCTGGGGCTCATGCTCCGCGAAACTGACGCGATTCGCGCAATAGCGCCATACGATTATGCCCAAAAAAGTCCTCGTCGCCATGTCCGGCGGAGTCGACAGCTCCGTCGCCGCCCTCCTGCTCAAGGAGCAGGGCTACGATGTCGTCGGCGCCCACATGAAACTGTGGGACTATGTCGATGTCGGCGGCGACATCTACAAAGACGGCCGCTGCTGCACGATAGACTCGATCACCGACTGCCGCCTCGTCTGCGACAAAATCGCCGCGCCCTTCTACGTCCTCAACATGTCCGCCAAATTCCGCGACACGGTCATCGACAACTTCGTTTCCGAGTACCGCGCCGGCCGCACCCCCAACCCGTGTGTCATGTGCAACTCCGATATCAAGTGGAGCGCGTTCCTGCAGAAAGCGCGCGAGGTCGGCTGCGACTACATCGCTACTGGCCACTACTCGTTTGTCGAGCAGGGGAGAGGCGGCCGCTGGCATATTCGTAAAGGCGTCGACTCCACCCGCGACCAGTCGTATGTCCTCTGGGGAATCTCGCAGGAGGCGCTCGCGATGACCCTCATGCCGCTTGGCGGCCTGCTGAAGAAGGAAGTCCGCGAGATCGCTGCTCGCAACAACCTGCGCACCGCAAAGAAGCCCGAATCGCGCGAAATCTGCTTTGTCACCGACAACGACTACCGCCGCTTCCTTCGCGACTGGGAGGAAAAGCACGGCCTCGGCCAGGCGCCGGGGGAGATCGTCCACGAGGACGGCACCGTCCTCGGCCCCCACGACGGCACGACTAATTTCACGGTCGGCCAGCGCCGCGGTTTCGGCCTCGCCCACCCGCCTTCCTCGCCGCTCTATGTGCAACGCATCGACGCGACCAGCCATCGCGTAATCGTCGGCGACAACAGCTCCCTCTACAAGACCGATCTCATCGCCGAGCGCGTGAACTGGGTCGGCATGGCTCTCCCAGAAATTGTCATCCCGGCGAAAGCCGGGATCCAGTCCCCTTCCTCTGCTGGTCAGGACCCTTGCGGTCCTGACCCCAGTCACCCTGAGCATAACCCCTGTCACCCTGAGCGTAGTCGAAGGGTGACTGACGGGAACCACGCCTCCTTCCCCGCCCTCGTCAAAATCCGCTACCTCCACACCCCCGGCCCGGCCGTCATTACCCCCTTGACGGACAACCGCGTCCATATTACCTTTACCGATAAGCAGCGGGCGATCACTCCCGGTCAGTCGGTGGTCTTCTACGACGGAGACATCCTGCTCGGCGGCGGTATCATCGCCGAAGGCTAACAGCGCTGGGTCGCATCCGCTGGCTGTGCAATTGTCATCCCTGCGAAAGCAGGGATCCAGTCTTCATTGTCCTTGCACCACGAAAGGGGAGAGGTATGGCACACGGGAAACTCATCGGGCTGGCGGGAGGATTCCTGCTCTCACTGCTCATCCTCACGTCATGGATCGCAGCTCAAGATATCCAAATCCCCGCCGAATTCCTCTTCGGCCGCTGGGCGCAGGGGCACCATGTCACTGGCGACTGGCGGTTTCAGGATGCCTACGAACCGCAGCACCGCTTCAGCTACGCGTACACTGGCGGCCATTTTAGAGCTATCGTCGATTCCCTCTCAGAATACGCATTGTGGGACAACGATGACTACATCAACCGCAACGCACCAGTTACACTCTACTGGCGGCCGAAGGGGAATCTGCAACTCGGCGTCGAGCGGATAAGCTACGGGTCACAACACGGCGAATTTCTTTCCCGCGATCAGCTTCCAGGGATAACGGTATTCGACGACGAAACGCTCTCACTCAAGCCTCAAGTCTACTATGCCAGCAACCAGTCACTGCAGGCCTCATCTCGGCACGCCGCCTTCTGGTACCTCAGGGAGGAATTCCTTTCGCCGGGTCGTTTTCTCGTCCGCTCCAGCGCATCCATCGAACTCCGGGAGAGTTGGACTAACGACCAGCAAATGTACGGCGAAGGCCGTCTGAGCGTCATGAGTCGCCAGGGGAATCGGTCGGTGCTGGGGCTTAACGCCCAGTTCTCTCTTGGCCTGCTTGAATCACTAAACCTGAAGGGAGTCGTTCGCGCTACTGCCGCGCGCGCCGATGATGTGATCATTGAAGCCTCAAGCCTCGTGGACCCAAGCCAGTTGATGAGAGGTGAGCGCGAGAGCAGGAACGACGATTTGTACTATGCACTGCAACTGGTGGGCGAACCGTTGCCATCAGTCTACGCCTCTGTCGGCCTAGCTTATACACAGGAGTTCGTCCGTTGGTTGACCGACCTGGAAGTGCACGACGAGGACGAAGGCCTTTCCCACGAAGTCGACACGAACTGGGGACCATGGGGCGCCACTGCGGCCGAGGGCTCCTTCGGCTTGACCTATCTGTCCCTGGGAGACTTTGATTCCCGGATTCTCCTGGACGATTACCAGGATTTCTACGGTCATCTCCTCTTCGACCGGCAGACCCTCCTGCAGATACGGGGGACCTATACGGATCTTTCATGGTACAGGGAGTCAGCCCGCATCGAAATTGAAGCCCGCCGCGGATTCGGGAACCATGCCGACGTGGGCCTCCGGGGCCACTACCAGTACAGTCATTACCGGCGATCAGATGTAGCACTGAGAGGGATCGCCTCATCTTTGGAACTCCGCTTCCGCACATTTGAGTACCTTCCCGGCCGCGGCCCCGGGTGGGACCGTGATTCCCGATACGATATTGCCTTTGGGACGTTACCCACCTTTGGCCAGTGGCTGGTGAGCCTGTCGGTCGATGCTTTCTCCGGCGCAGCATACGACCGTGGGAGAGGAGGGTTCCTGGATCTTGACGACGCCGAGGTAGGCATTGACTTCGATGGCTATCGCATCAACCATATCTTGGGCCTTGGCCGGCGTATAGCAGTTACCTCAACCGCTGCATTACATATGGTCGGCGCCAGCGTTGACAGACTCCATCTTGACCAGCATGACTATGCGATCGGTCTGATGTTCCGGCCACTCGAAATGGTTCAGTTTGCTGCCGCAGTGAGCGACATCACCGACCGGTTGAAGGAATATGCGTGGGGTCCGCAGGCTCCCAAGTGGTCGGTCCGCCTTGATGTCCTCCTGTAGGTTTGCTTGACACCGGATCTACGTCCCCTTTTAATACCTGCAGGAGTCCGAAATCTGAGACCTGACATACATAGGAGGTCCCCATGCCAAAAATTACCTGGCTCGGCCATTCCTGCGTCCTCATCACCGACGGCCCCCACAAGCTCATCGTCGACCCCTTCCTCAAAGGCAACCCCAAAGCCGCCGCGAACCCCGACGAAATCGATGTCCAGTTCATCCTCCTCTCCCACGGCCACGGCGACCATGTCGGCGACGCCCTCGCGATCGCCAAACGCACCGGCGCCACCATCATCGCCAATCACGAACTCTCCGTTTTGTGCGCGGGGGAGGGGCTCCCGTCCCACGGCATGCATATCGGCGGCTCCCACGATTTCCCCTTCGGCCGCGTCAAACTGACTATCGCCCACCACGGCGGCGGCTACGGCCCCGATGCCTCCCGGTACACCGGCCCGCCCGTCGGCTTCCTGATCACCATCGGCGGCAAAACAATCTACCACCCCGGCGACACCGGCCTGTTCTACGACATGAAACTGATCGGCGAAATGAACCCGATCGACATCGCCTTCCTTCCGATCGGCGACAACTACACCATGGGCATCACCGATGCCGCTAAAGCGGCCGAACTGCTCAAGCCCAAGGTCGTGATCCCGATTCACTACAACACCTTCGATGTCATCGCCGCCGATCCGCAAGAATTCGCCTCGAAAGTCAGGAATGCGAAGGTCGAGGTCATCCCGCCGGGCGGGTCATACACGATTTAGTCTACATCGAGACAATCAGTCCATGTTCGGCTATGAATAGTAGCGGTCCGGGGAAGAAACCCCTCGGACCGTGGTACTATCAGGCAGAGCACACGCCCCCGCGCGAAGCGTTCCCGACTCCGAACTTCCACGGCGGCTTGCCGTTATAAGAGATGGACCCCACCCGGTGTCCACGCTTTTAGTTGATCCCCCTCGCGGGGGTGCATAGACTTCGGGCATTACGAAGCGTGTTAGGACAAGGAAGGTCATAGATGAACAAACTCCTCAAGATACTCGGCTGGACTGTCGGCATCATCGTCGTACTGCTGGTGATCGCCGTGGTCGCGCTCGAACTGTTCTTCCCGGCGGAAAAAGCCCGGCAGATGATTGTCGAGAAAGCCAGCGCCGCGATGGGCCGCCCCGTCAATGTCGGCAGCGTCGATTTCTCCATCTGGGGCGGCCTCGGCGTCACCCTCGATAGCGTCGTGGTCGACAATCCCCCCGACTGGCCCGCCGACCAAAAAATGCTCACTGCCGACAAGGTTGACGTCAAAGTCAGAATCCTGCCGCTCATCTCCGGCGAATACCGCCTCAGCAAATTGATTATCGACCGCCCCGTGATCAACCTGACCAAAACCGAAACCGGCGCCAACAACTTCACCTTCCCCGCCACTGATACCTCGGCGATGACCCGGCAGATGCCCGAGGAAACCCGCTCGGCCGCGCTCGCAGTCAGCCTCGATGAACTGCGGATCAACAGCGGGCAGGTAACCTACGTCGACGACTCCAGCGACATGTCGATCGCCCTCAACCTCATGAACCTCACCACCTCGCTGGACAACCCGCAGCCGGGGCAGTTCAAGTCCGAGGGGCGTCTCGAGGTCGACCGCGTGATAGCGGTCACCGAGGACACGATCAAGCCGGTAACGCTGGCCCTGCGCTACGATGTCGACTACGACATGAACCGCAAACACGTACTCCTGCACGAAGCCGACCTGCGCATCAACCAGCTCAATTTCAACGCCACCGGCGAACTCGACCACTCCGGCCCCGCCATGACCGCGCGGGGGAACGTCCGCTCCAACCAGATCGCCGTGCGCGACCTGTTCTCGCTCATGCCGCCGGCCCAGATGACCCTCCTTGACGGCTACACGATCGAGGGAGACTTCACGCTCAACGCCGACATCCAGTACGATGGCGCGCTGGAAGACGCCCTCAACTACTCCGGTAACGCTGACATCAAGAACATGCTGCTGGAATACCAGAAGGTCCCGGGGCAGCTGCGGATCGCCAGCGCACTCATCGACTTCAAACGTGACAATGTCCGCTTCAACATCCAGGATGGCTCCTTCAACGACAAGCCGCTGAAGGGGTACGTCTATGTCGAGAATTTCGATGCCCCTCGGGTGAACGGCGAACTGGCGGGCGAAATCAACCTCGCGCTCGTCCGCCCATTCCTGCCCGCCGAAACGAATCCCGAACTCTCCGGCGACGCCGCCTTTGCGATCAAAGCCGTCGGCCCCGTCAAACAGGTCGACAGCCTCGATCTCTCCGGCACCCTCAAAGTGACCAATGGCCGCTACGCCTCAAGCAAACTCCCCGAGCCGGTCGAGTCGTTCACTGTCGACATGTTCTTCGACAAGCGCCTCGTGCGCGTAAACACCTTCACCGCCCAGATGCCGTCGGGCAACGTCGCCTTCTCCGGCCGCATCAACGACCTCCTGCCGTATATCATGGCCGACTCCACCGAGCCGGTCAATGTTCACCCCGAGGTCGACGGCACAGTCGAGGGCTCGCTGAATCTTGCCATGCTCAATCCTTTCCTGCCCGAAGAAGGAAACCCGAAACTGGCCGGGATGATGAACATGAATCTTGCCCTGGCCGGCGACGTCATCGAGCCCTCCGGCCTGCGCATCCGGGGTAATTTGGCCGTCGACAACGGCTCCTACTTCGATACGACCCTGGCCGAGCCGGTAGAGCGTTTCGACGCCAGGCTGACCGTTGTGCCCGACACCATTCGAATCGATCAATTCGCGGCGAAATTCACGACTTCCGACATGAACCTCACCGGCTCGCTCATCCGACCCTTCCCGTACCTGTTGCCGCTTAAATCCGTCGACCGTGAGAACATGGAAAAGCCGTTCCTGCAATTCCAAATGACCTCGCACCGGTTCAATGTCGACAGCATGTTTCCCGAGGTGTCACCGACGACCGCCGAACCGGGGAGCGGTGTGGCCGACACCATCGCACCGTTTATTCTGCCCGACATCAACGGCCGCGGCACCGCCACGTTCGACACCGTCGTGTACATGGATGTGGACTTCACGAATCTCAACGGCAACATCGTTATCCGCGACCGCAAGGTGGTCGTGACCGATGTCGTCGGCAAGGTCTACACCGGCGACATCAAAGGGGAGACCTCCATCGATCTCAACGACTGGGAGAATCCGGTGTACGACGGCCGTTTTGCCGCGACCAACATCGAAGCGAACGACTTCGCCTCGCGGTTCACGAAATTCGACGGTCTCGTCTACGGCAAGCTGAATATGGACGGGACCTTCAACGCCGCCGGATGGGAACCCGATGCCTTGCTCAACACGCTGACCATGTCGTCCGACGCCCTCATGCGCGAAGGCAAGATCCAGACCGGCGGCGCGATCCGGGATGGACTGCAGGCGCTGGCCAAGCTGGTCGACGACGAGATCGATGTCACCCAGGAACTCCGCAACGCCCGCACGAAAATCACGGTCGAGGATGGCCGCGTGAAGTTCGACAAGCTCCAGTCGCAACTCGGCCAGCTCGGCGATGTCGAGGTCACCGGTTCCTATGGATTCGATGGCACCCTCGATTACACCGGGACAATCCTCCTGAGCGAAAAGCAGACGGCGGACGTGCTCTCGGGGAATGTCGTTGGTGACATCACCAGTTTTCTCGGCGGCGGCAAATCAGTCAAGCGCATCGGCCTCCCGTTGAAAATCGGCGGCACGATAACCAACCCGACGTTTACCATCGACTACAATGCAATTGCGGATCAAGCGGGGAAGGGCGCGCTCGACGCAATCAGCGGTAAGCTCAAGGGCCTCATCCCGCAGAAGTGATCTGCCCCCCCAATTCCCATGAACTGCAGCAAAGGCAGGTTCATCTGAACCTGCCTTTGCTTGTGTGTTTCAACCGCCTCGGTTCGACCCGGCCGACACTCTCCGCCATCTGTGGTTTCCCGCTGTGGTGCAAAATGTTAGGCCAGTGCCCGGAAAAAACGTATGGGGCGCGATCAATATTCCCCCTGAAACATCCGATATACCAAGCAGATAGAATGCCGATGCCGGCCCTCGGCGGGGTGAGAGAGTGACACGGGCCGCTATCGACACAACGAAAATCGATAGATCGGATGAGTGCTCATGGCCATAACCCGTAAAGTCGTTTCCCCACCCGCTGGCGTGAACGATGCGACCACCCGCTCCATCACCCGCTGCGCCGTCTGCAAGGTCGATCTCAAGGGGCGCTTTGTCTATGTCGACCAGCCCGCCCAGCACCTCCTTGGCTACCCCAGCGAAGATCTCTTCGGCAAACAGATCATCGACCTCGTCGATGAACACTCACGCGCGATCATCAACGATATTCTCTCCCGCCGCAACGGCTATGAGACCACCTTCGACCATTTCATCCTGACAGTCAATCAGCAGGATGGATCCTTCATCCAACTCGATACCGTGGTGACCCTCAATTTCAACGCCGGCAACCCGGTCAATTTTCAGTTCATCTTCAATCCCGACCAGGCCATAAGCGTCGATACCGCCTGCGACCCGGATGCCGGAGTCTACCGCCAGTTCGCCGAATTCGTGTGTGAACGCGACATCACGACCGACTGGCGGACGTTTCTCCAGCAACTCAGGGAATTCACCGGCGCCCGGCAGACCTGCGTCTACATCGTCACCCCCGATCACATCGAGCACCGCAGCAGCGCACTTGAAGCAGCCGACACCCAGACATCGCTCCCGAACATCACCGATCCGGGGCCGATCCACCGCTTCGTCGCCGACACCGGCGAGTTCTACGACTTCACCGACGATACCTCCGTCCGCCGCGCGGTCGAGCTTGACGGCAGCGCCCCAAACGAAGTGGTCGGGCGGATCGCGCTGGACGAGGCCCGCGTCTTCCTCGTCAGGGCGGTGTTCGCCGACGGCATGGATGATCAATCCGCTCGAAGCCGGGCGGACCGCGCCCACTTCGCGCTTGAACTCGTGCGCCGGCTGGCGGCCAGGCCGCCGCGGTCAAACGCCGAGCGCGATGAGGAAAACACGCAGTTCG
>JBGSIV010000302.1:0-1711 GCA_041742355.1 Candidatus Zixiibacteriota bacterium
CGGCGCGCAGCGAGGACGGAAGCCTTGCCTTGATCTATCTGCCGCAGGGAGGCGACATAGAGCTCAACGCGGGTGACCTGAAAACGGATTTGGACATCCGATGGTTCAACCCGTCGATCGGCAAGTACTTCCCTGCCGGCAAGGTCCCATCGGATTCACTCAAGATGCAGCCTCCCGACGACGGCGACTGGTTACTGGTGATCGGAGGATGAGGCTGATGACAAGGGAGTGACCCCTGCAATCGCGGTGTCGAAAATGCGCGGACCGTTCGGGAAACACCTCACGCTCCGGCAAGGAGAGCAGGAAATGTATTCAAGAGCCGAACGAGTTTGTTTACCTGCGATGCTCGTTGTGCTGGCGGTGACGACGCCTTTTGGAAATGCCGCAGAACCGGCGGAGGATGCGGATCGCATTCAACCCTATGCCGCAAACCCTTTCTACTGGCAGTACCAGGGCCGGCCCGTGCTGCTGCTGGGCGGCTCACGCGACGACAATCTGTTCAATCAACCCGAGAAATTGGCTGAGCATCTGGATACGCTGGCGGCCTGTGGAGGCAACTACATTCGTAACACGATGAGCAGCCGCAATCCCGGCAATATCTGGCCCTTCAAGCGGCTGGACAACGGCCGGTATGACCTGGAACGCTGGAACCAGGAGTACTGGGACCGATTCGAGAATCTGCTCCGGCTGTGCCGCGAACGCGACATCATCGTGCAGATCGAGTTGTGGGATCCGTGGGATTATTTCAAAAGCACGGCGTCGTTGAGGGGCTTCGATACAAAGGATATCGGCTGGGAGAGCTGTCCGTATGACCCGGCCCTGAACGTCAATTACACCGCTGCCCAGAGCGGATTGGCCGAGAAGATCGATGACTATCCACGGCGCGAGCCGAGCAACGACCTGTTCTTTCACACGCCGCCCGCCATGAAGGACATCCCCCTCTTGCGGAAGTACCAGGAAGCCTTCGTAGACAAGATGCTCTCGATCTCGCTGACGTATCCGAACGTGCTGTACTGCATGAACAACGAGATCGGCGAACCGCCCGAGTGGGGCCAGTACTGGGCGAAGTTCATCCGGGCGCGGGCGGAAAAGGCCGGGAAGAAAGTGTATCTCACCGACATGCGCCGCATCGGAGATTTTCGATCCGCCGAGCAGGTAAAGATGCTCCACGACCGGGAGCACTTTGATTTCTTCGAGATTTCGCAGAATAACCATAACGACGGCCAGCAGCACTACGATCACATGATGTATATTCGCTCCAAAACCCGCGCGAAACCGATCCCGATCAACAACGTGAAGATCTACGGCGGGACGAGAAACAACAAAGTCGTGGAAGGAACGCAGCGATTCTGGCGCAATGTCTTCGGTGGTTGTGCTTCAGCGCGTTTTCATCGACCCGGCCCGGCGCATCAGTACTTCGGGATCGGGTTGAGCGAACTGGCCCAGACGCACATCCGCAGCATGCGTAAACTGACCGGTGCCATGAGTCTTTTCGTGTGCACACCCTGTAATGACCTGCTCGGCGACCGTGCGCCGAACCAGGCGTGCTGCCTCGCCAAGCCGGGAGAAGAGTATGCCGTGTATTTCCCTGACGGCGGCGCGGTGAAACTGGACGTCTCGGCCCTCCAGGAACATGAAGGTCAACTGCGATCTCCAGCTCACCCTCATGGCCTCCAGCCTCTACCGCCTCCTCGGGGCCAGGATCGGACGC
>JBGSIV010000303.1:0-31864 GCA_041742355.1 Candidatus Zixiibacteriota bacterium
TCGGCGCCCGCCTTGCGCGCCGCCGCCCGGCAGCGCGGTTACCTCATGGCCACCGAGCCGTAGAACCCGTTCCATTCGTTGACATCGCGCGCGGAGGACATTTATTACCGGTATGTCTCAAGATCAACCCCACGAACAAACCGTCAAGGTAATGGCCCTGTGCCGCTATGCGGCAGTGGGACCACGGCTCTTCGAACTGCTGATGAACCGATATGGCAGTCTCGATGCGGTCTTCGCCGCCTCAAGCGCCTCGCTGCACGAGATTCCGGGCCTGTCGAACGATGCTGTTGATCGCATTGCCCGGGCCGAGGATTTTCTGCCGAGGGCGAAAGAGGCGGTCGACACCCTGGCCGGGAGGGACATCCGCGTAGTCACGCGGGTAGACACCGACTACCCCGATCTGCTCAACGAGCTGAATGACCCGCCGCCGCTCCTTTATGTTCGGGGTCGGGTGCCTGCCAACCGCGAACGATCGGTCGCGCTGGTAGGGACAACCGCCGCCACCAATGAGGGGATTGAACTTACGGTGCAGGTTGCCCGGCGTTTTGCCGAGGAAGGGGTGCAGGTTGTTTCGTCGCTGCGCATGGGAATCGATGCCGCCGCGCACCTCGGCGCGCGGGCGATCGAAGGCCATTCGTACGCCGTGACCGACACCGGATTTGACCACCTGCTGTCCACCGACCAAATCCGGGTCGCGGTAGATGCCCTGCACGCGGGCGGAATCATTTCGGAACATCCCCCGGAGGTGGCCGGCAAGCCCGCCGATTACGGTCAGGCCAACCGCCTGCTCGTCGGCCTCGCTCATGCGGTCGTCATCACCGAGGTGTATAAGGAATCGCGCGAGCTGCTCGACCTCGTGGAGTTCTGCGGTCAGATCGGAAAACTTGTGTTCTTCCTGACGCACCCGGCCGGGGGAGCGCTTGCCGACGAAGAGACGCTCGAAATGCTGGCCGAGAATGGTGTGATTCCGATGAACTGGCCCGACGATTTCGAGAACATTGTCAAGGCGCTCGTCTGAGGTGTCATGGATGATGTCTACTACACAATCGCGCACCCGGCGCAACACGAGAGCAAGGTGAAGGGCTCGCGCTTCATCGGCGAGTGCGCCACAGCCGATACGGCCGAAGCCGCGACCGTGTTTCTCGAGGGAATTCGTCGGCGCGAGCACGCGGCCACGCACCACTGCTATGCCTACGCCGTTGGTTTCGCCGAGCGCGTGCAGTTCAAATACTCCGACGACGGCGAGCCGTCGGGCACCGCCGGCCGGCCTATTTACGATACGATAGTCGGGCGGCAGCTGTCCAACGCGATCGTGGTGGTCACCCGCTATTTCGGCGGCACCAAACTGGGTACCGGCGGTCTCGTACGGGCCTACAGCGACGCCGCGGGCGGGGTGCTGGACGCCGCAGGACGCACCGAACACCACCACGTCGTGCACTTCGACGTGACGGTCAGTTTTCCGCTGTACGATCTCCTTGTTAAGCTGACCCATCACCATGAGGCCCGGCAGCTGAAAGCCGAGTTCACCGATCGCGTGCGCCTGCTGATTGAGGTCCGGCGCTCGCGGGCTGAAGTACTGCGCAACGATATCATCCAGCTTTCCGGAGGCAGAGCGACCATTGCCACGGTCGAAGAACAACCCCACGCTTGACTGCCTCGGGATGGGGATTATCCCGCTGGACTTTCTTGTTTCGATCCCCTGGTTTCCCGAACTGGGCGGCAAGGTCGATGCGACCAATCTGACTGTGCAGGGGGGCGGCCCTGTCCCCAATGTAATGGTCGGCCTCGCCCGCCTCGGGCTGCAGACCGCGGTCATCGCCGTGGTCGGAGATGATCTGGCCGGGCGCGTATCGATCGAAGAGCTGAAGGCCGATGGCGTGAATACACAGTATGTCATCGTGAAGAAAGCGAAGCAGTCCGCTTCGGCGTACGGGTTCATCGAGCCCGACGGTCGCCGGACGATCGCGCTGCACCGGCCGATTGCTATCGAACCGCGCGATCTCCGCCTCGCGCAGTATGCCGTGCCCAAGGTGCTCCATCTCGATGGCCGCGATATCGACGCCACGGTCAAGATGGCGCGTTGGGGGCGGAGGGGAGGCGCGACGGTGACATTTGACATCGGCTCGACGCGCAATGACATCACCCCGGCATTGCCGTACATCGATCACCTCGTGGTGGCCGATGCGTGGGCTTTCCCCTACACCGGGAAGCGAGAGGTTCGACCGGCACTCGAGAAGCTCGCGAAGATTACCGGGGGGACAGTTGTGATCACTGAAGGGATCAAAGGCGCCACCGGGCTGGAAGAGGGATGTTTCTTCCGCCACCCCGCGTACCGCATCACGGTGGTCGACACAACCGGCGCGGGGGATGCCTTTCATGTCGGCTACATCTACGGTCTTCTCCGCGGAGCGGACATGGCCGAACGCCTAAGACTGGGCAACGCGGTAGCGGCGCTCAAGTGCGGCGTGCCGGGCGCGCGGGGAGGAATGCCCACCCTCACCAGCCTCCGCCGTTTCCTCCAACGACCGCCGGTGACATATGCTTGAGATGCTGAACGGCCTCGATGAGGCCCTTTTCCTGTTTATCAACGTGACCCTGGCCAACCCGGTCACCGACCTGGTCATGCCGATTGTCACGGCCGATCTCTACCTGCGTATACTCTACGGCGCGGCGATGATCCTTCTCCTGGTCAAGGGGAGTCCGCGGCTGCGCTGGCTGGTGCTTTTCTCGGTAGTCGTCCTGGTGTTCACCGACCAGTTGGCCTCGTCGTTTCTCAAGCCGCTTCTTGCTCGTCCGAGACCGTGTCATGTGCTGGGCGACATCCACCTGCTGGTCGGGTGTGGCGGCGGGAAATCGATGCCCTCGTCGCATGCCGCCAATGCTTTTGGTCAGGCGGCCCTGTTTTCGCTGTGCGTGCGCCGTATCAAATGGTACTTCTGGGCTTTTGGTGCCGTGGTGGCGATCAGCCGGGTCTTTGTCGGTGTGCACTATCCTGGAGATATTCTGGCCGGAGCGCTCCTCGGAACGACGGTGGGTGTGGCAGTAACCTTCTCTTTTGAGCAGTTCGAAACACGGCTGCTGAAGCCGAAGCCGAGAGCGACTCCTGAACCGCTGGATCTTGAGCCCGTGGAGAAGGAGTGAGGGGAGTATGGTCGAGGGTGCCGAATATAAAATCGAAATCGTTCGCGGAGACATCACTAAAGCCGATGCCGAGGCGATAGTCAACGCTGCCAACAACCATTTCTGGATGGGATCCGGTGTGGCCGGTGCGATCAAGGCGGCAGGCGGGGATTCCATAGAAGAAGAAGCCAGGCTCAAGGGGCCGGTGGTGCCGGGGCAGGCGATCTTCACCACTGCCGGACGGCTGCGCTACAAGTATGTTATTCACGCCGCGGTGATGGGGCAGGATCTGCAGACCAACGACCGCTTCATCCGGCAGGCGACCATTGCCAGCCTCACTCTTTCCGAGCGCCTCAAGCTTGGGTCGATCGCGGTGCCGGCCTTCGGCACCGGGGTGGGGGGATTTCCGATGACCGCCTGCGCCAATATCATGGTCAAAGCGGCGCGCGGGTTCAAGACCGAGGCCAAAACTCTGCGTCGGGTGGTCTTCTGCCTCTACGATGAACTGGGGTATAAGGCGTTTGAAAAGGCTGCACAGGCTCATTTCTGAGCTGTGGCCGACCGCTGCTATCGGATCTTGAACTTGATGCGTCCCTCGAAGCCGATCCGATCTCCCTTGATGTTCTCCCAGAACGCGTCTTCGAATGTGCCGAAGAGGCTGCCCGATTTGACCGAATCGATAATGAACGACCCGGCGCTGCCCACCGGCAGGTAGGTCTTGTCGATCTGGGGAATCTCGTAGAATTTCATCAGGCGCACGACCGAATTTCCGGCGAGCGGCACCGTGTCCGTTGCCGCTATCGGTGCGGGCGGCAGCTGGAGGTAGATGCGGTACTTGAGGTACTGGTCGAATCCGAGAGCGATGTTGGCGGCTCCCTGCTCGATCGGTTCGCCGCGCATTCCCAGCGATATGACCACCGTGCTCCGGTCGCCGGCCACTACCCAGGGTGTGCCGTTCGGATCGCTGAGCTTCGTGTCGGGAGCATACGATGTCTCCTCGACATCGATCTTCGCCCGCCCGGCCTGCTCCCGGTCGCGGACCAGCCAGAGGTTCATGGTGTAGCGGCTGGTGCAGCCGACGGGGAGGACTGCGAGGATACCCAGAAGGGCCGCCAGCCACGAAGCACACTTTGCATGGATCTTCATGCTCGTAGTATACGATCGGTAGATCTTCAGGTCAATTATCGTCGGGAAGTATTTATCGGCCCGCCTACAGAGGCATCTCGACAATGCGGTAGCGCTTGTAGATTTCCCCGCCGATCGATTCGGCGGCGCTGCGCATGAGGGCGTTGGTTTCAAGAATCCACGACATCTCCCCCCAGTGGTACCCCTTCTTCGGCCCCCGTTCGAATACCTCGGCATAGAGCATCATGTCGATGCCGCGTTTTTGGAATTCCGGGACCACGCCCATCGTGAGAATCCGGGCGCCGTTGATCTTGTTGCGGACCTTGGTATGCCAGAGGAGTTTGATCAGGCCGAATGGGAAGAGGCGGCCGTTGAGGCGGATGAGCGCCTGGTTGATGTCGGGCAACCCGAGAATAAAGGCGACGGGGCGACTCTCGTGCTCGACGATGAGGGCCAGATCGGGGTCGACTACCTGTTTGAGGTTCCGGGCTGTGTGGCGGAACTCATCCTCGGTCATGGGGACGAACCCCCAGTTGTTCTGCCAGGCCTGATTGTAAATGTCCTTGACTCGCTGCACCTCGTTGGCGAAATCGCGCACGTTGATCGGGCGGACAGTCAACTGATTGCGCTGCTTGAGCTTTTCGATTACCGTCCGCACCCGTTCGGGCAGCGGTTTCGCGTCGGTGATCTTGTACGCCAGCAGGTCCATGGTCTTCTTCAGGCCGAATTTGCCGGCGATGGCGGGCAGGTACGGTTTGTTGTACGGCATCATGATCCGTGGGGGGTCGTCAAATCCCTCCACCAGAAACCCGATCTCGTGGTTGGTCGAGAAGTTCATCGGCCCGCGCATCTTCTCGGCCCCCTGCTTTTTGAGCGTGATCATCGCCACTTTCAGAAGCAGCGAGCCGATCTCGTAGTTGTCGGGGCAGTCGAAAAAGCCGAAGAAGCCGGCCTGTTCGCCGTGAAATTCGTTGTGGGCGAAGTTGATGCAGGTGGCGATCCGCCCCACCACTTCGTCGCCGTCCATAGCCAGGAACAGGGTCACACGGGCCGCTTTGTAGAATGGGTTCTTCTCGAAATCAAAGAACTCGAGGCGTTCGGACAGGAGGGGAGTAACGTAATTGGGATCCCCCTGGTACAGCCGATTCGGATACGTGATGAATTCGCGCAACCGCGAGCGCGACTCGACCTCTACGACCTGGATGTTCGGCATACCTGCCTTATGAAATCAGACCTTTGGCGCGACCGACCTTGGCCATCACCTCAACCACCCGGTCAAGCTGCTCGTCGGTATGGGTGGCCGTATAAGATGTCCGGATCATCGCGTGTCCCGGCGGTACTGCCGGTTGAATGACCGGGTTGGTGAACACGCCCTCGTCGAACAGGGCTTTCCAGAAGGCGAACGCATCGAGATCCTCGCCGACCACGATCGGCACGATTGGCGTCTGGGTCCGCCCGATGTTGAACCCGAGATCGCGGAATTCCCTCTGCATGCGCCGGGCGTTCTTCCAGAGGTTTTCCCGGCGTTCCGGTTCCGCCTCGATAATGTCCAGTGCGGCCAGGACGGCCGCGGCGTTCGACGGCGGAATCGAGGCCGAGAAGATGAGCGCCCGCGCCCGATGTTTGATGTAGTTGATTACTTCCCATTCGGCGGCGACGACGCCGCCAAGGGACGCGAATGATTTGGAGAAGGTTGCCATGGTCACATCGACCTTGTCGATCAGGCCGAAGTGTTCGGCTGTGCCGGCGCCGGTTTCGCCGAGGACGCCGACCGAATGGGCATCATCGACAAACACGCGCGCATTGTATTTCTGCGCAATCGCCACAAGCCGCGGGAGGTCGATAATGTCCCCCTCCATGGAAAACACGCCGTCGACCACCACCAGCACGCCGCCTCGGGTGATTTTGGAGCGGACCCGGGCAAGCACTCGGTCGAGGTCTTCCATGTTGTTGTGCGCGAACTTGAATATCTCGCCGAACGACAGCCGGGTGCCGTCGACAATGCTGGCATGGTCGGCCCGGTCGATGACGATCGCATCGTTCTTCCCCACCAAGGTCGAAATCGCGCCGAGGTTGGTTTGGAACCCGGTGGAGAAGACCAGCGCCGCCGGGCGTTTCATAAACCGGGCTAACCGCTCTTCCAGTTTGACATGCAGATCAAGGGTACCGTTGAGAAAACGTGAACCGGTGCATCCCGAGCCGTACTTGCGCGCCGCTTCGGCCGCGGCCTCTTTGACCTTCGGGTGGTCGACCAATCCGAGGTAGTTGTTGGAGCCCACCATGATACAATTGTGCCCGCCGACCACAACCTCATTGCCGGGAGCAGACTGGAGAGGGTGGAAATAGGGATAGATCCCCATGGCCTGGACCTTCTGAGGGTCATCGTACGCGAAGCACTTCTCGAACAGGTCGGGGTAGGTGGTCACCGTGGCCTCGTCTTTGGCTGGCAAATCTGCTCCTTTGCAGCGGTTGGCGTCCTTGTCACAAACCGTGAAAAAAACAGGTTTTTGTGGCAAAAGTCAAGACAATAGGAAAAGCGTGCCGGGTGGGCGCGTCGCCCCCGGCGAATGTCGTCTCCGTCAGGCAGGCGGCGAAGTAGCGAACGCCGGGTCGACATCGGGAGCCGAACGGCCATGTCTCCACACGAAAACGGCGAGGCCGAAGGGCCTCGCCGTTGTATCATGCTGACCGGATTACCGGCTAGTTGTTCTTCTTGAACGTCTCCATAAACGCCACCAGCTTATCGATTCCCTCAAGCGGCAGCGCATTGTACGCCGAGACGCGAACCCCACCGACACTCCGGTGCCCCTTCAGGCCGATAAACCCCTGCGCTTTCGCCTCGCTGATGAACTTCTTCTCGAGGTCCTCGCTCGGCAGGCGCAGGTTGATGTTCATCCACGAGCGGCTCTCCCTGTCGCAGTGGCCGCGGTAGTAGTCCGGGTACAGATCCATGATCTGGTAGACCCGTTCTTTCTTGGCGCAGTTGACCTTCTCGATCGCGGCAATGCCGCCCATCTTCTTGATCCACTCGAAGACCAGCTTCACGACGTACACCGCGAAGACCGGCGGCGTGTTGTACAGCGACTTCTCGTCGGCGTACGTGCCGTACTTGAACATGGTCGGCAGGTCCTGTTTTGCCGTCTTAAGCAGGCTGTCTTTGAGCATGACCAGGGTCGCCCCGGCCGGGCCGATGTTCTTCTGCGCCCCGGCGTAGATCATGTCGAACTTCTTGAAGTCGAGCACGCGCGAGGCGATGTCCGATGACATGTCGGCGATCAGCGGCAGCCCCTTGCTGTCCGGAATGTACTGGAACTGCGTGCCGTAAATCGTGTTGTTGGTCGTCATGTGCAGGTAGGCGGCCCCGGCCGGAATATCCAGCTCCGTCTGAGTCGGGATGTGCTTGTAGCCGCCTTCTTTGCCGGAGTAGCAGATATGCGCCTTGCCGACAATCTTGGCCTCCTTGGCCGCCTTGTTCGCCCACGACCCGGTGTCGATATAGGCGCCCGTCTTCCCGTTGAGGAAATTGAGCGGGATATAAGCGAATTGACTCGATGCCCCGCCGGTCATGAACAGGATGTGGTAGTCGTCGGTCAGTCCGAAGATTTCGCGGGCCAGGGCGATTGCCTGGTCGTTGATCTCGGTGTATTCGGCCGCGCGGTGGGAGCTTTCGAGGATCGACATGCCCGTGCCGCGATAATCCAGGAGTTCCTTCTGGACTATCTCGAGGACTTCCTGCGGAAGAACCGCCGGGCCGGGATTGAAGTTGTAGACTCTGCGAGTCATTGGAGGACCTCCCTATGCCGTTTGTTTTACCGTGGTCTTGACGTAGTCGCCGATGAGCCGTTCGACGATCACGCCGATGCGCATCATGTTCTCTTTCGTCGACGCCCCGAGGTGCGGGGCGAGGATCGTGTTCGGCGCCGTGATGAGCGGCGAACTTTCCGGCGGGTCGGAATACCAAACGTCGGTGGCGAACCCGGCCAGCTTGCCGCTCTTGAGCGCCTCGACGACGTCTTCCTCCACCACGCACTTGCCGCGGCCGGTGTTAATCAGGAAAGCGCCGTCCTTGAACATTTTCAGCGTGTTCTTGTTGATGATCCCTTTGGTCGCGGATACGAGTGGCATGTGCAGCGAGATGTAGTCGGAGCGCTCCAGCACCTCTTCCATGGTCGGGCAGATTTCGGCCCAGTCGGTGAAGTGCACGTCAGGGTGCCAGCCAAGGACCTTCATCTGAAACGCCCGGGCGCGCACTGCCAGCGCCAGACCGATCCGGCCGAGGCCGAGGATCCCGAGGGTCTTGCCGTACAGCTCGGTCCGCTCGAGTTCCTTCTTCAGCCATTTGCCTTCGCGCATCGAGGCGTCGGCCATCGGAATGTGATTCGGCAGCGCGATCATCAGAGCGAACGCCAGCTCGGCCACAGCCGTGGTCGAGGCATCGGCCGTGTTGTCAACCTTGATGCCCTTCTTGCAGGCGTGCTCGACATCGACGTTGTCAAGGCCGACGCCGCCGCGGATGACGTACTTCAGATTCGGCGCGGAGTCCATGTACTCCTTGGTCACCTTGGTCTTGCTGCGGATCAGCACGATCTCCGCTTCCGGAAGCCGCGCCTTGTCACTCGTCACCTCCCCGTATTTTGACAAGATGCCGGGCAGGGTGGCATCGAATGAGTCAGAAATGAGGATCAACATAGCGGAAGTCCTTTCATTCACTATTCATCAAGGTAACTGACGACAATACCGTCGCGAAGTTTCGGTTCGAACCAGGTCGACTTCGGCGGCATGACCGTATTCGCGTCCGCCACCGACAGCAACTGGCCGACCGTGGCTGGACGGAGCGAAAAGGCGATGTCGAAATTACCGGAGTTGACAAGCCGTTCGAGTTCTCCGGTTCCGCGAATTCCGCCGACGAAGTCTATACGGTCATCGGTGCGAATATCCTTGATACCGAGGTACGTTGTCAGGAAGTGCGTCGTCAGGATGGCCGAGTCGATCGACTCGGCCGGGTTGGCGGTCGTCACGGATCCCGGTTTCGCCGCCATGCGGTACCAGGCGCCGCCGATGTAGATGCCGTACTCGTACGGTTCCGTTGGTTCAACCGCGCTATTGGCCGGCGAAATAGTGAACCGCTCGGCGGCGCAGGCGAACAACTGGTCGCGGCTCATGCCGTTGAGACCGCGGACGACGCGGTTGTACGGCAGGATGCGCAGTTCGTCGTCGGGGAAGATCACGTTGAGAAAGAAATTGTAGTGCTCGTCGCCGGTGTGGTGCGGATTCCCCGCAGTCCGCCGGCGCGCCACTTCCGCCGCCGCCGCCGAACGGTGGTGACCGTCGGCGATGTACAGCGCCGGAAGTTTCGCGAAGGCCGCGACGAATTCCCGAACGTCATTGTCGGCCGACACGACCCACAACTCGTGACGGACCTCGTCGGTGGCGGTGAAGTCGATCGCCGCTGGCTTCGCCATGATGCGGGCGAAGAGTCTCTTGATTTCCTCATTGTTGTGGAAGATAGAGAAGACCGGTCCGACCTGGGCGCCGGTGATTTCGATGTGGTCGGCGCGGTCGGAGACTTTAGCCGGGCGGGTGTGTTCGTGCTTCTTGATGATGTTGCGGTTGTACTCATCACAGGAGGTAAGGGCCATCAGGCCGGTCTGGCTGCGTCCCCGCCAGGTCAGGCGGTAGAGGTAGAGGCAGGGTTTGCTCTCGCGCTGCATGATCCCGTCGTCGACAAGCCGCTGCAAGTTCTTCTTGCCGTTCTCGTAGACGTCGTGATCGGTAGCGTCATGTTCCCGCGGGAAATCGACTTCGGGCTTGTTGACCCGCAGGAACGAGATCGGATTCCCCTTGATCAGCTCCCGCGCTTCATCGCTGGAGAGCACATCGTACGGGGGCGCGGCCACTTGGGCGGCGTACTCGGGACGGGGCCGGAGACCCTTGAAGGGCCTGATAATCGACATGATAGTCCTCGCTTTTGAGCACCAAATGTGAACGAATTCACAACAGGCTAAAATATACGAGCGGCGGGCTAAAGGTCAACCGAATTCGGGCTTCGGAGTTGACCTCCGACCGTTTTTGGCGGCTGCGAAGAAGATTGGTAACTGTCGCTGTAGTATTGTAATACGGACAATCCGGCAATCCCGCTAGGACGCCGCAGGTCTTGCGGACGAAAAGCAGTCTCGACCCGGCTGAGCATCCTCCATGTGAACGCCGACGGGCGCGTAGGTCTGCCGGTCTTGGTCGGTAACCAAAACACGATTAAACTTCCCCGATTTTTCCTCCAATTTCCGCGATCCGGCGCGACTGCGGTCGGATGAAATGTTCTGCCCTGGTTCTCCTCCTATCCCGCCCGGACGCTCCGACGCCATCGGATGAGCAGGGTCGGCCCGGCCGAAACATCCGCAACCTGCACGTCGCCTGCGTCATCGCTGTTCCTGCCGGCAGCCGGGGCGAGTCAGGCGGTCGCGAATGAACGGATCTCGAGTTCGTTTTCATGCGGCGGATTGCAGTCGGTTCGGTTACCGGACTAAAGTTGTCTCTGGCGGGCGTGCTCAAGCGAATAATCCGGTATTTTCTGCGGAACCCAAATACCCCCTGGTGCACTACAAAAACCGCACCAGGCGGGGAAAAAATCTGTTGCGCCGGCGATTCCACACGTTCTATATGGGAGCGGAATCGCCCGTTCTGAGGAAGAAACGGCTCCGAGCGGTACTGCGAACGGACAAAACCTGAAGGACACAACCATGCTGTGCGCACAATGCGGCGAAGAGATCAAGGGGAAACCGGTCAAGCAGGACGGCGAGATCTACTGCTCGCTCGAATGCGCTTACATCGCCGCGGGACTGGACCCGGAAGAGGACGAAGATTACTTCGAGGAAGATCCGGTGGAGGGGACGATTGACGACGACGATGAGTGATCGTCGGCGAATGTCGGCCTGCTCCCATACCAGTCCGACCGGCTCCAGGCACACGGGCGGACCTACGTCATACTACACCTGCCGTTGACCCGGCCTATGATTCGCTTCTGACTACGCAGGGCGGCCCGCGCCACTCCCGGAGTATGCCTGTGAAGACGCGCCGCCAAAAACGGTCGGCTGCACTGACTGCCGCCGACCGAGTCGATTGCCGCTGCACATGCGTTGCGCCGATCAGGGAGGGATTCCCTTTCGCACGCGCCTATTCACGGGAGATCTTGACGACCTTGTATTTGAGCATGCCGGCTGGGACCGCAATCTCGGCCACCTCCCCCTCAGCCTTGCCGAGGAGGCCCTTGCCGATAGGTGACTCCACCGAGATAATGTCATTGTCGACATCGGCTTCCGAGGGCGGGACGATCGTGAACTCGATTCGTTCGCCATCGCGCTCATCTTCGACACAGACTTTTGCGTAGAGGTAAACTTTGTCCGACGGAATCGCATCTGTGTCAATTGTGTGCACCCGGGAGAGTTTCAGTTCCAGTTCGGAAATCCTGCGCTCCAGATGCCCCTGGGCCTCTTTAGCCGCATGGTACTCAGCGTTTTCCGACAGGTCACCGAGCTCCCGCGCCCGCTTGATCTCGGCCACGATTTTCGGCCGATCTTCGAACTTCAGGCGTCTCAACTCCATTTCGAGTTTTCGTACGCCTTCTTTTGACATGTAAATGGGTTCACTCATACGGTCTATTATACGTTATTTCCCGACAGGGAGCAAGGCATCATCGGTAACCCGCTGTGCCCGTAGTAGAAAGATCGCCAGTGACACGGCCAGTCCGGGGAAGATCGGCTGCACCCCCAGCCAGTACGATCCATCGGCCCGGATATGGCTCGCGGCCAGCCAAATCGCTGATATACCTCCTGAAAACACAATTGAAAGCAACGCCCATGTCGGTGGCAGCCGCCGTGTGCCCACATACGACGTGAAGACCGGAATGAGAAGGGCCGGGGTGCCGATTGAACCGAACGCGTGCCAGATATCCACGACCGAGCGGTAGAGAATTGCCACTGCCACCGCCGACAGGCCGGAGACGACCAGACCTATCCGCGTGAATTTCAGTATCCCCCGATCATCCAGCTTCATCGCCCTCCCGACTATGTCATTGCTGAAGGTCGACGCGGCGATATGGGAGTACGAGTCGATGGTTGACATGACCGTGGCCAACAGCGCCAGCGCGAACAATCCGAGCAGTCCGACCGGCAGCAGGTGCAGGCCGAGTGCGGGGTACGACGCCACCGGGTCAGCGAGGTCAGGCAGGAGGGCCCGGGCGTACAACCCCGACATCGTGGTCAGGAAATCAAAGAAGGCCCAGCACGCGATCGACACAAATATTCCCGCGCGGGCCACCGCCGGGCTCTTTGCCGCGTAGCAGCGCTGGAAGAACGCCGGCTCGATCAGAGTCGCCAGCGCGATGAAGTACCAGATCGCGATGTACCACGGCGAATTGCCGCCATGCCAGGTGAAGTGCGTCGGCGGCACATGCTGCTGCAGATAGTCCCACCCGCCGTACCGGACAAACGCCGCCGCAACGAGTAGCACAAATCCCACGAACATGAGGGTGAACTGGAGGATATCGGTCCGCACCACCGACCGAAACCCGCCGCTGTAGACGTACACAATCGAGAAGAATGTCCCCGCCACCACTCCCACCCAGAAGGGCCAGCCGAAGAGGTGCTGACAGAGGACGCCGACCATGAGGATGTAGGCGGCCGGAACGGTCATCAGGTAGATGATCACCGAACCGGCCACCGCAGTCTTCGAATCATAGGTCTGCGCGAGGCGTTCCGGAATGGTGAGCACTTGGGACTGCCGTGCCCGTCGAGCCAGATAGACAGCGAAGAGCGCCGCAGCGAGATAGTACGGCACACCGAAGACCAGCCAGTTCGACAGGCCATACTTGTAGCTGTACTCCCCGACACCGAGAATACCGCCGTACCATGTCGATACGAGGCTGGCGACAAAGGCGGGCAATGTAAGCATCCGACCGCCGAGGATCAGATCCCCGGCGGTGCTGTCCTTCCGCAACGATCCCCGCAGGCCGAGGTACAAGAGGATCACGAGGTAGGCGATAACCAGCCCGTAGTCAATCCAGTGCATCGGTCATCTCAGAAGACATCGAGTCGTATCTCTCCAAAGTACCAGCGTTCCGGCGCCGTGAAGTACTCGGCCCAGCCGTAGAGCACCGGGCTGCCACCTCCATCCTGCGCATAGTTGCCGCCGTAGCCGCTCGCCTCATACTTCTTGTCAAACAGATTGTTGACCCGGAGGCTGACGGTAACCGTGCCCGCATCCAGCAAGTCCTTCACCCGGTAGCTCAGCGCAGCCGATGACGTATAGAACGGATCGATCTTCAGGTCATCGCTGTTGCCGAGGTCAAGGTACTGCCGGCCGATAAACTGGTGCTGCCAGTTGGCGCGGAAACCGTCCCGTTCATAGTCGATCAGGAGATTTCCGGTGTATTCCGGGAACCCCGGCACGACTTTATCGGCGAAATCGATATCCTGCTGACCAGCGTAGTTCCAGTCGGCGTCGTAGAAATCCACCTGCCCGACGAAGTCACGCACGCGGTTGTAGACGTAGGAGAAATTCCCCTGTACGCCGAGCGCTTTGGTCACCTGTCCCCTGCTCGAGAGCTCGATTCCGGCGTGCACCGAACGGTCGGCGTTGACACTCCGCCGCAGGCCGTCGTCGTCAACCGCGCCGTAAGGGAGAATCTCGTCCCGGAACTCCATCCAGTAGAAGTTGAGATCGAGCACGAGCCCTTTGTGGCGGTAGCTGCCGCCGAGTTCGACATCGTACACCCGCTCGGCCGAAGCGGTGGGATCGCCGAAATCCCAGACGGTCGAGTCGGAGTTGACCGCGAGAACATTCAGTGATGGGAGCACGTACGGGTCGTTCGCGTCATAGATGGTTGCATCGGTGGGGGTGCGCGACGACACGGCGAAGCTGGCAAACAGGTTCACCTGCGGCGTCAGTTCATAGGTGAGGCCGAACCGCGGCGAGAAGAACAGCCAGTCCACGTCGTACGCATAACCGCGAAACGCACCCATCCGCTCCTGGTCAAAGTCGTACCGTTGGTAGCGCAGCATTGCGGTTGCCTGACCCGAGAGCCGTTCGCTCAGCCGCACGTACTCCTGCGCGAACAGATTCGCTTCCACCTTCTCGCCGAAATACCGGTAGTAGCGGTGGCGGGAGTTGTACGAGGGATCGTTCACTCCTTCGACCCAGACGACCTGTCCCCAGTGATCCGAATCAAAATAGTAAAACGAGCCGCCGAGCGAGTGACGCCCGCGCGCATGTTCCAGATCCAGACGCGGGTTCCAGCCCCACTGGCTCTTTTTCACCCACTGCTGGCGTACCAGGTCCGGTTCGTCGACCGCAACCACCGAGGGATCCAGGCCGTACTGGCGGAAGTCGTCGTCCCCCTCCAACTGCTTGAGCTGTTCGTAGTACCCCTCGCCGCGGATGTAGTAAACGGTGTTCGACAGCGTCGCCCGGTCGGACAACCGATAGGTGTTGTGCAGGTGGTAGTGCGGCTGGTTGAAGTTGTCGGTTTCATTGGCATAGGAGAGTGGATTGCTGCGGCGATCGTTGCGCAGTGTTTCCCGGTCGACCCCCCAGTAGGCGAGATGCATCCGGATCGGCCCGCCGTAGATATACAGCTCGGTTGTCATGTTCGGGTCAAGGCGTGCGAGTGACAGGTAGTACGACCAGCCGTCGTACCAGCTGTTGTACCGGTAGCCGCCGGTACGCTGGTCGGAGTAGCGTCCGGTGAACAGCCAGCGCCCGTCGATCAGCCCGGAAGCGTATTCGATGCTCGACTTGTATATATCGCTTACTCGCTCTCCGCCTGAAGTATACTCACCGTAGCCGGATGTGACCGTCACCTGGCGCTCCCGGCCCAGCGTGTTGGTCACGATGTTGAGCGCGCCGCCGAACGAGGCGCCGCCGTAGAGTGAGTTGCCCACACCCCGCTGCACCTGGATGTCGGTGATGTTGGCGGCGAAATCGGGCAGGTCGACAAAGTACGTCGCCTGATCCTCCGGGTCATTGAGCGGCACGCCGTTGATGTAGGTCGCGATCCGCTTGTCATCGAACCCCCGGATTCGCACGTAGGAGTAACCGAGGGCCGCGCCGCCGTCGGTGTAGGTGTAGAGATTCGGTGTGGTCTGCAGGAGGAGTGGAAATTCCCCCACGCGGTAGTCGCGCTCGATCTCTTTGGCCGAGTAGTTGGTGAAGGCGATCGGAGAGATCCCCTCCTGCGCGCGATCTCCCCGCACGGTGATGTCGCTCCCTCGGTAGAAGCGGTGTTCGAGCACGACCGTATCGGGAACCCGGCCGACAGCAAACTGCCTGGGCTGGTAACCGACCGAGGAGAAGGTGACGTGGCGGATCTCCTCTCCCACCGAGAGGGAAAAGCGCCCGTCAGCGTCGGCGATGGCCCCGACACTGGAAACGTTGGTGGTGAGCGTGACTCCCGGGAGAGGTTCCCTCTCGGGATTGACGACAATGCCGGCCAGTTCGCCGGCGTGCAGCGACGCCGCACAGAGCAGCGCCGCGATGGCGACAGTTAATCTCATGACAACAACCTCGCTAAGGTTTGCGGTTCAGCAAGGTTCCGTCCTGAGGGTCATAGGTAGCCTGTACCAGGCTCTGGGGATGCGATCTGAACATCTCCGTTTCCCTACGCCGGTATTACCCGGATCAGGTCGAGGGGGTATGATCTCAGGCGGTACTATTACGCCACCCCCAACGGAACAACTTCGTTCGTTACCGGTGATATAGGCCATCGGTCTTTCCCGCGCAAGGATTTTCTGTAACCTTTGGCCGACCGATTGCGTCTATGAATTAATGCATCGCCGCCCGACGGTAATTCGTTATACTATGGGATTAGTGAGTATAAGACCGAAAGGACGGTACGATATGGCTGACGAACGTTCTCCCGACGATATCAAGAAGGCCGTGCGCGAGCACTACGCCGCCGCGATTACCCAGAACACCGGCTGCTGCTGCGGCCCCAAACTGCAGAATCTCGATCCGAACGCGCCGACCTTTGCCGAGCTGGCCGGTTATTCGGATGCCGAGACGGCGGGCCTTCCCGACGGCGTCACCACCTTCGGCTGCGGCAATCCGGTGAATTTCATGGAGGTCGCCCCCGGTCAGACCATTCTCGATCTTGGCTCCGGGGCGGGGCTCGACCTGATCCTGGCCTCAAAGAAAGTCGGCCCGACCGGCAGAGTGATCGGGTTGGATATGACGCCGGAGATGATCGCCACCTGCCGCAAGAACCTCGCCGCCGCCGGCATCACCAATGCCGAAGTGGTGCAGGGTGAAATGGAGCACATGCCTATTCCCGATGCCTCGGTGGACTGGATCATGTCCAACTGCGTGATCAACCTGTCTCCGGACAAAGCGCGGGTGCTCGCCGAAGCGTATCGGGTGCTCAAACCGGGCGGACGGGTGATGATTTCCGATATCGTGACCAACAATCTCCCCGAAGAACACCGCGGCGATATTTCGGCCTGGGTGGGCTGCCTGGCGGGAGCCCCCGAAGAGGCTGATTACCTCCGGCTGATGCGCGAGGCGGGATTCGAGGACGTCCGCATAATCGAGAAGTCTACCTATGACGAAGTATCGCTGGCCACGCTGGCCAACGATCCCTGCGGATGCGGCGCCGCCGACCGTTCGATCGATGGGTCGATTGTCCAGAAGTACGCCGGACGGGTAGCTTCGGCAAAAATCACCGCCCGTAAACCGGGCTAAAACCGGATCACAAACAGCAACCGCCGCGGTTATTCGCCGCGGCGGTCCCTCTCAAAAAGAGCTGCCTCGCTGTCAGTGCAGGGTGCTGTTTGTCGACAGGGGGTCGCTGAACCCCACCCGTTGCGGCGCTCCTGTCGGTATCTTCCTACTCCGGATCCTGATTCTCGGCCATCTTCACCTGCGTCTGATCGTGTTCCATCCGGAGCACCTGCAGGTAATCACCCACGAGACGGTAGCGGTTGGAGAACGCCTGGCTGTTCTCAAATCCCTTGAGCAGCCGTTTCTTCACCTTCAGCCACTGGTCGACATCGGCCAGGTCGTCCAGCACCTCAAGCTGCTCGGCCGTCAGCGGAACACCTTTTGCCCGCGATGTGAAACCTTCGGTACGCTTGCGGCAGACTTCGTAGCGCCAGCGCGTCTGCTCGATGTCTCTCCGGAAGAATTCGATAATACGCCGCTCCCACTTGACAATCTGGTCGGAGTCGGCCTTGAGATTAGCGTCGTGCCACAGGTTGATCAGTTGAATCAGATCGCCGATTGATTCTCCGGCCGTCGCCCCGATCGGGGCGGTTTCGGTCTGTTCGGCTGCCGGGGGGGTTGCCGCCCACGCACCTGCCGCGACCAATGCCAGGCACAGCACAAGAGCTCTGGAGCGCATATACCTTCTCCTTGTGAAACAGTTCTCGCTGGGAGACAGGAGTACAAACTCCGTGCCGCGGCGGAAGCCATCGTCTCCCCTCAAATTCCCGGCGAATCCCGTGGTGCGGACCCGAGTTGCGGGAACAACAGAGCAGACTATGGGATTCTCCCCATAGGAAATCATGATTCCCCTGACGGTCAAAATCACCCTGGTCGGAATCGGCGCGGTCGCGCTGGCGGCTTTTGTGCCGCCGTTGGCTGCCTGGTACCGCCGGTATCGTCACCGCCCGCCTGTCGTGCGGATCGGCGGCTTCGCCATAGAGCACCTCTCCCACCTGGCGCTAGTTATCCACCATGCCCTGGCGATTCTGCTGCTTCTCTCGATCGACCCGCTTGTCTTCGTGCCGTACCATGATCTTTATGCGCATCTTTCTCCGGCCGGAGTAGTGGTGACTGCCGTCATGGGAATTCTCCTGTTCGCCGCAGGGAACATTCTCCGCGTGTGGGCAACCTATGCCATGGGTGCATCGTTCGACAAGGCTGTGCTCGTGCGGCAGGATCACCGGCTGGCGACCGGCGGCCCCTTCCGTCTTTCACGGCACCCGATCTACGCCGGGAATCTGCTGGCCGAGGTCGGGCTGGGAACCGCTCTGGGAAGCTGGCCGCTGGTGGCCTTTACGCTGCTGGTGAGTCTGCCCGTCAACAACTGGCGGGCATCCCGGGAGGAGCGCCTGCTGCTGGAACATTTCGGGGAGGAATACCGGGCGTACCAGAGCCGGGTCGGGCGCTGGTGGCCATGAGAAAGCTTATACTCCAGAGTCGATGAGAGAATCTACTTTCCGGACTCCCTGGCCTCTTTGCGACGGGAGTATTCTTTGCCGACGATATCGAGCATCTGGAATCCCATGGCGGAGTCGACCGCAAAGAGCCGCTGCAAGACCGTATCCGCCTGCGGGAGCATATCCGCCAGAGAGTAGGCGGCGCCCAGTCCGATCCAGCCCGCCCAATAGGTCGAATCGACCTCGGTGACACGGCCGAACTCCTCGATCGCTTCAGCGTATCGCTTCTGGTCCAGGTAAATGAGCCCCAGCGACTGCAGCGCACCCAGGTGTGCCGGCTGCATCTCCAGCACGGTTTTGTAGTGCTTGATAGCCACATCCTGCTTGCCGAGGCGGCCCTTCACGGTGGCCAGAAAATAGTGCAGATCAGGCGAGCTGCCACCGGCCTGCAGGCTTTGCTCGAAGTAGTATTCGGCACTGTCGAGAGTTGCCGACGAGGCAAAGGCAGTGCCAAGGCTGAAGGCAACAATCGGGCTCTTTGGCGCCAGTTCCAGGGCGCTCCGAAGCACCGGCAGCGCTTTACTGATCTGACCGGCTCGGCTGTACTCCTGCCCCAGATTCGTTAGGTAGGACGGGTTCTTGGGGACGAGACGAACCGCCCGCTCGAAGTACTCAATCGCTTTGGCTCCGTTCCGCTCCTCGCTGTACACTGCCCCCAGGTTGTTGGCTACTTCCGCCGAGTTGGGATCGAGCTTGATTGCTTCCTCCAGGCAGGATTTCGCCTTGGTTGGATTCCCGGTAGCCGCATACGCGGCCCCGAGGTTCGAAAGAGCCTCAAGGTTGCCGGGGGAGAGCTCCACCACCCGGCTGTAGGCCTCGATTGCCCGGCTGTACTTCTGGTTCTGCATGGCTTTGCCGCCGATCTCGAGGTAGAGCTTCAGGGAGTCGCCGGGAGGGGCCGCAACTACTGCCGAAGCAAGCAGCGCAGCGCCGAGGATGAGGAGCGTCAGTCTCATAGTCTTCATATCGGCTTATACAATACTACCTGTGAGACATTCCGTCAATGGCTCCCGAAATCTGCCTTTGGCGGTGCGGCTGGAAGAACCGGCAAGAGCGCTTCCCAAGACCCGTCCGGTACATACGAACGGGGCGGGAGCCAGGCTCCCGCCCCAGGATGTGTTCCTATGTCCCTAAGCCACTTAGAAGGCGGTGACAATCCCCAGGAGGAATGAATTCTCTTCGTTCTCGGCGTCGAAGATGTTCTCAATCGTCAGGCGAACGTTTGTGTTGAGCATGTAGCCGACATGGCCGGTAATGGTGGTATACGTAGGCAGGGCGTCGGATTCCACGTAGTTGAAGAGTGCCACGCCGTACCACTTTGATTGGTCGCCGTTCGGCCAGTAGGTCGCTTCGGCCATCCCGCCGCGCGTCTCTATTTCGTTTTGCGGCAAGGTGATAAGAAAGTCCGGGTTGTCGTCGCGCCGCTCCACATACTGAAGGTTGAGCGCGAGCGTGCCGTACTCTACCGAGGCATCAGCGCCAGCCATCCAGACTTCGTTGCGGATATCGGCTTCGTCGGCCTCCTTGCCGTAGTATCCAAAAGCCCCGATCCGGAGGTAGTCGTTTATTCCCTGTGAGATTCGCCCCAGGAAGTTCTTGTATTTGTCGTCGTCGTACACACGGGTCGAGCCCTCGGCAGTGACCAACCCGTTTCCGTTGACGACTTCGGCAACGAGGTCGGTGCCGGTGGGGGCGCTATAGGTCAGCATGAGCCCCCGGTCGTACTTCAGGTTAATGTCCGACTCCCCGGGTGCCGCGCCGTACACTTCGTAATCCTCGTAGGTGAGCCGCAGCTCCCGCTTGAACAGCGGGTCGGATACCTGAAACTGGCCGAGGTAGAGATCGAGATCTTTGCCGAACAGATCATTGAACATGATAAACGCGTCTTCGACCCCGGCTACTTCGCCGCGTTCGCTGATGTAGAAGTAGAAGTAGTAGGCGAGATTCTTGGCGATCGCTCCGCCCGAAAGCAGCTTGAGATTGTAAGGTGTGCTGAGGTCAACTTCGTTACCGCTGGCGGTTTCGTGGCGTACCCAGCCCTCGAGTCGGACAGCGAGCGGCAGATCACGGATGAGGGCGAGGTTGTCGTCCCCCGTCTGCACATAGTAACGGGGCGCGTCCTGTTCCTTCAGAGTGAATCCGTCGCCGGCGAACTCTTCGCCGTACGCTTTCAACCGCGGATACGGCTGATGGCAGGTCGTGCAGGACATGCTGTACTTGCGGGCGAACGCGGGAATAGCTTCGGCATCCGGCGCCAGCATCACGCCGAGTGCCAGGGCTGTCAACAGCAGGAGTGAGATCTTCTTCATGGCTCGTTTCTCCTTCACGGCAGGACCGTGACGTTGGTGGCGTACTGGTTGACCACGACAACTTCAGCTTCCTCTTCCGGAACCGAGAGGAACTCCGCGACCGGCGTCATCAGCTTCTGGTAGTTGAGAGTGGCGGTGATCTTCATTTCGCCGGCGGCCGCATTATCCGGTATGGGGAAAGTGAAGGTTTCGGTTTTCGTTTCGCGCGGCCCGATGCGGTAGTCGACGCCGAACGAGGCGGTGTTCCACTGCTGGATGGTCATCCGGCCCTGGGGGTCGAGGTAGGGCATGCGGAAGATGCGGTCACCGACCGGGATACCGTCACGCTGCACGCCGGGGAAATCCGGCTTGTCGAGCGGCACGCCCATGTCCTGATAGGCCAGGGCATCGGCTCCGATCGTCAGTTCCTCGCCCGCGAAGCCCTTCTTGTCAACCGGCAGGTGGTACACGTTGCCGGCGGCATCGGTCGCTTCGACATGGAGCCAGACGATGCGGTCCTCAACCGATCCGGTCGGGAACTTGTGCCCGGTTTTCTGATTGAACAGGGCGACGCGAATTACGACAGGCTCTCCCGGTGCGACCTCGCGGAGGTCGGGCCAGGCGACCAGTTCGATCGTCCCTTTCACTTTTCCCGTCACGTGGGCGCCATGGAACAGGTGCTGAGTGACATTCGGGTGCTCGTTGCCCATTGAGGCCGACGTCCCCGGGCTATAGGTCATGTGGCAATCCTGGCAGCGCACCCCCTCCTTCGCGTATGGTCCCTCCGACCACTCGATATGCGTGGCTTTTACCCAGGCGCCATAGGGACTCTGCTCGTTGTGGCAGGTGCCGCAGAATTCGGCTGTGCGGATGAAGTCGGACTGTTCCATTTCGTGAGCGGGCGATTGCTTCGCCTCCTGAGGGGTCCGGGGCCCCTGTTTCTTCTTCCCCGGCGACGAAATGAAGTTGAAGTTGAACGGGCGGTCTCCTTTGAAGCCCACCGCCGTGTGGCAGATGTCACACGACACGGCTTCGTTGGCCCGGCTGTTTTCCGACGGCCGCGGCGGGGGAACATCCCCGGCGAGGAACGACAACGGGGCATGGCAACCGTTGCAGCCCGCCTTCACCCCGGCGACCTTGGCGTCCTTCTCGGCGTGCGGCACGGCCAAGTTGAAGTATTCGATCTCATCCCAGTGGTGGGTGTATGCCTGCGACATCATCGACTGCTGCCACTGACGATAAATATTCGTGTGGCATGATGTGCCGCAGTAGCCGGGAGTTTCGTAGTCGTCGTAACTGCGCGTCCCCAGGGCTTCCTCGCCCGCCGGGGTCGCACTCTCGGCGGCCAGAATCGGGTTGCCGGATGTCGCGAGGAGCAGCAACGCTCCCCCCAGCGTCAGCAGGTGCAGTAGCCGAGCAGCAGGGCTCATGAGACTCTCCTTGTGTTAGCAGGTTCGATCCTCCCCATGATCCAACCAATCCTCGATGGTCAACCGGAAGATCCATCTTGGCAGAGGAGCCGTCAAGCAAATCCGTCCAGCAATGAGTCAGAAGGCCTCTATTTGGCGATTTCTTCGCGAGGCATTCGCAGGCCGTCGGGATACGAAAACGGCCCCCAGGGTGGGGGCCGTGAATCTGTTCTATATCGGCCGAGGAGCAAACGGAGCGGGCAGCCGCTTCAGGTGTGCTTGACGGCCTTTTTGGCAGGGTTGTTCACGAGCGCAAACGACAGGTACTCCAACTCCATCGACATGTTTTCGTTGCGCAGGTACACTTCATCGGGCACGCGCAGGTTGACCGGTGCGAAATTGAGGATCGCCCGCACGCCCGCTTTCACCACATCATCGACCAGGTACTGCGCCACAGTCGCCGGAACCGCCAGCACGACAATTTCTATGCCCGCATCCCTGATTTCGGTTTCGAGGTTGGCGATATCCGAAACAATGATTCCCTTGTGGTTGGAGCCGATCTTGCGCTGGTCGTTGTCGAACAGCTTCACGATGTGGAAGCCCTGTTTCATGAATTCCTTGTAGCTGACCAGCGCCGATCCGATATTCCCCACGCCGACGAGGGCGACCTGCCACACCCGATCGATGCCGAGAATGGCGGCGATGCGCTGCTTGAGTTCAGGCACCGGATACCCGAGTCCCCGTGTCCCGAATGAGCCAAAGAACGACAGATCCTTGCGCACCTGGGCCGGAGTCAATTTCTCGCGCTTGGCGAGCTCTTTCGACGAAACCGTTTCGTAGTTCTCTCGCTCCAGCAGGGTCAACGCCCGGCAGTATAGCGACAGCCGGTGAATCGTCGATTCCGAGATTTTCTTCTTAATGCCCGTTTTGCTTGCGACGTTCATTTGGGTACTCACACCTGAATGTTACCATCATTCACAATATATGTGAAATGAATCACAAGAGAGTATATCCATGCCAAGAAAGCCTGTCAATAGAATTCTCGTAATATATTCGGCAGGAAGCCCGGCTATGTTGAGTTTTAGTAATAACTTTCGTGATCACAAACGCGGGTCGAACCAAACCGGGTCAGCTAGTTGCACGCCAACCATTTAATCCACGATCATGCGTGGAATGGCCGATGATAGTCGGGCTACCACCTCATAGTTGATGGTCCCGGCCCAATCCCCGACCTGTTCGGCCGTGACTGCGTCAGCACCGTCCCGGCCGATCAGAGTGACTTCATCATGGAGCCTGACCCCGCGGATGTCGGTCACGTCTATCATCATGAGATTCATGCAAATACGACCACGCACCGGAGCCCGACGGCCGTGCACGAGAACATAAGAGCGGTTGGAGAGCGCCCGGTCATAACCATCGTAGTACCCAATCGGCACTACGGCCAACCGGGTGGTCGAGGTCGTCCGATACGTGCAGCCGTAGCCGACAAAGCTGTCAGCCGGGACTTTCTTCAGCTGCGTGATGCGGGTTTTCCACGTCAGCACCGGTTCGAACAGCCGGTTGGCGCCCCCTTGCAGCCGGTAGGAGAGGTATGTTTCTTTCGAGGGCCAGTGACCGTAGACTGAGATGCCAGGGCGAACCAGTTCGAACCGGGTCTTGTCAAATAGGATGGTGGCGGCCGACGACGCGGTGTGGCGAATTTCGGGGGGGATGCCCAGCTTCTTCAGTTGTGCCACCATCGCCTGGTAATTGGCCAGTTGAAATTCGGCGTAGTCGTGATTGGTCGTATCCTCGATGTTGGCGAAATGCATCGAGACGCCATAGGGGCGGCCGAGTGATCGGAACTGCTTGTAGGTTTTCGCCGCCGCCGCCAGTTCATCGGGAGCGAAACCCTGGCGGTTGGTGCCGGTCTCCAGTTTCAGGTGCGTGAGA
Source organism: Candidatus Zixiibacteriota bacterium (assembly GCA_041742355.1). Taxonomy (GTDB): domain Bacteria; phylum Zixibacteria; class MSB-5A5; order GN15; family FEB-12; genus JAGNLV01. The sequence goes on from JBGSIV010000303.1 coordinate 24,082, forward strand.
ATGCGAACATTGCGACGGTTCCCCAGTTTGCCCAGTTCCTTCAGCGTGTGCAGGTCGAAAACGGCCGGCTCGAGGTTGTGTGCGACCACCTCGTCGTAGTGCCCTGGTGGCATCGGCCCCAGCACCATAATTCGTCCGGTCCAGCCTGCCATTCGGGCGGCAAGGGCTTCTTCGAGCGAGTGGACGGTCACGTATGCGCACCGACCGACTTCGGTGAGCATACGGATGATCTCCGGGAGACCGTGGCCGTACGCATTGCTCTTGACCGACGGCGCGAGGGTGCGCGCCCCGGCCAGACGGCAGAGGGATTCGATATTGTGTCGCAGGCTAGAGCGCGACAGCTCGATCCAGTTGAGGTACTTCGGTGCGGCCATACGGCTAGTTTATACAGCAGCGGACGAATGGAGGACAAGTAAAAGTTTATCGATTCCCGTGGGCTGAATCTCGCGTAAAGATGCCGCCGCCGACTGCCGATACCTTACCTGCTATTCAGGGAAGCTAACCGACGGTGCAAAAGGGGACTGCTGATGATTGATCGAACCGAGGTGGCCAAAAACTCGCTGGCCCACATCCTGCCGAATATCGATCGGGTGAGTGAGCGTTTCTACGCCACCCTGCTCGCCCGCGACCATTCGCTGCGGCCGATTCTCGACAGGGTCGATGCCCGGGCGCGGAGCGTCGTGCTTCGCAATGGGCTGGCGGCGATTGTCGCCAATCTCGACCGGCCGCTCGTGCTTGAATCGATTCTCCACGAGATCGGGCGCATTCATCACCGCCTCGGCGTCCGGCGCGACCAGATCGGCATCGCGCTGGATTCTCTCCTGTACGCTCTTCGGGAAGTGGTGCCGAACTGGGACGCCACGCTGGAGGAAGCCTGGATCGAGGTGGCGGCCGTCATGATGGAGCACATCGAGCGGGGCATGGTGTCCGGTCGCCTGCGGCCTGTTCACGTCGCCGGTCAAGACAATGCCGGGGCCAACTGACCCCGGCATCGGACTTCCTGGTCTTTCGACTACCGAACCTTGTCCAGCATCCCCCGCACCTTGCGCACATGCCCTTCCTCGAATGACACCAGCCGTTCGAACATCTTCTTGCCGTCGTCACTCTGCACGAATCCAAGGGCCTTGACATAAATGTCGCGCGCCTGCTCCTCGAGGCGAAGGGCGATTCCGAGGATATCCTTGAGAGAATTGGTCCGGGCGACCTCGGCGATCAATTCACGGTGGGTCTGATTCATCTCCTCGGGCATTTCCGGAAGCCCTTCCTGCTTCATGATATCGGCGGTGCTGATCCACTTCTCGCTGCGCACGAGCGAATCGTATTGCCGCTCGAGGAGGTGGAAGTGCCGCTTCTCCTCCAGCGCCAGCTCTTCGAGTATGCCCTTGATCTCGGCCGCCTGCTGCTTCTTAAGCGCCTCACGGTAAAACACGTAGCTGGCGACTTCGGCCTGAATGCCCGAGGTGAGCGCTTGGAGCGTTTCCTGATTGACGGGGGTCATGACGGTCTATCCTTCCGTAAACGGGTCGAATTTCTTCTCAGCATGCCCAATAATGGCCCATTTGGTCACACTTGTCAAGGAAGGGAGCAGGGGGGACAGACCGGGCCGAGCGGAAAGAGCCGTCCGCCCCGAAATCAACCGGCCGAGTCGATAGACTCGGCCGTGGTGTCGTCAGTTAAGGAGGTTTCTGTCTGATGCAGTCTTATTGCGCGGAGCGCCGGAATGATCTCACGTTATGCTTCCTCAACGTCCGCCAGCACTCGTCGGCTCCGCAACCTGCGGAACGGGAAGATCAGCCTCACCGAAAGCCGCTGCCGGCGGGCGCCGCACAGCCACCGCCGCTTGTGCTGCCGCTACATGCGAAGCTCGAGAGCTTGCGGTTGGGTTTACTTGAGCCGCAATTCGGACAGACAACTGGCGTATCGGCCGAGTTAACCAACTCTTCAAATTCTCGGCCGCATTCGGCACACTGGTACTCAAAGATGGGCATGCTTCAACTACCTCTATTCACTAATCCACTACCGACATGATCGCACCGATCACCGCCCCCGATATCGTGGTGACATACGGGTTGCACATGATCTGTCAGGTTGAGCCGAGCCCGGCGTACACCAGAGAGAGCGCAAACCCGGCCACGCCGCCGATCAGGGTGAACAGCACCGGCTTAGTTTTCAGCAGCCGTTTCACTCGTTCCATAGTACGCCCTGTAACATCCGGCCCGGACGGTTCGTTCGTCCTGTTTCAGTACATCCGCTGTTCGGATTCAGACCGATTTCTCCATCACGCTGCGCAGCGTCTTCTCGACATCAGCCGCCAGTTCGTCCAGGCCTACCCCCGGCATCATCTGGGAGATCATCGATGGCCGGCCGAGCGTGACCACCGTCCGGCCGTTTTCGGTGTGCACGGCGAAGCGGCACGGCATGAACAGCGCCACGTGCATGTCTTTCCGGAGCGCCTGGTGGGCGAAGCCGGCGTTGCAGATTTCTATGATCTTTACCGGATCGCGTTGGAAACCCTTCTCGGCCAGCGTCGCCTGTACGTCGTGGACGTGCAGCACGCGGAACTTGTGCTCGGCTGTCTGCCGCTCCAGGTTCGCAACGACTTCGTCAAACGGTTTGCTCGATTCGAGGCGATAGGCGAAGGCTGCCATCATGTCTGTTGTTGTTCTTTGGGTCATGGTCTCCTCAATTATAGAGTCAACATCCCGTCTATTCTTTTGGATCAAGTACCGGCGGGAATGATTCAGAGGAAATCAGTCGTCGATAATCTCGATGCTGGTCGAGATACTGGTTTCGCGGCGAACAGTCTGGCTGACCGAGCAGTACTTGCTCTCCGACAGCTCCACCGCCTGCTGCAGCTTCACAGGGTCGAGCGCATGGCCGTAGAATCTGTAGCGTATCTTTATGTTCTGGAATGGCTTGGGGTAATCATCCGGTTGCTCGGCGGAAACCTCGATTTCCAGCCCCGTCAGTTCCTGTCGCTGTTTCTGCAAAATGCGCACGACATCGACCCCCGTGCAGGAGGCTATTCCCCAGAAGAGCAGTTCGGTCGGCCTCGGCCCGGCTTCGTCGCCCCCTGCCTTGGCTGAGATGTCGGTCGTCAGCGTATGGCCAAACAGGCTATTTCCCTCGAACTGCATTCCGCCTTTCCACCGCATACTGGCTGTCATGGCTGTCGGCATGATGTATCTCTCCTCAACTTCGAATTCTCTCAACTATACGGTGGTTAGATGGAGTTGGCCACCGGAATGATTCAGCGGGAATGGCGCGATACGGCCGAGCAACGGCGATTACAGGGCGTCCAGCTGTTCGCTCAACTGCACGAGCGTGGTCGCGGGCAGCCGGCAGACCGAATTGCGGCAGACATACGCTGTCGCCTGACCGTTGCCTGGCTCGCGCCCTTCGAACAGGGGCCAGGGTTCACGGCCGGTTTCGCTCATCGCCACGACCCGGTCAGGAATGAAGCGGTCGTATATCGCCCGTCGCATCGCCTCGCGTTCGGCGCCGGAGCCTACCAGCACGATCTCGATCTTATCCCCGGTGTAGTACTGCAGTGCAAGCGCCGCCGAAGCGGTCCCGGAGGGATACTTGTCAATCAGGCCGGCCACAGCGCGCAGCGCTTTGATGGCGGCGTGCAGATGGTCCTTGTTGCCGGTGATCCGCTCGAGTTTGAGCAGGGCCTTCATGATGATCGAGCCGGCGGCCGGAATGGCGCCATCGGTCTCGTCGCGCGGGCGCATGATCAGGTCGGGAGCGTCGGCCGGGCGCAGGTAGAAGTGTCCGTCGCCGTCCATGAAGAGCGCTACCGCCCGCGTGGCCAACTGGTCGGCGAAACCTATCCAATCGTTGTCCCCTGCCGGATCGGTTTCGAACAGGTCGATCAACCCCCGGAGCAGGAACGCGTAATCCTCGAGGAATTCGCCCTCGGAGTGTTTCCCTTCACGGTAGGAATGTGTGAGCACCCCGCCGCGCACGAGCGTCTGCTGGATGAACGAGGCGTTCCTGATCGCCGCCTGGAGAAAACGCTCTTCGCCGGTGACCTGGTAGCCGCGGCAGAGTGCGGACAGCATGAGGCCGTTCCACGAGGTGAGAATCTTGTCGTCGATGCCCGGTCGGACGCGCCGGTGGCGTGCTTCGAACAGCATGCGTTTCCCCTCGGCGATCACGCGATCGATCTCTCCTTCATTCCGGTCGCGCCGGAGTCGCTCGGTTTCATCGGAGCGGTGCAGGATGTTCTTCCCTTCCCAGTTGCCCTGGTCGCTGACATTGTAGTAGTGACAGAAGAGATCCGCCTGGTCGCCGAGCAACTGCCCGATCTCCTCTTTGGACCAGACGTAGAACTTGCCTTCTTCCCCCTCGCTGTCGGCATCCATGGCGGAGTAGAAGCCGCCGGTGGAATCGGTCATCTCGCGGAGCACCCAGTCGAGCGTTTCGATCACCACGGCGCGGTAGCGCGGGTTGCCCGTGATCTGGTAGGCTTCGCCGTAGACCGGGGTCAGCAGGGCGTTGTCGTAAAGCATCTTTTCGAAGTGGGGGACGAGCCATTTTTCGTCGGTGGAATACCGGGCGAAGCCGCCGCCGAGGTGGTCGTAGATACCGCCGTCGGCCATCGCGGTCAGCGCCTGCTCGGCCGCCCGGAGAAACCCCAGATCTCCGGTTGCCTTGTAGTGGCGGAGAAAGAACGACAACTCGATGCCGTGGGGGAACTTCGGCGCACGGCCGAATCCGCCGTGGCGATGATCGAAGGTTCCCATGAGCGTATCGGCGCACTTCTTTATCAGCGACGGGGTGAGGATCGTCTCGGAAGGGGAAGCCGACACGAATCCCCTGACCTGCTCGAAGATCGACTCGGATGATTCCTGCAGCTCCTGCTTGTTCTCCCGGTAAGCGGCCGCAATTTCGGTCAGGACCCGGGTGAATCCGGGGCGGCCGTGAAAGTCCTGCGGTGGGAAATAGGTCCCGGCGAAAAACGGCTTGAGGTCGGGCGTCAGGAACACCGACATCGGCCAGCCTCCCGCACCGGTCATCGCTATGGTGAAGGCCATGTAGATTTGATCGAGGTCGGGCCGTTGCTCCCGGTCCACCTTGATGCTCACGTAGTGCCGGTTCAGGATCGCGGCGATATCCTCGTTTTCGAACGATTCCCGCTCCATTACATGGCACCAGTGACAGGCGGCGTAGCCGATCGACAGGAATATGGGTTTATCTTCGGTCTTTGCTTTGCGTAGAGCTTCGTCCCCCCAGGGGTGCCAGTCGACCGGGTTATGGGCGTGTTGGAGCAGGTAGGGGGAGTTTTCGTCGATGAGACGGTTCGTATGCTTGTGGTTTGCGTCGGTCTGCGCCATTCTGATCCCTTTCTGCTCCTCCGTCGGACATTTATGGATAACATACGCGGTCGTACCCAAGCATAACGCCTGGGAACCGCACGGGGCAACGAAAGAAAACGCCGCCCCCAAGTGGCTGCTGCCATTTGCCTACTCAACACAGGGGTACTTAGAGGGGTTCCGGAACCGTCGCTGATGCCTGTCAGGCGGCGACAGATTTACGGATCACGGGGCCGTCCGCGGTGCGAGGAGGAAGGAGTAACTCCGCAGCATACGGTCATATTCTGGTCGCCCTCGCCCGTGCTGACGATACAGGTCGTAGTGCCGTCTTGCCGTGAGGGTATCCCCGGCTTTCGATGCGGCAATGAGTTTGATCAGATGTCCTCCCGCCGCCGAGCCTTGGCCCGCCAGGATGGTGTCGGCCACCGCAGTCGCCGAATCGGTGTGCCCCAGCGCAATGTACATCGCCCCGAGATCGTCAAGTATCTCCACCGATTGCGGAGCAAGCCGCCGCGCCCGTCGGAGCATATCCACGGCCGATGTGAAGTCCCCTTCGCGCATCGACAGCTGCGCCAGCGATCGCAGAACCGGCGGGAAATCGGGTTTGATCCGGAGGGCGCGGTGAAGAGCCCGGCGTGCCAGCGCAGTATCTCCTCGGCCTGCGGCAACATCACCCTGGAGTTGGAGGAACTCTGCGTGGTCGGGGTCCTCAAGGACCAAATTCCCGGCGATGGCCGCTGCCGTTTGAAGGTCATTGCGGAACAAGCACGCCCACCCCTCGGCCAACCGGCGGTGCCGGGGGAGCACACGCATAATTTCCTCTGACACGGCCTTTGCCTCTGTCGCTTGCCCCTCTTGGGCCAGATAGTCCCGGAAGATCTTCCATCCCGCGTAGTCCTTGCCGCCATAGTATCTCAGCAGCGCCAGTTGCCTGTCCTCGGCCGCCTGGGACGAGCTGTAGACGGCGGCGTACAGAGTACCGTTGCTGACGGCGACCACGGCAAGGAGCAGAACGACCCGCCCGGAAAGATGCATTCCGTGCCGATCAAAGGAGACGAGCAGCCACAGCATGGGGGGAACCACCGTGAATGACAGCAGGTCCCAATCGCGGGCCATGCCGAGGACGGGATCGACGAGCGCTAGAAACGCGGCTCCCCCGAAGGTACCCGGTGCGAAGAAGACACTCAGCTTGGTAGCGGATGCTCGAGCTCTGCATACCGCGCGCCCCACGGCAATGGCCGCAAGGCCGGGAAAAAGGAGGAAGACGAGGTTGACTATATCGAGCAGGTGCTTGGGTGAAAGCGCGGCATATTCAGGCGATGACGATCGGCCTGTCAGGAGGGGCAGGAAGATCAGCGCGAGGCTGTCATCGCGCTCCAGAAGCCAGAAGTATCCGGCCGATACTGCAATGGCTCCCAAGGCCGCGGCGACGACGAGTATCATGCGCAGCCGGCGGCCCGAGAGACCCGGCAGCAATCGTGCCGCTGCCAGCCACAGCGCTGTTCCGACAAGCCAGAGGGCCTGCAGGTGGATCGCCACGGCGATGAGGTAAAAGAAGAGGGCGGCGAGAAGCTCAATGAGCCTGCCCCCCCGCAAAGCGCGGACCGCCCAGTAGACATACAGGATCAGCGCGGCCCAAAGGAGCGGGTAGAACTCAACATACCCGAAATAGAGCAGCGTGCCGCCGGAGAAGAGCAGCGCCACGGCGGCGACACATTGGTTCGCGGGGTGAACGACCAGCCGCCGCACCAATGCCACCACGGTTACGACGACTGCCGCACCCGAAAGAACCGACAGGTATTGGAAGGAAAGCAAGGCGGTTTGGTGGGAGAAGCCGCCCAGGGCGGCCTGCAGGCCGCGGACAAGCGCGGAAGAAGCCGGCTCGGTCCACTTGTGAACATACTCGTTAGCAGTCGAAAAGTTGCCCAGCAGTGTGTATCCGTCGCCCAAAAACGAGTTCGGCAATCTCATTATGTAGAAGAAGGCAGCCGTACCGACTGCCAGCAAGACGTAGCGCCATCCCGTGCAATGCGCGATCAGAGAACTGCCGCCTCCGACGATTCGCTCGCACGTGGCTCGGGGCAGCAACAGCGAGGCCGCAACCGCCGAAACCAGAACTAACCCCAGCGAAATTCTGGTGCTCGGTGAAAGAAAACGGAGGTGATTGACGCCCCAGACCAGATTCGATTCAGTCCAGCCGGCAAGGAGCATGGCGAGTGCGGTGATGGTGGCGGTGACCGCAACGGTTCGGTCGATCACCATGGGAACGGTTTGCTCTTCGTGCACAGCCCGGTATTCCTTTCGCGATTCCGAGGAACCGCCAGATAACTACCCCTTATGAACGATCACAGCAGAACGATTCGGCATGACATGCCTCTGCGGTACGCCGTGACACTACTCAATCGATCCCGAGCACCGGGGACACGAACGACGACAACTGCACCCGTACGAACGGGGCCGTG
>JBGSIV010000304.1:0-52497 GCA_041742355.1 Candidatus Zixiibacteriota bacterium
CACAAAGCCATAGATCTCTGGCCGGTTGCCAAGCGCACGAATTTCTGGAACTCTCAGGACTCATTCCGTAAGGCAGTGGATCTTGATCGGTTCAGGCAAAGTCCGCTCCTCAAGGCGTTCATCAATACCGTTACCACCGACCTATTCGACCAGTTGGTCCGCGTCTCGGATCCAGGGGTTCGAGACAGCGATGGACGGCTCCAGGTGGACCGCGTCATCGTATCCGGCCGGTGCGCCCGCTTTACACCTCTGCAGGATGCCCTAAAAGAGTGTCTGCAGGTTTATACAACGTTGCCCGCTGGAAACACTATCTTTCTCAGCGGATCTGAACAGAAGGATGCTGTGGCAAAGGGAGCACTCTACGCTGCAGCACAGTCGCTGTCGATTAAGCACCGATCGGTGGATGCATACTACGGAGTTCTCTACTTGGCCAAGCCGGGCCAGTACGAGTTCCTCACGGCCCTGCGACCGGGGAATGGCTTGGACCCTGCTCACACAGAGGCTATTGCCAAGCATGTGGGTAACGAACTGCACATCGAGTTCCCACCGCGCGAGATCAGGTACAGTCGCTCGGTTTGGTTGTTGCGCAGCTATACGGAAACACCGCATGAGGATTTCCTCCGGGAACGCACCGGTATGTTTTCAGACGTCGCCAGGCTCGTCTACGATATGGCACCCCAAGGCCCGCAGTCGATAGTTGTGACCGCGCAGATGCTGCCCGGCAATCGTGTCGGCAAAGTCAGGCTCAAAGTAGGCAATCGGATGACGCAGTACGACAGCGCCAATCAGTCGCTCGAAATGAACCTGCTTCATGAGGAGAGTATCTGGCCGTTCTGCTCAATGGAATGCCTGCGAAAACACATGAAGGCGCTGTTAGAGGCTGATGACACCACCGGATGGAAGAAACCTCGCTGAGCGGCGGTAGACGCCGGAAACCGTTAGAAGAGGAGACACATGTGGCCAGTCCCCTGTGGACTCAATGCAGACTTTGGGTGGCATTTGCGATAGCCGCCGTGATAGTGGTATCGGCACTGAGTCCTCTATCGGCAAAAGCTGGTCCTTCAGAGGGTCCCGAAAATGAATCGCCTCCAACAAACCACCGGGACACTTCGATGGATAGAACCGTATCGCTCTATGTCATCGATGGTGCTACGAGCGCCCTCTATTCTTTTGGGCAAGGAAGGTTGTTCGCCGTAGCCATGATGTCACCAAGCGCCGTGGAGAAACCCGACAAGGTTGCGGCTCCGGTAGGCGGGAACCCTTCCGATCTGTTATCGCACATAGCGAACTCCGACATAGTGCAGACTCTTTGCTCTAAACTCAAGATTCAGTTGCCTAGGAGAGCCTCCCTTCGGGATTCAGCGCTGGCAGCCTTTAGCAGTGGGGCCGCCGAGAGTGACCGCAAGATTTTGGCCTCGGTGTTCGAGAGCGCGGGCCTGCAGTTCAATATTGTCACGACTTCGGGATTTCCAGAACTGGATGAGAGATTTCCCGGAAGTTCCCCCGGGGACACAGAGCCGTACCGTAAATGGCTTGAAGTGGTTGCGGTAGCCGGAGAACTGAGAGGTTCTATGGCCCAGCTCCCTGATTCTGCTAGCGCAGAAGGGGAGGAACTGCGGTTTCGCATCCAGCTGGACTCGAGGAGTGCAAACAGGCTGAGCGTTGGAGCTGTGCCGGACTCGGTCTACGACGTACAGGTTAACGTTTCGAGAATGGAAATTACGGGAGAGGTGCGAAGGAAGAAATCGGTTTCAGCCGATTCTGCTGGGTCAGTCTCCCTTTTCGTTAGGCCAACCGAAGGTGATCTCTCAGGAGTTGCAGCCCTGCAAAAGACGATTGCACTAAGCGTACCGCCAGAACCGAACCTGCTCACTATGAAGACGATCATCGCGAGCGCCGTTGTCGCATGCGTCACAGTCGGAATCTTGGCTGTGGTCCTGATCTTCAGGCGACGGCACCAGTTGCATAATGAACTATCTAAAGTCGCAGGGCAGCCTGTGTATCCGACAATGCCAGCATCAGCCGTCACAAAATGGCCACCGGTAGATCCCGCGGCTCAGGCATCCACGAGGCTGCTTGACGAGATAGCTCGCCAGTATGGCCTCGAACGGAGAAGCGCTGAAGGGGAACTTGTATCCGCTGTCAAACGCGATCACCTCAGATCACTTGAGTACGATAGGTTTGTGCAATCGTTGTTTCAGATGTTAAAGTCGTACGACGTACCAGTCGATGTCGATTGCGGAGCGGAGGGTATTCTTGCGGGTATCAAAGGTGCGCTACAGCGGTGGCACACTGAACAGCAGGCTGCCTTACAGAGCCAGAAGGTTTTCGGGGACGCGCTGCAGCCACTGGTGGCAGGGAGTGGACGATTCAGAGAGTTTTTTGAGCGAGCAGCCTGCAATGCTGGCTCCCCTCCTGCATCTCTTGCCCCTGAAGCAGACCAAATCCGCTTGGCATTGCTCGGGCTGGAACTGGGGGTGAGAGACGAAGATCGGTCGATTCGGGCCCTTCACAGGGCTGTCCATCGGCTGTTACAGCCGATGGAGGAGAGGGTCTCGCGGTTGGGCGACAGCACTCTCCTGGAATTGTGGGTCACCCTGCGAGGCTACCTCGGTGATCCGGTTCCTGAGGCTGCGGTAGTGGCGGGTGCTTGCCCCGATCCACTCGATGTCGGTTGCCAGCAGACCGACTTGAGCCAGCAATGGAAGGCTGAGTTCCGTCGGTCATCTTACCTAGATCGGGTTGATAGTGGTTATCAGGAGTGCGTCCGGCTCGGGTTCCGTATTCGTACGCTCGCAATTGTCACTGCGCCGACTGACGATGCTTCGAAGCTCGCCATCCTTACCGAATGTGATATTCTCAGTAGCGCCTTGGCGAGCCACTTGGCGGTGATTCTCGCAGCTGCAGACCGGATTCCCCACACTCCATATCCAGGCATGCCATTCGATCGGGCATCCATGTCCAGCCAGGGTGATCTAGCCACGCTGAGCCAATCAGAGTTCGAGGCTGTGTCCCGCTACATTCAAGACGGGTTGGCGGACGTCGTGGGCGTTGGTTTCGGCGAGTTTGAGGAAGACGCATGGCGGTCGTGCGTGGCACCAACCCGCGTTGTCCTCAGCCGGTCCCAGAAACCCTTGAAAGGCCGTTCGTAATGCCGGCGTTGGAATGTGCAATCCAGTGTCCTCGGTGTCAGGAGGAGGTTGCCCAGGAACTGGCCGCCTTCTGCCCCTACTGTGGCCACATCCTCATTGTCGACGGAAGAGCGGCAGGTCCGCTGAATCCATACACCTGCCCTCCGGAGCCATCTCCATCGGGACCGAGCGTCATCGCCGCAGCCAGAGTGCGGACTCAGGCCCCACGCGAATTTCCTCTCGCCGGACCAGTCCTTGACGCAGCTGTAGCTGGGGACCGGCTAGCTCTCGCGCTCAGCGATCGCTTGCACCTCATCGACTTGAGTTCGAGCGTCACTTCCGGCGAGCTCCGCCATCCTTTCGCAGCCAGAGAGTATTTGGGCGGCAACCTTATGATAGCTGGCCGCTTCGTTTTCGAGGTGCATGCTGACCGAGTCATCTGGCATCACTATACGGCAGCCCATCTCACTGGATCTTACCGATTTATGCCGGAGCTTGTTAACGAACCGCTCCTCGGAGCTTTATCTCGTGAAGTCGTGTTCGATGGTGAGCGAACCCTCATTATCGTTCTCGCTGGCCAGTCAGGGCTCCGGGTTCTACTGGCATACCTTAGCCGCGGACGCCACGACCTCAGACCCAGCTTCACGGAGCGAGTATTCCGTTTCGACAAGCCGCGCCCACTAGCGTTTATGACCGTCGACAGCAGGGACATGCTCTATGTACTGCCACTACTCAATGAAGATGACACGAAGATCTTCTTCGAGTTCGACCTCAAATCTCTCGCAAGACCTAACGGAGAGGCGGTGCTGACCACTAGCATCGCCGCTGGCCTGCCCGATTTCTGCCAACCGAGGTCCCTCGTTTCGAGCCGCACAAGACGCCTCTGGCATGTCTACAGCGTCGACGGCTATTCGCAACTCGTTTGGCAGGATGGCGAGGAATGGAGTCAGCCGGAGTCCTGTGGCCCGGTTGCCGTCGATCCTAATGTCCCTCTTGCGGAGATACCGCGGCGCGGGAAACCTCGATTCGATCCTGATCGAAGACTCGCCTACTTCGAAAGCACGACCTATGGCTTGGTCACGGCCGACTTTGACAAGAAACTTGTAACGAAGCACTTACCGCGGGTCGCTCAGTTGCTCAATATCGATGAAAACAAAATCGTGTATTCTATGGAGCATCTCTGGCCCGCCTACGGGTCGCTTGTCGGATTCCTGCCCGATCGTAGCATCGGGGCCTCCTCCGCGTATTCAGCTTGCTCAATAACTTCTCCCCCCAATAACGGAAGCTCCGGCTTTCAAGTAAGCAAGTTTGGTCCCATGCTCTCCGGTGATGGGAAGTCCGATGTACCGCTCTACCCGGCGAGATCATTGTTCTGTCACGACCGACTGATCGCCTTCGGCCAAGAAAAGCTGATGGTGATCCCATACCACGGGAAACCTTTGGGCAAGTAGCTAAGGATATATCTCACATGAAGTTATTCATCCTCTTGTGGATTGCAGTTGGCATGGCTGTGCTCACGGCTCAAGGACAGGAGCAAGGGTGCGCCATTCTCTTCGACAACTCCGGTTCGATGGTCCAGTATTTCACAAAGCAGCAGATGCTTGACGCTGAGCAACTGGTGCTCGACCTGGCGCTGGATGGGAAGGTCGATGAGACCAAGTGGGAAGTCGTCGGAGATCGCAGTAAGCTCAAGCCTCTTTGGCAGACCGGACAGCGACTGTATCTGCATGCGTTCGGCCAGCTAACGTCCGACGTTGAACCATTCTTCCGAATCGTGCCAAGCTACGGCGCCCCTCCCTCGCGGGCAGAAGCCGAGCGGGTCATCAGATCTGAATTGCTCGATTACCTCGACTTCGGCGACAACTTCACCCATATCGAGCTGGCACGAAATCTGGCCTGGTGGACGTTTGCGGGCAATAAGACCGAGGCCAATGACAAGCTCTTTATGAATGTTCTGACCATAACCGATGGCGTCCCGGATCAGCTCAAAGACCTGTCGTCGGCTGGCAACTACATTCGCCGGGCGTTCACCAGCAACGGCATTCAGGAACGTCATGTCCTTCGTTTCGAACATCGGGTCCCCTCGCTCAGAGACCCACAAATGCGCCTTGCAGTTCAGTTGGATTATGTTGGTCCGCACTTCTACGTGCAATCGAGTAGCACCACACCAAGTGACACAACCTCCGACACCACAGTTTCCCGGACGTCCGATGCAATTCGTTTCACTCAGCCGCGTCCTAATACACTGTTTGATGGGCAGTCCAAAGTTGTGAACCTCCAGTGGATCGGCGAAGGAGACTTCTCGCACTACCTGGTGGAGGTCTTGATGCAGGCGGGCCGCGGCCGGGTCCTGCAGGTGTCGGTGGGCCGCCAGCAACAGGCGCGCCTCGATATCGCCCGTCAGTTGATGCCCAAGCTGAAGGAATTGCACCAGAAGGAATACCGGCTGATGGCGGTAGTCCGCGGCGTGTACCAGGACCCAGATCGGGCGCCGCTTGTGTCAGGGCCGATGCCGTTTCGGATAGCGGGGGAGACTCCCACACCATGGGGCTTTATCTGGGCAGGGATAGGTGCACTGACACTCGGAGGTCTGTTTGCCGCCCAAAGAGTCGGTCTTGTTCAGCGCTTGATGCGCTGGCTGCGTGGCCTTTTGGGTGGAGATACGCCAGCGGACAATGATAGAAAAAGCCACGGAGTTTCGGAGATCTGACTCTTTAAGGAGGGATATAAATGCACTGGTTATTGGCCGCCCTCTTGGGCGGATTGCTAGCAAATGCGCTCTGGTATGTGCTCGCAACCATAGCAGTTGGCGCGGCCGCCATCGTCGCCGTACACTTTCTGTTCTTCAGCCTTGCTGTGAGTCTGAGCAAGTTCAACTCGGCTTCTCTGAGCGGCGGATTCGAGTATTCGCTTCACCGTCAGTGGCTCTCAAGCCTGATATATTTGATTCTGGGCATACTGCTGCTCATCGAAGTTGTCGTCGGATGGCAGCTGAGTTGGTTCGGCGGTTGGCTCTTAGTGCTGCCATTGCTGATCCTGCTGCTATTTGCGGTGGTGATGTCAATCGTAGCGGCCAGGCGATTTCGCGGCCGCCACAACCGCCTTGCAGGTCTGAGATCAGCGATGAACAAGACGAGTAAGTGAGGTATGATATGGCGCATGGTTTAGCAGAACTCCGCCTCTTTCGCACGCTAGTCCTCGGCGTGGGGACCTCGGGCAAGCAGGTCCTCGAGGGGCTGCAACAGCTATGGTTCGAGCGATTTGGCAACCTGAACAGTTCGTTTCTTCTGCTCGTGAATATCGAGACCGAGCAGGCCGGCGCGAAGCCCACCGCCGATGCCGGCTCAATGATTCACCAGTGTTTCATCAAGAATGTCGAGCAATTCAAGGATATTGAGAACCGGCTTCGCAGCTCGGATGTCCCTGCGTTCGTGAAGCGCTATCCGGAATCGCAGCACCACTGGGAATGGATCACCAAATTCGTCCACGCATCGTCAGTGCAAGGCGGTCCGGGGCTGGTTGGTGGCGAGATGAGAGGCACGGGACGTCTTCTCCTTCACGGCAAGAATGACAAAGGCGTTCCTAACTATCAGGTAGTGCAGGGCTTCATCGAACAGCTCGTAAAAAAGCATTGGCCCAGTTTCAATCAAGCAGGTTTCCCTATCGAAAAGCAGATCTACAGAGATTTCGGCCTTGAATCTGCCGACTGGGATGACAAAGATAAGCCCGAACTGGATCAGGACGGGCTCATGCGGTCAAAGAAGAACGCCTACTTCGATCCCCTACCCAACATCTATGTAGTCGGCTCCCTCACCGGCGGCACCTGCTCCGGTATGGCGTTCGATCTCGGCTATCTCCTCCAGGAGATTTTCGGGTATCCGGTCAACGGCGCGGTTGTCGGCACCCAGACAGCCGGCATCTTTATGATTCCCCCGGTCGAAGGGGACGCACTGGCCAGGTCCGTCAACCTGCCACGGGTGCGAGCCAATGCCTTTGGCGCCCTCTATGAGCTACGGAAGCTCTACCGGGACTTCCGCTCTCCCAATCGCATGCCATTCGGTACCACTTACTTGTGCGCTCCTGAGTACAACAGCACACAACACGACGATACCATCCACTTCGACGGCCTCATCGAAATGGTCGCACTGCGAGTATTCTCGCTTGCCTTGGGCTACCACGATAGACTTACGTCCAGCGTGAAGAATCAGCTGCAGGGAGGGTCCGAACCGTTTTTCGGCTTCGGTATCGGGGCCGCAGTCTATCCCAAGTACTCCCTCGTGCTCAAGGGCACCTACGAGTTGCTCGCAAACCACTATGCACGTCTGACGGACAAGGATGACTATCGCGATCTCGGTGGACGACAGCAGAAGATTCTGGAGTCTTCGATTCGTCAGCGGGTCCGTGCAAAGGTTGACGAATGCATGGATCGTATGTTTGCAGTCGTCCACGCTGCCGCAACAAGCGCTAATCTGTCACTGGACGCTGCTGCCGATGAATGGGTTGAGAAGCTCTCAAAGAAGGAAGTAAGTGAACAGGATCTGGTAGATCAATTTCTCCAGCCAGCCGGACAGTTCAACGATATGGGCAAACGTGGCCAGCAGATGCTGGCTGTAGTGGAGGAGCTTATTGACAAAGATTGCGTCAAGCAGCTCGAGATATCCACCAATCTGATATACGTGAAGCAAACCTTAATCATGTATGATTTCTGGTTCGACCGTATGGGGGACCTCCTTGCCGCGCAACAGGCTAACACGTTTGTGTCAACGGGCTTCAAAGAAAAGGTAGCGGCTCTGCTTTCCGAGTGGCGCATCTGCAAGGGTGTGGACAAGCGAAGGTATCTTCAGCTCCTGCTGGCCCTGCTCTTGGAAAAGGCAGCAATTGCTCATTGCAGCGAGCAGATAGACGCCATTCGTGAACTGATTAAGGTGAAGGTCAGTGCCGTCGCATCTGCCATCAGTCGGCTCGGCGAACAAATCCCGAAGTTGCGCGAGGAGGAGAACCGATACGACGACCGCCTTGTCGATGACGATTCCTATGCTCCGGTGACAAAGATGTTCTATGTCAACCAGGACAAGGACTACGACGCTATGAAGAAGGGGTTCCTCGGTGACGACGAGGCAGCCGAGATACAGTGGTCCCTGTTAGCGCCAGTCGGCTTGGGACCCGATATTCTCTGGCAACATGTGTGTACTGAGGGAACCAAGGCTGCCGTCAAGGAAACTGTCATAAATGATGGCGACACCCATGCTAATCGCGATTCACTGCAGCAGCGCCTCGTCAATCACATCAGGCGGGAGTTGATCATCTCTCTGAACAGATACCTGCATCCGAAGAATCAGCAGGTGGGATTCCGAGCCAGTGCGAAAGTTTGTGAACCGCATCATGCTGCTGCCGTCGCCAAGATGTTCAAGCGCGTGCGGGCCGGTCTGCTCAAGTACCGGGCCACCGAAGAGAGGGGTCAAGTCGCGCGTCACCTGCTGGGCAGTGAAGACAAGGGTGAACTCGCCAAGGTGATCGTAGAGTTCGGGCTGGACCAGGATCCTTACAAGGTAGGACCATGTGAGCTCGCCCTTGCCGGCGATCAGATCATTCACACCCGCGACATTCCCTGCCTCGAATTTGAGCGGATGGCCGCGTACAAGCAGCTCAAGGACAGTTTCCTCGAACCACCTGAGGAGGCCTTGGTCGATAGAGGCGGGGAGTCGCGCGAGGATATGATACGCAACTGGCAGGCAGTCCGACTGACACTGAATGGGGATGCTAAACTGAATGGGGAGGTTGATTTTACGCTCATCGACACCATGAAAGTGGAGCGCCTCAAGGGACTCCTGGCGTTCGTACGATCTTTCTGGTTTACTCCGAATGGCCCTGCCGACACCGCCGTGCTTAACGTGCCGAAGGCACAAGTTGGTCAGAACGGAATGGCAACTTCCTCGGGATGCTTCGTCCGGTCGAGCGATTGCAGGAGGATCCTGGCGTTCAGAGATGACTCGACCAAGGCCTGCATCGAGCTCGACGTTGATGATACTACGGCGTACCAGCTGAACGTCCTATGTAGGTACGAACCGGTGTATGCCAAGTTCATGTCTTACATAAGCAGCCAGATAGGACCGCACAAGGACCAGGGCGGACTGACCCACCTGAAAAACCTCGACAGCTTCTTTATGACAACGATCGCCGATACTGTTCCCGTCAATGATCGACCGAAGGTCAAAGAGAGCCTTTTTGGCGATGTACAGTTTGACAAGATAACCAGCGCTGACGAGATCCACCGCAAAGACTGTGTCGTGAGTCGGGCTTTCAAGATCCTGGCCGAATTGAGAGGATAGGAGGTAAACAATGTACGTTAAAACATATCGCGGTTTTTCCGAAGTTGAGCACGTTGCCAAGAAAGCCAAAAGCCGCTGGCTGTTCATACTTGTCACCGGCATCGTGCTACTGGTTGCCGGCGTCCTGGCAGCCGTACCGCTCTTCACCGGACTGCCTGCCCTACCCGATCTTCAGGGGTTCGCACCGCGCTCGGACATGCCCGGCGTTGTTGTCGTTGATGTATCCGGCCGAAGTGGAAGCGGCTTCTTTGTCGCCACTGACCTTGTCCTTACGTCAGCGTACGTCGCGCAGACTGTCGGCGAGTCCGCTACGATTAGAAACAGCGAGGGGAGTGAGCTTACGGGACAAGTGGTCGCCACAGGCTTCGCGGAATGGTCAGCTGCAGCAGGCTCGTCTGGTGCGGCGGAGGACGACTATGCCGTTGTCAAAGTCGCTTCCCAGTTACAGATTGCTCCTCTCATGTACGGCACCGTCGCCAGCGTGTCCCCGAAAGCATCACTCGCTGTCGCATCGCTCGAAAGTGACCAGGTGGTACTTCAGCAGTTCACGGCCCGGCGACTGGATGGCTCCCTTATCATATTGGACGAGTTACCGGACTACCAACTGATTGGAGGGCCCGTGCTGCAACTCGAACGGGGTGAGGACGCCTCCTCCGCTCTCGTGGTAGGCATGGTCGCCTCCCCCGAAAACAATTCCGGCGACGGCGGTGCTGCAGTGGGAATCGACGTCGTACGAGAAAAGTGTCGGGCAAAGGGAGTTAGTTTTTGACGATGTTCATGGGAGTGAACGAATGAGATGCCCAGCTTGCAGCTTTGAGAATCTCCACGACGGGCGATACTGCACGGAGTGCGGAGCAGCATTTGTCCGACTTCTTGCTCCTACTCATCTCTACAGCAAGGTAGCTGACGGGTTTATCAGCCGCGTCACGTTCCAGTACGAGTCTGCCTACCCCGCTTCGGAGCGCCTTGAGCTGGTCGGAGTGGGCATTCGTTCCGCTGATGGCGGGACCGTAGAAGCAGTGGAGGTGAGCGTGCCGCTGAACGCTACCGGTCACCGGCAAACAACCTCAGTCAATCTGAGCCTCGAACGTCTCCGCGGTGATGAACCGGTGCTGGCATGGTTGGAGTGGAAGGTACGCCGCGGTGAGCGCGTGTTCCCCGCCGAAAGAACTCAGGTATGGGTCGCTCTTTTTCCGTTCGTCTCCGCGGCATTTGACCTGATTGCCGGCTCCGCCATCGTGCTTAGCCCCGTAACCGATTTTATGGCTCCGGTGCGGATCAAGCTGGGTACGAACAGCCGGATACCGTTTCAAGGACTCATATTTCAGTCGCAAAGCCTCGCCCGGATAGACGGCCCTCCGAAGCGATTCATCGTCCGCCTGCCGAATGGAGGCCACGAAGTTCTGACCGGCGGCCGGAGCTTCACTCAATCGCTTGATTTCAAGCCTATTGGTGATTTCCTCGAGGGCTTTCGGACAGGCAATGCGCCTCCCCTCAAAGCGACGCACGTTCTCTGCGGCGATGATTCGGGGGAGCCGTTCGAGATAGCCCTGTCCGGGGCTGCGGAGGTTCCCTTCCGACTGGCTGCAGTACCCCGGATCGAACTTGGCATCTGGCGGTCAACTCGATTTGGATTCGCCTGCATCACGAAAAATCGACTCCTCAGCGAATCAACAGCCGCAGATGAGGGCCAGTTTCTGTGCTCACCTGCGCTCGGGAGCTTGATGCACGACGGTACCATCGAACGTAACAAGGCCCTGCGAGATAACGCCATTGAGTCGGAACTTGTGGCCCTGGGCAACCGGCACCTCCGCATCCTGGCCCCTATCGGCGGTACCCGGAGACGGCGATTCCAGGTCTTCCTCAATTACCCTCGCGATGAGCGGGAAGACATCGGCGTGCATCCTCATTGCTGTCACATACGCGTTACACCACTTCAGCCGCAAAGCGATGAAACCGGTCTCACGCCAGACCGGGTCCGTTACACCAGCCTGCTGCGGGGTGAAACAGTGCATTTGGGGGAACTTCTCTCTCTGGGCAATATCCGCGATGGGGCCGGCTTCTGGCTTACCGTCACAGTCCCTGACGATATCCCGGCGGATACTGAAATCGACCTCCGTCTTGAACTGCTTCGGTGCCGGCCTGACGGCCAGATTATTCAGTTCGCAGACCCGATTCCACCTGTGACTCTCACAATTGCCTGTTACCAACGAGTCATCAATGATTTTGCTTTGGCAATCGACTTTGGTACGTCAAATACCTGCGTGGCCGGCCCCAGAATCGATTACTCCAATCCGAAACCACAGGAGATGGCAGACTGCTACGCCCTTGATTTCTATCGCGAAGGTACCGCTGAGGGCGGGCACACTACCTTTGCCACCGCGGTCGCTTATCCCCGACTCGAAGACTCAGAGCCGTACATCGCCGATGTCATGCAGCCGTCCAGTTCCAGCCGGCCCGTGGATCACATCTACACCGGCTTCAAACTAGAGTTGGTAGAGGAACTCCAGAACGCTGAGCGGTTTGCCGGAGACCAGCGGCGACCAACAAGACTCGTAGCGGATTTCATCACGTGTGTGCTCGAACGTACCGAGCTATATTATGAGGACCGCAGGAGCCGGTATACCGGATTCCAGATCATAGCGGCGAGCAGCCCGGTTGGGTTTGTTCCCGAACTCAAGACTTCGCTGGAGGACGCAGTGCTACAGCGACTGAGGCCCCGCTACGCACAAATCGAGTTCGCGTTCCGAATTCATGAACCCCTCGCCGTATTCTTACAGGCCGCTTCCGGTCACCTGCTCGGCGCAGCCCCGTCCGGCCCCTTCCTTATCGGCATCGTTGACATAGGCGGAGGCACGACCGATACCGCCTTTATCCTTGCGGAATCGGGGAAACCGCTCCGGCTGGTCGGCACCGGCGGCAGCGTCTACGTGGGTGGCTTAACCTTTGACGCCTGGCTACGATACCGGCTCCAGCGGCGGCCGGTGGAAGCGGAAACGGTGTCTGCGGCGCAGCTGCCGATGACTCGGCTCTCGGATGTACTCACTCAGGAGGAGCGCAAACTTTCGGGCGGAGTAGAGAGAAGTCTGTCCAATGACATTGCTTCCTTGAAACATCGTTTGGCACCGTGCGCCCAACCGTCCCCACCGCCGGCTCCCATGGTACCCCTATCGCCTGCGGCTGAAATGATTGGAATCCCTTCGCGCGAACCGAATAAGGCCGTTATCGCCGCACGCGTTGCCCAGGTGGCCGAGCGACTCATCCCTGAGGGATCGCAGTGGTCTGCGGCAGAATGGGACTCGCCGGCGACGGTGTCATGGCATCTTCTTTATCCATTCTACTCTTCACTCTACGAACAGCTTCTGCGGATCATCGAAGACACGATGGATGAATGCTTCGCGAATATGGACTCCGAAACCATCTTGCCGGTGCCCGTTACCATTGTGCTCGCAGGCAACTGCTCTCAGATCGCCGGGTTACCCACCCTGGTCGAAGCTGTCTTCAACGGGTTGTCGAAGGTCCAGCGGATCGCATCCCTCAAGATCGTCGCTATGCCGCGTCCGAAGGAATCAGTCGCTTTGGGAACGTATGCGGAGGCACAGGGCAGTATCGTTCGTCAACCCGAACCGGGGTTGCCGCCGTTCTGCATGTATCTCCGGGTTGATTCTGCTGGCTTCGGCGTTCCTCTGGCAACGCTAGTGGACCGCCAGAAGGACCAGTGGGGCATCGTCATCTTTCCCGAAGGCGCCTTCCACAACGTGCCATCGTCTCAGAAATATCTCGTGCGTGTATTCGCATTACAGGACATTCTGAAAAGGCCAACGGATACCACGGTGAATGTCTGGCTGAAAATTGGTATCGACGACTTTTCAAGGCGTATCAAGATTATCCCGATTGGTCCGGCGCCGGACAGACTGGCATTCGTCTTGGACCGGCATACGCGGCCGTGGGCCCTGGCGTTTTCGACCCCCCAAATAAACCAGCCGATTGACAATATGGATATCGACCTGACAGAACTCACACGATTGATGAAAGAAGCAACAGCTGCAATGAAGAACTCATGATTGATCTTGCCAACATCATCGCGCGGGAAACAAGCACATTTCGGGATCGAGTACTATCGCTCATCGATCGAGCGGCCTCCCGAGGCCTTTTGACTGAGGATGGCCGAGCGAAGCTGACGAATCACATTGTGCTGTGTGTCATGCCTTTGGTGCAGGAGGACGAAATCCGACAGCTTGCTTCCCTGTCCACACCAGTGGGAACCGTTCCCGAAATCACCACCTCCAGCTACATGGCAGGCGGTACTGAACCGCTCGTTACGTCCTGTAACGCAGATAACGCCACAGGGGAACAATCTTCTCCTCCGAGTCTGCCGGAGAGAATTGCCTTTCTCACGGAAGCTGACTCGGATGATCTGCATCGGATCTTGCGTGCCTTTGTTGATTCGTACGCGCCGGAGGTGAATCCAGAAACTTCAGCGATCGAACAGGCCCTGGTGAAGAACCGCTCAATTGACATTCTCGTCATCCACGCCCCCCTTGGCGAAGACGCTTCAGCCGCTGTCGGATTTGAACTGGTCTCTCGCCATATGGCGCGGACACGTTTAACGGAAGAGGAGCGTGGGCGCCTGGCGAGTATCAATCTCAATTCCGAAGACCGGCCAGGCGTCATCATTCTCGAACTCTCCCCACGTATCTTGATTCGTAACGAGGTGGTTCATGCTGGGCGGGCTGTCACGACATGAACCGGCGGCGTTATCCCACTTCACTCGAGTGAGGGTCTCTTTGTGATCATGAAAGTTCTGGTAGTCTGCCTCATCGTAGCGTCAGGAGGTACTGGCTACTATTACGGATTCGAAAGAACTTTGATGCTTTCGGAGATTGTTGGCTCATCCGACGATCCGACCGTAGAGCTGGCAGTCACCCTTTTCGATTTCGACACCGGCTTGACCCGCTACGATCTGTATCACTTGTCCCGACGGGCCCCAGAATGGAGCAGCCGCATGGAGGAGATCGATGCCATGGAAGATTGGGAGGAGCGGCAGCGGCAGCAGCATCTGCTCACAGCGGAAATGATGCGTGACCCTTCCATGAAGAAGGTCATGAAGAAACTGTTCGGGATCAGTACCAGTGCAGCCAAAGCGGTACTGAGTGCCGTTTCTAGTTTCAAGTCATTCGGTTTGTTCTAGGCTGTTCTGAGCCTCTCGAATTTCACTTCGGAAATGGCTGCGGTCGCTCTAAGCCGCAGTTGAGCCATTGCCCCGCACTCATCCACAACTTCGACACGATATGAGTCGCTTTGGGCCCGTTCGTTTCTCACTCAGATAACCTCCTTTACGCGAGTTTCCCCCAGCCCTGGTTCACAGATTTGGCGAGGAGTTCTCCTGTTCACAGCAATGCTCCCCATTAGGGTAGCGATTTCTAAGATAGTCCTCGTAGTTGGATCGGGATTTCCTGCATCCGATTCAGCGTCCGGTAGCAGGGCGCCGAGTTCAAGTCCGTCTCGTAGTATGCAACAATCGGTCGACCGACCTCGATCGACCGCTCACAGGCATTGATCTGTTCCCGCCGCCAGATCACTTCCTCATTAATCGTCCGCCTCTGCCGATCGGTATCAGTATTTCCCTTCTGATTGCCATGGCAAGCCAGGGCCATCTCCTGCCACGAACCGGGCAGCCAGAGCGAATCCTCCTTCCCCGTCGTTCAGGAAAACAGAGACGCTGTCAGAGTTCATGTTGGCGAGGGCCACGTCGCCATCACTATCACTATCCAAGTCAGCTACCACAAAGCCCGAGGCACCGTCCGTATTGTAGGTGGCGGGAGACGCAAGAATTCCACCGCCATTGTTAAGCAGGATGGATAAACTCTTAGATGCCACATTGCTTATCGCTAAGTCGGGATCACCGTCGCCATCCAAATCGGCCGCTATGATGAAGGCTGGCGCTTCTCCCCCGGAGAAATAACTGGCTGGCGGGGAGAAAGTGCCATAGCCGTTGTTGAACAGAACCGAGACACTTCCAGCGGATATGTTGGCAACGCAGAGATCCAAGTCACCATCTACGTCGAGATCAACTGCAACGACATCGTTCGGCCCATCACCAGCCCGGTAATCCTTACGGGCCTCGAGGAGCTGCTGAGAGGAGAGGTTCGCTGCGGACAGCAACGTAAGGGTGAATACTACCAGTGACGTCTGTGAAATGCAGTACCGCGATGACGTCATTACTTCCCCGCTCAGTTACCAGCTTACTATCTATCTACTTGAAGAGAGCACACTCAGGCGAGGGTCCCCACTCATTCTGGGTGCGATGGCTTTGGGAGCCTGAGAAGGACAAAAGCGACGAAGGCCTCAAGGCCGCCAACAAAGTCATCAACGAGATTGTCATTTCAACATTGGATGGTTTCCTGCAGTCGTCGATCGGCCGAGCTGCCCTGCCAAAATCCTCCTTTCAGAGGAGAAACCGCCCTGAGAACGTCGCAGCTTAACACCAAGGTATTTAAGTGGATAGAGATGTCAATCGACATCTCGCGCCACGAGGCCGAACTTGAATTCGAGATCACCTGGTCGACCCGCGGCGCCAAACAGCCGCCCCCCTCGCGGAAGAAACGGTCTCGCGCCAGGTAAGTGCTCGGGCCTCCCGTGTCTTAGCTGGATCCGATGTCTCCATATTCAATCTGTTCAGAAATCGGGCTTGCCGTAGCCGCGCGCGCACGTATCTTACTGCCGGCGGTTCCGATCCCGGCTGGCTGTCCGCGCCCCGAAGCGGCGCCGTGCCGGTGGAACCGGCTGTTTTGACCGCACGTTACTAGTCTGACACGAACCGCCCCGCGCGAACCTGCCCGCGGCAGCATGTCGCGGCGACACACGAAGGAGACACAGAGGCGGGTGAGCACCGACTCATCCCCCCGCAACCTATGGCCCTGCGAAAGTACCATATCCCGGAGTTGATCGAGGTCCGCAATTCGCGGATTCAGGGGCGCGGTGTGTTCGCCAAGCGGCGAATCCGAAAGGGACAGCGGATTATCGAGTATGTCGGCGAGCGGATCGATCCCGAAGAAGTCGACCGTCGGTACGACGACCATTCGATGGATCGACACCACACGTTCCTGTTCGAAGTCGACGAGTATACGACAATCGACGGGGCGGTGGGCGGGAACGAATCCCGCTATATCAACCACTCCTGCGATCCCAATTGTGAGGCGGTGGATGATGGCGGACGGATCTTCATCTTCGCGCTGAAAAACATTCAGCCCGGAGTCGAGTTGCTGTATGATTACCAGTACGACCTCGATGAGCCGTTGACCCAGGCGCTCAGGAAGCGCTATCCCTGCCGGTGCGGGGCGACGAGCTGCCGGGGAACCATCCTCGTCGTGCCCAAGCAGCGCAACCGGCGGCGCTGAGCCACTCGTCGGTCAACTATAGACCACAAACTCAGAGATCGATATGCGGCGAGAAGAGCCCACACCAGAAGTGCGAATCGAGGAGTACCGGGCCAAATACCGTCGGCACTTCCGAGATCTGAACTACGAATGGCTCGAACGCTACTTTTCGATCGAGCCGTACGACCGGATAGTCCTGGCCGATCCGGAAAAAGAAATCATTGGGCGCGGGGGAGCGGTGTTGTTTGCGCTGGTGGGAAACGAGGTCGCCGGAACCTGCGCACTCCTCAAGCATGCCGAGCGCAAGTTCGAACTGGCCAAGATGGCGGTGACCGAGCGTTTTCAAGGGCAAAGAGTGGGCCGTGTACTGGCCCTGGCAGCGATCGACAAGGCGCGCGCCCTCGGCGCGGAGACCCTGATTCTGGCCACCAGCCCATTACTGGAAACGGCCAACCGCCTCTACCGGTCCATCGGTTTCGAACCGGCAACGCCGGAGGTGTTCGGGCCGATGCCGTATGCCCGTCACTCCACCGTCATGGTGATGGATCTGACCCGGTCGCCGAAGTAACACCGTCGGGACCTTTTCCCCGGAATATTGTTTAATCCTCTGAAGACCCGAATCAGCAGGAGACACTATGGACATGTACTGGGCAGGAGTGGGCTGGTTTGCGACGGTGGTCGGGATGACCGCGTTCACCCTGGCTCCGGCTGGCGGCAGCCTGTCCGCCGGGAGAACAACGGGCGACTCGGCAGAGCAGCCGACCGAGAAGGTAGAGGAGAAAGCAGAGATGGCGACAGCAACATTTGGCGCCGGGTGTTTCTGGGGAGTGGAAGCGGCGTTTCGTCAGATAGAAGGGGTGAAGGCAACGGCGGTGGGCTACTGCGGCGGTCACACCGAACGCCCGACTTACCGTGAGGTGTGTTCCGATGAAACCGGGCACGCCGAAGTCGTGGAAGTCCAGTACGACCCTTCGGTCGTATCCTACGAACGGCTGTTGAGAGAGTTCTGGAATGCGCATGACCCCACCCAGGTGAATCGTCAGGGGCCGGACATCGGCAGCCAGTACCGATCGGTGATCTTCTATCACACGCCCGAGCAGGAGCAGGCGGCGAAACAATCGAAGGAGGAGCTTGATCGCAGCGGGCAGCACAAACGACCGATCGCGACCTCGATTGAGCCGGCACAGCCGTTCTGGCGAGCCGAGGACTACCACCAGCAGTACCTCGAGAAACGGGGGCTGTCGAGCTGCAAGATCAAGTAAGCTCTTTACAGGTAGCAAGTTCCGCGGCGCCTGCCTCCACCCCGGGGCAGGCGCTTCTTTCTGGGTTCTTCCCTTCATGGATAGTTCGGTACATTACCCTTGCGTTTTTCGGAAAGTTCTGCATATTTGAATCAATAACGGTCAAGAGTCATCCTCGATTCTCTGCGGGGGCTGCAGGGAGAGAAGGGAGCCGAAGTCCATGCGAGTTTTTCCAGCTATCCTCTGTGTCGTGGTGCTGTCGGCAGTCGGTTTGGCCACTGCGGCCGATCGGGAACCGGTGTCGCCTGAACCAGTGAAGCGGCCGGTGGCCCGGGAGATATCGATCACCGAGCCCCCCCCTTCCGTCGGATCCATGACCCCTGCGTCCCCATCAGCCGACGATCTGGAAGTGAAGTGGTCGGTTATCGGCGGGGGCGGGAAGACGGTTGAGGCCGGGACGTTGCGGATAAGTGGAACGATTGGACAAACGTCAGCCGGCTGGACTTCGGGTCTGAAGCATGATGTCCATGCGGGTTTCTGGCAGAACTTCGGGTACACGCCCTGCTGCGAGCACCGGGGAAACGTCGACCATAAGTTCACCAACGCAAGCCCGATCGCGATTCCCGACCTGACCTACCTCGTGGCGATGGTGTGGCGGGCAGGGCCCGATGCACCGTGTAAGGTGGAAGCCGACGTGACTGGGGACGGCTCCATCAACGTTCTGGACGTGACGTTCCTCGTGTCATTCTTGTTCAAGGCCGGCCCAGCACCTGGTCCGTGCTGAGGCAACTCACATTCCAAAAGCTGGTTCGGGCGGGGAGTTCGACAACCCGCCCTCATATCATTCCTTTCCCGTACGCAAACGGGGGAGTCTGCCATGAGAAAACGTTGCGTTTTGCCGATGGCGCTCAGTCTGCTCATGCTGTCTGTGGCGGCATCCGGGGCCGAGACCAATGCTCCACGCGCAGGACATGTTCGGCCTCCACTGGTTGTCGAATCGGGTACGCCGGGTGCTGACGTCCACTTGAATACCGAGGCGTTGCCGATCACAGAACTGGCCCGCACGATGCGAACGCACTATATCGAGGTGGTCGTGCAGGGAGATCTGGCCTTTGCCGCAGTTGCCGAGGCCATGGAAATGTTCGACATCGAAGATCCCCTGTCCCCGGTATCGCTTGCGGTTGTCCCGATTCCCGGTGACTGGACGCGAGGAGTGGCGGTCTTCGGAAACTATGCCTACTGCGTGTCGGGTCCGTCCGGGGCGGCCAGCCTGTACGCACTCGACGTCAGCGATCCTTCAAATCCATCCGTTGTCTGGTCGGAGTTGTGCGGGGTGTGGCCGGTCGCTGCGGACATTGAAGGGGATCATCTGTATATCGCCGACCGGGGTTTCGGTCTGCGCGTGTATAATCTGTCGATGCCGGCAGCGCCGGTTCTGGTGGGTGAACTGGCCGTGGCGACGGCGCCGCTCGACCTCGATGTTCGCGGAGACCTTTCGTATATCGCGGTGGCTCCGGGGGGGCTGCAGATTGTGAGTGTAGCCGATCCACAGTCGCCGGTTGCCGTGGGTAGCTTCAGTCCCTCCGGCTCCGGCTATGGCATCATGGTGGCCGATTCCGTTGCCTATCTGGCAAGCGACAACTTTGGGGTGTATATCGTTGGCATTGCCGATCCATCCAATCCCTACCAGCTCAGTCAGTATCAAACTCCCGGATATGCACGGCAAACGGTGTTGCGGGACAGCCTCCTCTATGTGGCAGATGCCGGTCGCGGCGTGAGGATAGTGAATGTGAAGAATCCGGCATCGCCGGTTGAGCTGGGGCAGGTTGATACACCGGGCGAGACATTCGATCTGACTCTGGTTGGTCAAACGCTTTATGCGGCGGATCGCGAGGGGGGTATTGCGGTTGCCGATGTAACCGATCCGAGTTCCCCGGCACTTCGCAAAGTGGTCGGCGAGGCGGGGGCTCCGGGCAAAGCCGTCTTCGACGGGAGATATGCTTTTGTGGCCTGCGGTATCGGCGGGTTGAAAATCGTCGACCTGCAGGATCGGCTAGCGCCGGTGGTCGTTGCACGGGTCCCGCTAGGGTGTGAAACGGCAGCATCAGTGCTGCTGCAGGACACGTTGCTCTTTGCGGGCAGTTACACGGGGGGCATCTCGGAGGGATGCCTTGATATTATCAATGTGAAATCCCCCCAAAATCCGCTGGTTGTGGGATCAGCTCCGGCCGGGGTCTACATCGGCGACATGAGTCGTCGCGAGCAGTACCTGCTGGTGGCCGACGGAAACCTCTCGGTGTACGACGTTTCCGATCCGGCTGTTCCCGTGCGGGTGGGCGGCTACGACCTTTGGTACTCCAGCGTGCTGCTTCTTCACGGAGACTATGCCTACACAGATGAAGGAGTGTTCGACATCAGCGACCCGACCGCGCCCGTTTACCTAATGCCGGGCTCCTGGGGGCTGACGACTACTGGATTCGCTGTGGTCGGCAATTTCCTTTACCGAACCGCGTATTTCAGCGAGGGTTTTGACGGCTACATTTACGTGTACGATATCGCGAATCCGGCGTCGCCCGTTACTGTAGCGAGTCTCTATGTGCCGCAGGAAGCGCATTGGATATCCATCCTCGGGAACTCCGCCCTCGTGGGCTTGAGCAACAGGGTAATGGAATTGGACATAACCACGCCGGAGGCGCCCGATACAGTTGGAACGTGCTGGCCCTACCCGCTGGCCCGGCCCGGCTCTGATGGCGGTCTTCTTGTGGGAGGGAGCGGGTTATACGGCGGTGGTTACCTCGCTGTCTTGAGGATGGGAGATGTTGCCTGCGGCGACGTGAATGGCGACGGTTACGCGGGGAATGTCGCCGATCTCACCAGCCTGGTGAGCTTCCTGTTCCGGGGTGGATCTGAGCCGCCGAGCCTTTGGGCAGCGGACGTCACGGGAGATTCGCGCGTGAACGTTGCCGACATTACCTTCCTGGTTGGTTACCTTTTCAAGGGTGGCCCTGTTTCTGCCTGTTCATAGGAAAAAAAGCGGGCGGGGGGGGAAGAAAAGGGTGGCGGTGCGCCATTGCTTGTGTTATTTTTCACAAGCTATCGCCAATTCCGGCCGATAGAGAGAGCAGGAATAGATGGTTGCAAGAAGATCCAGGCATATTGCAGGTATGAAGTTAGCCAAAGTAGAAGACGTCATAAACGCCGCTCACCTGAAGCCGGGGAGTGTCGTATATGTGGCGGGCAATGCCGCCACGCCGCAGGTGCTGCTCGGACAGCTGGCAAAAGACCGGTCGATTCGTGATATCGACCTGTACGCGGTTCTTCCCTTGGGTGATCGGATCCAGGAGCTCTACAGCGAGGAACGGTGCCAGACGCTCACCCACCGCGTAATATTTAATAGCCATGTGACCCGGGAAGCGGTCAACAAAGGCTGGGCGAAGTACCATCCGATGCACCTGCGGGAAATCCCGCGGACTATGTTGAATGTGGTCAAGCCGAATGTCGTCCTGTGTTCGGTGGCGGGACCGGACAACGGCGGGCACTACAGCCTGGGCACGACGGTGGAAGGGACACTCGGGGCAATACGCTCCGCACAGCGGCAGGGAGGATTGATCATCGCGGAGCGCAACCAGAAGATGCCGTTCGTGATGGGCACGACGCTGCCGGAATCGGATATCGACTTCCTGATCGACTCGGACTACGACTTGCCGCGAAGCCCCTTCCGCCATGCCGACGAACGGGCAAAGCGGATCGGCGAGATCATTGCCGCGATGTACGTGCAGGATGGCTCCGGGGCCGAGCCGGGAACGACGCTCCAGTACGGGATCGGCGAGGTCCCCGAAGCGGTGACGGATGCGGTCATTCGCCGCGGGGTGAAGGACCTGGGAGTCCACACGGAGCTGCTGGCCGGGGCGATGATCCGGTTGATCCAGTCGGGGGCGGTGAGCAACCGGTGGAAACCGCGGGTGAACTTCGCAGTGTCGTCGATATTCCTGGGCGAGAGCCAGGAGCAGTACGATTGGCTGCACTACAACAGCGCGGTGCAAAGCCGCCCGAGCGACTACACCAACAGCGTGTTCCAGATTGCCGACCAGCCCCGGATGGTGTCGGTGAACAGCGCCCTTGGGGTGGATCTGCACGGGAACATCTGGGCCGATTCGCTCGATGCGCGGAAGATCTACAGCGGCGTCGGTGGCCAGGCGGATTTCATCCGCGGAGCGCAATACTCCGAGGGCGGGGTGGCGATCATCGCGCTGAAGTCCACCACCAGTGACGGGATCTCGAAGATCTCTGACCGGTCGCCGTCGGGTATCACGACCACGGCAATTCCGGCCGACCAGGTGATCCTGGTGACCGAATACGGATCGTTCGACCCCCGGGGATTGAGCCTCGGCGAGCGGGCGGTGGGGATTGCACACCTGGCCGCGCCACAGGAGCGGGACAAGCTGCTTAAAATCATCCACGACAGCGGAGCCTTCCACAAGCCCGATGACGCGCTCCACCGCGGCGTACCCGGATTCACGCCCTACGAAAAGGCGATTGCCCGGTAATCGAAAATCTATTCCAGATTAGGTGAGGGCGGCCGGTGCCGTTTCTGCGGCGCCGGTCGTTCTTCTGTCGGAGATCCCGAAGAAACGAGACCCACCCCGCTTCGCCGGCACCGCGGTCGCTGCACGGCTATCCCACCTTAAAGAATCGAAGGCCGCTCATTGGCTGTCCCCATCCTCCGGGGGCCGCCCGGGTGTCTGAATGTGACAAATAGGACTTGACCGCAGGGTAGTCAATGGGTATCTTAATACGGATACATTCAACCATGATGTGTTTTTCGCACCGTTGCTGGTCATCATCGTTACGCAGGATTTCGATGTCTGACTTCAGAACAGTATCCGCCGAAGTCGTTTGTCAGGAAATGTAGTTCTACGTCTACAATCGCATCACACATCAAATGTTCGTGGAGGAGGTATGATGAAGCCGTGCCTGTTCCGAGCGGCCGGATTTTGCCTGGTAGTGGCGCTGCTGGTTGGACCGGCAGTCGCCGACTGGGTTCCCGCCGACGGCCACAAGATGCATTTCCCCCAGCTTCCGGATGAAGCGGGATGGGATGTAAACGCGACGCAGCCGCTGGTGCTTGCCGATGACTGGCAATGCAGCGAGACCGGCTGGGTGAAGGACGTCCACTTCTGGGGATCCTGGAAGCACGGAGTGGAGGGGCAAATTGTCGCGTTTGTCTTAAGCATTCACGCCGATATTCCCGCCGAGCAGAGCCCGACCGGGCACAGCATGCCGGGGGAGACCTTGTGGGAGCGGGAGGTGACGCAGTTCGTGGCGCAGCCGATCGACCCCCCGTCAATGGAGGGGTGGTACGATCCCATGTCGGGTGAAGTGCTGTACAACGATCACCAGGCGTACTTTCAGTACAACGTCTTCCTGCCGGAACAGGATTGGTTCTGGCAGGAGCAGGGCACGATCTACTGGCTGAACATCTCGGCGATCGTGGCCGACCCGGTAAACACCGTCTGGGGGTGGAAGTCCACCACCGATCACTGGAATGACGACGCAGTCTGGGCGACCTGGGGGAACCTGGCCTGGGTTGACATGTGGGAGCCGGCGCTACCGAAGACAAACAACTTCTGGATCACAGTCGATCCGGCCGGCCAGTTCGTGACCGGCAGTGGAACCGGTGCATACGGTTCGGGTTGGTACTACTACCCGCAGACGAACTGGTACACCATCTGGTTCTACGACGATCCGTTCGACTCGACGCGCAAGAAAGAGATGTACATCGAGTTCACCGTAGGCAAGTTCGATCCGGCTCTGCCGAGCCAGGTGACGATCGCGGCCAACTGGTCGACACCGGAATGGTCGGCGGAGGGGGATGACGGTCCGCCATTGCCGGGAACCGACGAGAACCGCTACATTGTCCGCCAGATTCTGCTCAGCGCACCTGATCTTCAGGGCCACTTCACCTTCGAATTCGACGTCAACGACTATAATCCGGAATGGGTCTCGATCGATGTGCAGGGATTCAACTTCCAGATGCTGGAAGGAGAGCCGAACCTCATCCAGCATACCTGTATGGGATCACTCGACCTGTCGTTCGTCATCACGGGGGATCCGGGCGGTTCCAGCGATACCTGCAGCTACTACAAGTCACCGTACAAGGACTACGCCCCCTCGGGCATGCCGGACTTCGACCAGAAGCAGGTTCACTGGAAAGATCCCCAGACTCTGCAGTGGAGCCACTGCGGGCCGGTGGCCCTGGCGAACTGCTTCTGGTGGTTCGACTCAAAGTTCGAGCCGAACCCGATCGATCCCCGACCGTTCATGCCGAGTGCGATAGCGCCGCCGCCCAACGACAACTACCCGCTCGTGGGCACATACCCCGCGCCGGGCCTGTGGGATGATCACGACACGAATAACGTCGTGCCGTTTGTCGATTCGCTGGCGCTGTATGCGCAAACCAACGTGGGGATCAGCGGCACCAATGTCGCCAACCTCGCCAACGGCGCGCAGAACTGGCTGAACAAGCTCGGCCTGGGGACACAGTACACGGTCCAGGTCGTTCCGCTCGATCCCGGCTTCCCCTACGAGTTCATCCGGGACCAGGTGCTCGAGAGTCAGGATGTGATCCTGCTGATCGGGTTCTGGCAGGAGATGCAGACCGGGATGTGCGAACGCATCGGCGGGCACTATGTGACCGTGGCGGGCACGTGTCCCGATCCGCTCGATTCGGCCTTCTGCATCTCTGACCCATACTTCGACCGGAACGAAGGCGAGCCGCCCGCAGGATCGGCGCACGCCGCCGGCGTGCACAACGATGCGGCCAACGTGTCCGGCCCGCACGGGACGATTCACCACGACCGGTACGACGTTGTTCCCACTGCCTGCCAGAATCTGGTCGGCGGGTTGCCGTTCCAGATGGAACTGGCCGGATACCCGGTCGGTGTGGCCGATATCGGGCCGTTCTACGGGCAGAACATCTTTAACCTGTCGACGCCGCCGGTACTGCCCCAGCCGGGTCTGCCCATCCACGCCGTGCTCGAATGGGCCATCATTATCTGTCCGACTGCCCAGTCGCAGGTCGACACGGTGAAGTGCGAGCCGCAGGGCGGCGTCAATCCCAGCCATGCGCCGACGTACTGGTACGATGTCACCCCGGGCGGCGCAACCCCTCTGTACGACTTCCACGTGAAGGTGCAGGACAGCATCGCCGTGTACTTCCAGAACGTCACCGCTCCGGCCGGCTGGACGCACGGCCTGCATAAGGTCGGCTCCGACTGGTGGTACTCGTGGTGGGATCCGACCGGTACCATCCCGCTCGCCGGGACGTTCCGCTTCAAGTTCGATAACATCAACAATTCTGCTTGGAGCGATTGGGTTACCACAAGCGCCGGGTCGAACAACCCGACGGCTGGCGTGGTCGACCTGTCGGGCAACCACGGAACCGACCCGGATGGCTACGGCTACCGGGTGCACGTGCCACACCTGTGCTGCGTGACCCGGGGAGATGCGACCCACGATGGCGCGGTCATCGTGAGCGACCTGACTTTCCTTGTGAATTACCTCTTCAAGGGAGGCCCCGCACCGATCTGTCCCTCCGAGGCGGATACGAACGGCGACGGTAAGGTCATTGTGTCGGATCTGACTTACCTGGTGAACTACCTGTTCAAGGGCGGGCCGGCACCGGTGCCCTGTCCATAGCCTGTCGAAAAGGGGTACCGCTCGCGCGATACGAAGACGCCCGCTACACGTCGTGTAGCGGGCGTCATGCCGTTACGCTTGGAGCGAGCGGCTCAGGGTCCGCCCTGATCACGGCCGCCGTAAAAAGGCCCGATGATGTTCGACGTTATCCAACCGCCGAACTGATCGCTCGGCTCCGGTTTCGCCCGTTCGTCGTCGACATAGCATCCGTCCATCTTGCCCGGATAGAATGCGACGTGATCCTTGATATCTTCGAAGCCGGGTTGCGGTTCCGGGTATGCCCAGGCGGCACACCGGGCGTGTTTCTGACCGGCGATAACATCGTAGAATCGGGCCAGCCCCTTGTCACCGCACTGGGTAGTGCGGGGTACGTCCCAGAGTACACCGGGGCGGATATCGGCGCTGGGGATGTAGTAGACGGGCGGATGGCCCCGTTCGATCACGCGCTTGGCCCGGGTGGTATCGGCGACGACCTCGTCGCCGAGCATGACCTGGATGCGGCAGTACGTAGGTTCGACGCGCGGCGAACGGGGAAATTCCTGGGCTGACTCTCGGCGGTGAGGATATTTGTCCGCGTGTGTCATAGTGTACCTCACTTTCCTGTGCAACATGGAAACCGGATGCGGTCTCATCCGGTCTCCCTACTCTCAAACATTGGCGGGTAAGTTCGGGTTCACCGGGTTGCGGGAAAGCGACCGCAAGAAAACCCACCGGGCTATCCCGGTGGGTTTTTCGGACAGTGATCTGTCAATCGCTGAATTAGTTAGTGCCCCTGGGCGCGAGCCGGCTTAGTGTACACGCCGGGGGGCGCATCCTTGTGCGTCCGACCGTCATCGTGACAGCTCGAGCAGTCCGGAGTCTCATCGTAGGCCAGGTCAATATGGCACGACTCGCAATCGAACTCGGTGTGGGCCTCATCCAGACGCAGGCCCGTAATCACATGGCTGAAATTCCCGGGTTTCCAGCCGGCGTGACAGGCGACGCACTCGCGGCTGATCGTGCTGATGCGTTTGCCCGTCGGATGGCAGGCCCGACAGTGGAGATCCCGGTGATGACCGGTGAGCGCCCAACCGGTGACTTCATGCGAGAAGCCCGGCCGCTCCTTGGTGTCGTGGCAGCGCTCGCAGGCATCGGCCTTGTGGCAGTCATTGCAGATCGCGTGAACCTCCTCCTGTGACTTGGCGAACCGGGTCGGTTCCTCCAGATCGTGGCAGTAACTGCAGTTCTCTTCCTTGTGGCAGCTCGCGCAGCTGAGGTCGAACATCTCGATGTGTTCCTTGTGGTGGAACGTCACGATCGGCCCCTTGCTGTACGGCGTGGTGTACACCTTCTTCTGCGGCTCGGTGACCAGCGGGTGGGAGATACCGATGATATCAGTCGAGTCGGTCATCGTGGTCTCAAGACTGCTCAGGTCGGAGGGAAGGTGGCAGACGACGCACTTGGTGTCATGGCTCCACTCGCGATGGCATGAAAGGCACTGCCGATGGTAGGCCCCTTTCAGGCTGGGCTGGCGGAGGTTGGCGTTCGAGTTGCTCCCGTTGTGGCACTCGCCGCACGGAGGAATTCGACCGGGCGGGCTGAAGTGATGGCAGGTGGCGCAGTCGTTCCCCATCTTGGCCATGGAGGCATGGAGCTTGTGGTTGAACGTCACCGGACGGTATTGAGACGTCAGTTTGTCCAACAGCATCGTATCCGGCGCCTCGGTGAGTTGGTGCTTCGACGTCATGTGGGTCATGGTGTGCGACGGGCACGGCTTCAGGCAGGGGTTGCCCGGCCGGGGCTCCTCGCACGTGTGGCACGAAGTGCAGTTCAGGTTGGTGGCATCGGACACCGGATCGTGCAGTTTGCTCTGTGCCGCGGCGGCAGCAGGCAGAAACCACAGGCCGATGCCCAGCAGGCCAACGAGTAGGCGAGAGGTGTAATTCATCACTTGGCTCCTGACATGTCGGCGCGGATACCATTGGCGGCCCGTTCATGGGCGGGGATGCTCTCGATCGGGACGGAGATGATCGGGAAGACGGTGACGATCCAGCGGTAGACGAGAACGAGAGCGCTGATCAGCCCGGCCGTGACTAGGATCTCAAAGACCGACGGAAAGTACCCGCCGTTATCGTACAGCGGCGTGTAACCAATGAGGAAGACGTTGATACGGTTAAGGGCGACGCCGCCGATTGTCAGGGAGGCGGCGGTGAACAGCCACGCCACCGAATGGCGGCGCGTAGCGCTTGCCAGAATAACGATCGGGGCGAAAACGCCGAGGAGGATCTCCGCCAGCCAGAAGAAGGACTCGGTCGAGAAGGCCCAGACAAAGGGCCAGGCCTCGCGCAGGGTAATGTCGCTGAGCTTCAGGCCGAGGTAGACACCCAGCAGGATCGGGGTGTACCTGGCGATGGACGAGAGGATGCGCAGTTCCGGCTGGAGCTTGAACGAGCGGCTTGCGAGGATCGATTCGAAAATGACCGTCGGAAAGCCGACCGAGATCGCGGAGAGCAGGAAGAGCAGCGGAGAGATCGGCGTGTACCAGAGCGGGTGGAGCTTTGTCGGGGCGATCACCATGAGGGTGCCCAGCGACGACTGGTGGAGGCAGGACAGCACGACCCCGGCGATAATAAACAGGGAGATGAAGCGGCCGAGGTACTTGTGGGCCAGCTCGAGCCAGGACTCGAAAAAGCGGTTGAGGGACGCCAGCGGGCCGGGCAGGCGGACACGGCCGCGAAATCGCTCCACGACGACAGGAAGAAACTCGATGTAGAGCACGCTCAGGTACACCATCACGCACATGCCGACTTCAAACAGCACCGAATTGCCCTGCCACATGGACGGGAGCATCGGGTGCCAGACATTGTAGTAGCGGCCGAGGTCGGCCAGAAGGCCGATGACGACGAACGTATAGCCGAGCATTGCCGTCAGCAGAGCCGGCCGGGTGATGGCGTGGTACTCCTCCTTGTGGAAGATATCGGCCAGGGCGGCGGTCGTGAAGCCACCGGCCGCGAGGGCGACGCCCGAGGCGACGTCGATGGCGATCCAGATGCCCCAGGGATACTGGTCATTCAAGTTGGTGGCTGCCCCGATGCCGGCAATCAGGCGGTAGGCATAGGAGGCCAGGCCCAGGAGCATGATCCCGAAGAGAACCTTCGTTCCGGTCGTGAAGAACTTGGTCCGCATCGGGATGGCAACTTCATGATGATTCATGATTTCACCTCAGCCTCTTCCTCTTTGCCGTCGCGCAGGGAGTGCATGATCAGGCCGAGCAAGCCGTACAGCGCCAGTGGCGGCACGAAAGACTTGAACACGCCGTGCTGAATCGTCTCGGTCGTCGTCGGGATAACATCCGCCGTCAGCACCGGCAGTTCGGTGTTCGTAAACTCGACCGGGGCGAGGTACAGCCAGGACGTACCGCCGACCTCGTGCTCGCCGTAGACGTGATTGACATAGCGGTCGGGGAACGCCTTGATACGGGAGTAGGCCGCCGCGAGCAGTTCGTCGCGCCGGCCGTACGTCAACGCTTCGTTCGGACAGATCTCGACACACGCCGGAAGCTTTCCCTCGGTGAGAATCCGCTCGGAGCAGAAGGTGCACTTGCGCACCTGCGGATCGAGCGCATTGGCGTACTCGTAGGCCGGAACCTGGAAGGGGCAGGCGACCATGCAGTACCGACAGCCGATACACTTCCAGGCATCGTACTCAACCGGCCCCTGGGCGTTCTTGGTGAGGGCCCCGACAATGCAGGCGGAAGCGCAGGCCGGATGCAGGCAATGCATGCACTGCACCTTGATCGTGAACTTTCGGGCCGGGTCCTTCGGATCCTCGAAGCGGTTGACCACCGTGTAGGCAGCCGCGTCAGGCCGGCGGTGACGGTCAAAGACGGTCTTGTCCTCAAACGCGGAAGGCGGCAGGTCGGCCAACTTGTGCGCCCTGTTGCAGGCAGCCTCGCACTTGCGGCAGCCGATACAGGCGACAGTGTCGACGAGCACGCCATACGTTTCGGCGCAGTCGATTGGTTCAGCGTGGGTGTCCTTGGCGAGTGACTGTCCGGTCAGCAGTGCGGCTGATCCGACGGCCGCAAGGCCGAGGAATTCGCGTCTGTTAAGGCCCATGTTCTTATCCTCTGCAACATCAGTGCGTCCGTAATCACGACAAAAAATGTTGTGAATACTTTCACATATCTATAGAAAGAACGCCAAATACTGGATAAATGCTACCATAATATTGTCGTATTGTCAAGGCAGATTCTTGATTAAAAGCTGGATAATATCAGAGAATTTTACTGCGGTTTCGCTTGTGCTAACGCAACGGCTTGCTATCAGTCAGCTTATGTGAGACTATTGGGACACCCTTCGGAAGCCGCTGCAGAGGAGTACATGTACCTGCCCCCCCTTTAATAGGTCAGTTCTGCTCGGCCCCCGGCAGAAGTTGCGCCGAGGAATTCCGGAAGATCGCCAGTCGCGGCTTCTAATGCCCGAGCACGCGCACGTCGTCCCCAAGCACATCCTGAATGTACAGCATTTGGACGGCGACGATCACAATTACGGCTAGCGGGGTGGCCAGGAAGATGCCGACCACGCCGAAGACGGCGCCCATCACGATCTGAATAGTGATAAGGGCACCGGGAGGAATGGACACGGCGTAGCGCTCCACCAGCGGGGTGATGAGGTAGCTTTCGGAGGTCTGGATGACTGAATAGACGATGAGAACGTACAGGGCGCTTACCGGACCCTGGGCCAGGGCGAGGAGAAGAGCCGGAATCAAGGCGAGGACCGGGCCGATGAATGGGACGAATTCGAGAATACCGGCGATGAGACCCAGGACGAACGCGAGGGGGATACCGGCGATCCAGTAGCCCAGGGCGGTGAGGACGCCGACGATGGCCATGGAAACGAACCGCCCGACAAAAAACCGACGGAGGACAACCGTGACCGAATCCAGCACCTCACGCAGACGGGGACGGCGTTCTTTGGGGGCGAGGCTCAGAGCACTCCCGATGTACGTCTGCGGCGAAGCGGCGAGGTAGAGGCCGACGAAGAGTATGATGATGAAATTGACGATCACACCGAACAGGGTTCCGAACGCGGCCGGGGCGCTGATCAACTGGCGCGAGCCGAAAGGCAGGACCTCGCGCACCTCGGGCATGTTGTTGAGCAGCATCCGTCCCCACCGGTAATCGTTGAGCGATCCCTTGAGCTGCGCGACAACCTGGGGAAGCCGGACCGTGAGGCGCTCGATCTGATCGCCGATGCGGGGCCCGGCGAAGTAGAAGAGGCCGACGACGGCTAGGATGAGGGCCACCGTGACAACCGCCACGGAGATGCCGTAAGAAACGGGAGTGCGGTTGTGGAGCAAGGTGGCGAGGCCATTCAGGAGCACGGCAAGGAGAACGCCGGAAAAGAGCACCAGGAGAGTCTGGATCAGGGTGGCCAGAAAGTACACGAGGATCGCCGCGCCGACCACAGTGGCGACGACGACGAGAGTCCGTCGGACGAAAACACCCATGTGGTTACGAGACTGGGGCATAACTCCTGACGCGTGGGGTGTTCGGCCGCCTCTGCGAAGGCGTAAAAACATGATGGGGCGAGGCGGAAGAGGCCGGATCGCGCAATGTCCTGTCACATTGAACGCAGACAGGCGGAGCGTGTTGGTCGGAAATTGCACGCCGCAGGCTGCGGGGCTGGCTGCGACCGACAGAATGGAAATCAACGGGCCGAACGGGTGTGAAACCACTCGGTAAACTGGCGGCGGAATTCGTTGGCCCCCTGCATGGCGGGGTGGCGCACGACCGGAGCGTCGATGTTCATCCGGTTGAGCAGCACCTGTGCGCGTTTGCCGACCGCGAGAATGTGCTCGATATTGGTGATCGCAAGGAGGCGGCGGAAAGTGGCTTCGCCGGCCAGCGTTTCGCTCGTGCGCGGCGTGCGGTTGGAGAGAATGCCCTTCTGGCTCGACTTGTTCCACGAGTGCCAGGGGCAGCTGTTCCAGATGATGACCCGGTAGGTGTCGATCTCCATCGCGGCGAGATGGCTCCACACAATCGTGGCCGTCGGTTCGGAGAAGCCGTGCGCTTTGACCGACGGTTTGCTCGTGCGACGAGGCGCTATGGTGGCGAATACCTGCTCGGGTTTGACGCCACGGCTTTCGAGGCCGCCGAGCAGGAGACGTTCGGAAGTCATGGCGATGCCGGTGAAATGCCCCCCCTGGTAGCCGGTCGCTTCGCCGACAAGGAGGTAGCGCGCGGTATCAAGGCGTTCGGAGAGGTAGACACCGAGCTGCTCGCGGCGAATAGCGGGCGCATCCGGCGAAATATCGTTATCGGGATCAGAATCCCACCACGGACTGAACAGGTCGTCGCTGTCGGGTCGCTCCCTGAGCATATCAATCAACTCGACGACTCGCGGATCAACAAGCTTCATGGTCGTTCCAGCCAGTGTTTCAGGTTATCGCCGTAATCGATGATGTACATCCGTACGCCCCGCGCCAGGGCCGAGTCAAGGGCTGATGGCTCAATGTGATACGTAACGTAGCGCTGGTTCATACCGCTTTTGCGCAGCCAGGCGGCGAAATCATCGGAAACGGCGGCATAGCGAGAAGCAACCAGGTCGGTGCGAAATCTCGTGGGGATGAGCGAGTAGAGCCACGGAAATCTCGGGTTGATTCCCTCGAGCACGGTGACAATGCGGGGGAAGTTGTACTCGAGGTACGCGATAAACCAGATATGAGCGCTCGCCACCAGGGCCCGATCATACAGATTGTGCCGCTCGAAAACAGCGGCGATATCGCGCGCAAGCTGGACCTTGCTTTTGTGGCCATGGCGCTTCATGTCGAAGTAGAAGAGCACCCGGGTTGGCTGGCGCCGCAGAACATCGTCCAGCCGCGGGACATACTGATCGGTCGGCCTGCCACCGGAGAGCAGCGGGAAAGCCGAGATCTCCTCGGAATTGAAATGGCTGATGACAGTGTCGAGGCCCAGGAGTCGGTCGGCGCGCAGGTCGTGAGCGAGGATGAAAACCGAGTCGCGGGCGAACTGCAGATCGACCTCGAGGCCGTCGTAGCCGGCCGCAACGGCCCGGTCGAGGGCGGCCATGGAGTTTTCCGGAATCGAGTCGACCAGAACCCGGTGGGCCAGCAGCAGCGGTGGATCGAACGACTGCCACACCTCGGGCAGGGGAGGTTTCTCTCCCCAGCCGCCGCCGAAGATACCGAGGAGCGAGACCAGGACAACGATCATCGCACCGACTATCGGCAGGGCTGACTTCAAACCTCGGAGAAGTGCATTCGCGCGGTGTACTGCCATGGTGGTCGGCTCATGCAATGCGGGCGAGCAGAGCGCTCCCCGCGCCCCGGCCCGAGAGTGCCGCGCCCTCGACCGTGCCGCGGCCGAACGCATCGCCGGCGAAAAGAAGCGGAGCGGGTTCCTCGATAAAGAGGAACGGTTCCGGGTACGACGTGGTCGGATGGCTGTAGCGCCAGCGGTGAACCTGGGACGCGAGCGGTTTCTCCGGCAGCCACTGCGCGGCGTGCGCGGTGACTGCCGCAACGATCTCATCATCCGGCGCATCCCAGAGCGAACGGGTGAACGCGGCCGTGGTGAGGATCGTGACGCCGTGGCCGCCGGGTGAAATGCCCTTGGCATGGTTGTCGGCCAGCCACGCGATCGCCGGATTGTCCAGGGGCATCCCTCCGGGCTGGGGAACACCGGATGATCGGCCGTAGAGGAGCATCACCGCCATCGCCGGGTCATACTGCACGTTGACCAGATGGGCCAGGACATAGGTCGGCAGGATCGCGTAGCCGG
This sequence comes from Candidatus Zixiibacteriota bacterium, assembly GCA_041742355.1. Taxonomy (GTDB): domain Bacteria; phylum Zixibacteria; class MSB-5A5; order GN15; family FEB-12; genus JAGNLV01. The sequence continues at coordinate 33,565 of JBGSIV010000304.1, forward strand.
CGCGGAGCATCTCCAGCGATTGGGGAATGGGCGCGGTGGCGATAATCGCCTCCGCCTCGAATTCTTCTTCGCGAGCGGTACGGATGATCCAGCGGTTGCGGGCAGGAGCTATCGAGTTCACCCGGGTGTCTAGGCGAACATTCAGCCCGGCCGCCAGTAACTTGGGGACAGCGGTCATGCCGTCGCAGCCGCAGTAGTGCGCCCCGGCTTCGGAGTTGCCGTTGTTGGGGAAGCCCCGGCTCCAGAGGCGGGCGACGCCGGCTGTCATCCAGTCATCGACCAGGCGCTGAAACTCCGGGCCGGTGGCGGTGATGTGTTGGGCGCCGTGGTCGAACCGGGCGGTCCCGATGCGCCGCGTAGCCATGCGCCCGCCGACGCCACGGGCTTTGTCGAGCACGAGGACGTCGACTCCGGCATCGGCCAGCGTTCGCGCCGCGATCAGGCCGGAAATGCCGGCGCCGATCACAATGCAGGAGTGCAGGGGCGGATGGTCTTTCATGGACTCTTTATGTAGCACCTGTTCTGGTTTTGCAACCGTTTTCTATCGTTCGGTCTACAACGGCGGATCGGAGATGGCAGTTCCAGTGCGAAGTGACGGCGGCGGCGAGGAATTCGCACCCCGACCGAACTCTTTTGACCGGATGCTGTTACACCCTTGAAAGAGAAGAACCGGGTGCGTGCATCCGGGCTCGGACAAGGAGAATCTGTGAACCAGGCAAAAGTGACCATCGGCTACGGCATCGCCCTCATACTGCTGGGCGCCTCGGGATATTTCGCGGTCGGCGGCGCAAGCATCACCGCGCTCATCCCGGCGTTCATCGGGCTGGCCGTGCTGGGCCTGGGCATTCTCGCGCTGAAGGGCCGGTGGGTCAAACCGGCACTGTACACGGCCGCCGTCCTGGCACTGGCCGGATTGTTGGGAAATATCGGGGCGCTGACTCACACGCTGCGCTGGACATTCGGCGATGACATGCCGCGTGTCATCGCCCAACTGGCGCGAGCCATTATGGCCATTCTGTCACTGGCATACCTCGCCGTGTTCCTCGGCGGACTGCGCTTGCTTCACCGGGATTCTTCGCGCGACTCGTACAACATCCGCGCCTGAGGCCCACTGGGCCACCAAACTCATCGCTATCAGTCCGGGCATAACCAAAACCTCAGGGAAAGAGTGTGCCATGGCTGATTTGTCCCGTCTGCGCAATATCTCCGAAAAAGACCGCAAAATGCTGGCCGAGGCCGAGGTGATGCTCGGCCCCGAACCGTCGGAAATGGGCTTTGTCAAGAACCTCTTCTGGGGCCGCCTGCGCAATGAACTCGTGTTCCCCTATCCGGAACAGGATAAACGAGAACGGGCCCGGTGCGACAAATTGCTCGACCGGCTGGATGCCTACCTCCGCGATGAACACCCCGCTGTCCAGATCGACCGGGAAGAAGAGATCCCGGCTTGGGTGATCAGGCGACTCTTCGAACAGGGTGTCCTCGGGATGACGATCCCGGAGGAGTACGGCGGGCTGGGCATGTCGGTGACCTCATACAACCGGGTGCTCGAGCGGATCGGACGAACCTGCGCTTCGACCGCAGTCGTGGTCTCGGCGCACCAGTCCATCGGCTGTAAAGCGGTGATGCTGTTCGGGACCGATGAACAGAAGCGGCGATGGCTGCCCGGAATGGCGACGAAAGAACTCTCGGCGTTCTGCCTCTCCGAGCCGAATGTCGGGTGCGATGCCGGCGGGCAGGAGACACGATGCGAACTGAGCGACGATGCCACCCACTACATCCTCAACGGCGAGAAGAAGTGGTCGACCTCGGCGGCTCTCTCGGGCCTGTTCACAGTGATGGCGAAACAGCGGCTGACTGATCCGTCGACCGGCAAAACCTCGGATCGCGTCACGGCGCTCGTGTGCACGCCGGACATGGAAGGGATCGACATCTACGAAAAGAACCGTTCCAAATGCGGAATCCGCGGAACTTGGCAGGCACGCATCCGGCTGACCAACGTCAAAGTGCCGCGCGAAAACCTCCTGCACAAAGAAGGAAAAGGGTTGACCGTGGCGCTGTCGTGCCTCAACTACGGCCGGTGCACCCTGTCGGCGGGAATGCTCGGATCGGCGAAACGTTGCAAGGATCAGGGGATCAAGTGGTCGCAGACACGCTACCAGTTCGGGCGGCCGCTCGCCGCCTTCGACCTCGTGCAGGAACGGGTGGCCCGCATGGCGGCCTACACCTATGCGATGGACGCGATGCTGTACCTCACAACCGCGATGCTCGACCGCCACGATAAAGACATCATGGTCGAAACTGCGCTGTGCAAAGTGTTCAACTCGGAGATGGGATGGCGCGTGGTCAACGACGCCATGCAGATCATGGGCGGCGAAGGCTACATGACCGAAAACGAGGTGGAACGGGCAATGCGGGATGCCCGGATCAACCTCGTGGTCGAGGGCGCCAACGAAGTGATGCACACCTTTGTGTTCGGCTATGGCGGCAAACAGCTGGCCGAGCAGATGGTGGGCATCAAAGAAGCCCTGCTGCCTGATGCGTCGCAGACCGTCAGCGCGAATCTCTGGCGCATGTTGCGCAACGCCATGCGCCCGAGTGTCGTGAAGACGGCCGCTGGACTCGGGGCGGAGTTGTACCTCGGCCGACGACCGCCAAAGCCGACAGCGCCGACCGTGCACGTATCACTTCAGCCGTACGCCAACCGCCTGAGCGACCTGGTGCACGACCACTCGCACCAGTTCAAGCAGGTGAGCCGGCGCTTCATGGAAAAGATCCTGAACAACCAGATGATGCAGCGCCGGCTGAGCGAGAACGCCATGTGGCTGCACGCAATGGCCTGCACGATCAGCAGGCTCGACAGCCAGATCAAAGCCGGCGATTCCGGCCCGGCGTTCGAGCGGGATCGGGCCGCGGCGATCTATTTCCTCGAGATGGCCCAAATCGAGATCCGCGAGAATATCGGCCGGCTGACTCGCAACGCCGATGACCCCATGCGGGCGGCGGCGAAAGCGGCGCTGGAACACAACGACACGCTGCCGACCGGAGATTTCGTCGTACCGGAACGGTCACCGAATGCGAAGGGGAGGGGACGGAAACCGGCGACACGGGGAGTCCGGCAGTTCCCGGGAGACGGAGTGGAAGAGCCTTCGGTGCAGGATCGAGTAACGCGGGGGTAGCGGCAGAGTCGCTTCGTGGTGTCAGGCGCCCTCCCTTGGATCAGTGGCATCAGGAACCCACCCTTGGATCAGTGGTGTCAGCTACCCTCACTTAGATTTGTGGTGTCTGGTGCCCTCACCTGACACCCCGCTCCTCCAGCCGGCCTGCCACTGAATCTTCAGTGGTGTCAGGTGTCCTCCCTTAGATTTGTGGTGTCAGGTGCCCTCACCTGACACTACTGTCGTCTTCCACCACTGCCACCGAATCTAGTGCGTAACAATCACACCCCGGGCTTCCAGAGCGGGAATGTGCGTGCCGATCGAGGTCTCTGAGAGGGGATTACTCTGCAAGTAGAGAACGTCCCCGGATCCAAGCCCGGTGTTGGCCACCAGCGGCGCAATATCCGTGATGCCGTTGAAAGAGAGATACAGGGTCGATAGGCCGGTGAGCCCCTGCAGGGGAGTGATATCGACAATGTCGTTGGCCGAAACGAACAACCCCTCCAGGTTGGTCCGGCCGGCGAGCGGCGTCAGGTCGGAGATGTTATTCCCATTCAGCGAGAGCTCTTTCAGCGCCGGGAAACGCCCGGTGAAGAACCCGATACTGCTCAGGTTATTGTTGTTCAGCCAGAGGCCCTGGAGGTTCGCCAGGCCGTAGATGGGAGTCAAATCGACGGACGGGAGGTACTGCGCGCTGAGGCCGGTCAGGCCCGTGAGGCCTGCAACCGGGGCAAGGCTGGTCAGCGGGTTGTCGCCGATCCCCAGGTACTCCAGGTCGCTGAGTAAGCTGATGGGGGAGAGATCGGTAATCTCGTTGCCGGAGAGGCCGGCGACGCGCAACGACGACAGGCCGGCGAGTGGGGAGAGATCGCTGATCGAACCGTTCATCATGTGAAGGAACACGAGATGACTGAAGTACTGCACACCGGCCAGATCAGCAACACCCTGATCGGTGCCATCGAGCTGGGTCACGGTGTCGATGGCTGAAATAAAGATGTCTCCCGTCGGGAGGTGAATGTGCTCGCGGACGACGCGCTCGAACACCGAGTCGGCGAACTCGATCGGAACATTCAGGGGACAGATGTCATGGCAGCAGTTCGACAGCCCGCTCCAGTTCCCCATCTGATCGCGTGTCTTGATCGCAAAATAGTACGTCTCGCCCGGTTCGAGGCTGTCCACACAGTAGATCTGCGCGGTACCGGCCGGGGCCGGGCCGAAGATATCGGTGATCTGGAAGGCCGTCGCAAACGACGCCTCGGTGATCGTATCGTGCGAGGCGCGCAGATCGTACTGGTACGCGCACCCGACATTGCCGTCTTCGCCGGGAGCGGTCCAGGCCAGTGTCATGCTCGATGTTGTGATCGAGATCACGTGGAGATCCAGGATCGCGGCGGGGGCGTCGGTGTCGTCGATCGGATCGTCGTCATCGTCGCCGGTGGAGTTCTTGGAACAGGCGAGCGCCAGGCACACAAGCATCACCGGCGCCAACAGGAGTAGCAGCCGTTTCCACTTCATACTACGGTCCTTTGTAAAGGTCCTGCGTTGCGAAGGGCATCCAACTGCCAAAATGTACTAAACGGTCGATGGTGTGTCAAGAGGCGCGTGTACGGCCTGGCGGCGCGGCGTCAGTCGACCGCCGTATACCAGCCGTCGTAATCGCCGCCGAGCTCGCTGGCGAGGGAGTCGAATTCACCGGTGATCGGGTCCATCACGCTTTCGTGCGGGGCGGCCGCGACGACCACCTCGAGATACCAGGGATAGCCGCCGGTTTCATCGGGATTGCGCTCGCCGAACACCCCCACCCGTGCCCCGCGTGCACTGAGCGTGTCGCGGCACTCGGCCGCCTGATCGAAGGTCAGGAAGTAGAAGCAGTGGAAGGTGTCGCGGGTATTCATGGCGTCGGAGCCGTTCTTCTCGAGGTTCTCGCGGATCGCCCGGTTGGCGGCGTGGTGGCGCGCAGGGCCGGGGCCGGGGCCGGAACCAGTGTTTGACTTTGGCTTCCAGCCGGGGGGCGTGGCGGTGTCGGACCCACTGCCGCCCTTATGCATTGATGCAAAGAGGCGTTGTTTCCAGGTCATATGGGTACCCTCAATCGTTTACGTGTTCGGCGTCTCGATTGATGTCGGGCGTGGGGAGGGGCTCAAGAGAAATGTATGCAGGGGGAGAGGGGATGTCAAGGTTGTATCGGGCGTGCATCTTCAATTGCCGATGGTTGGACGGGCGCGCCGCGATGAGACCCCGTTCAGTACATGAATTGATGATAGGCTAATGACTACTCCTATCCAACTTCACAGCTCCACTGAACGCCCAAGAAACCATCGTCGTGTAGCCGAGGACAAGCGGCACGTGATCAGCGCGATGATGCTCCTATCGAAAGAAACCCATCTGGTCAACAGGGTCTCGGTTTGCCAATAGAACCTCCTCAAAGGTCGCTGAACTAGCACGCGACGGGTGCGGGGCCTCCCTTAAATAGGAAGTTCACCAGATAAGTAAGATCGGAAACGACCGTCGACCCATCTCCATTAACGTCGCCATGCGCTTGGCACACGGGGGCAGGACCGGATCGGAACAGATAGTTGACGAGGGACGTCAGGTCTGAGACATTTATGCCGCCTGAACCATCGAGGTCACCGCGCTTCGTACAGCATGGCAGGAGAGTCATTGCGCCCATTATGTCGGGACGTGGCCCGATGTTCTGGGAGAGAGGGAAGGTGCCGTTCTGTTGAGGGGAGCCGGTGGCTTTGAGAATAGTGAGCATGGTCAGCGGGGAGAGGGGGCTTCCGCCGGCAGTGACTTCGCGCATTGACTCCAGAAGAGCCACCGCGGAGGCGACAATCGGCGAGGCGCTGGAGGTACCCGAGAACGTGCTCGTATACCAGAGATTCTGTCCTTCGGCGGAGTAGAAACCGCCGTAGCCGAGGGTCATGACATTTTCGCCCCAGCCTTGCAGATCGATGCGGGATCCGTAGTTTGAGAACCAGAGGCGGGAACGGTCGTTGTCGGATCCACCGAAGGCGGCAGGAGAAGCGCCGGCGCCGACTATGATAGCTCCCGAGTTGTTGCCCGGCAGGAAGGGCCAATGGCCGCCATTGCCAACCGCATAAATGGGGGCGTCGAGATCCTCGGCGCCGTTCCCTGCGGCCTCAACGACGTGGATGCCATTTCCGACGGCAGTGAGAATGATGTTGTACCAGGACTGCCACCACTCAACCGGAATGAGCCCGTTCTGGGTGCCGGGGGGGACGCCGGTGTAGTTTGGGCCGGCCATCTGCTGTTCGATGAGCCAGACGTCGCCGGGGCCGTAGAAACCGAGCATCCAGGACATGGCGGCTCCGAGGTCCCAGGAGCTGCTGAGGTAGGTCGGGGAGACGTCTATGGTCATGTTCCACGCGCCGCCGATAGTGCCCCAGCCATTCATCATGCTGACCAATTCGCCGAGGACGGCGGTGCCGTGGTTATTGTCGGAGAAGGGATCGCTCGGCGTGTACATGGGGTTGTAGAAGTAGCCAACCGGGGGGAGATCCTGGTGGCCGAGATTCCAGGAGTATTCGAAGTCGCACACTTTGACCGGGCAGATTCCGGGGGGACAGGATCCGCCGGGCAGCCCCCAGAAAGTCTGGGCACCGGTGCCGACCGGGGCTGGGAAGTGGTAGCCCTGACCGCCGGAGAAATCAGGTGGTACCGGGGCGGGCATGGCCAGGGGCATGGCGGCGGCCATCTCAACATCCGGCAAGGCGTTGAGCTGGTCAATCCATTCGGTCGTGGAGATACCGGCAGGGACCTGCAGAATGAAGTAGTTGTTCAGGTCGGCGATCGCGCGGGACAAATTGGCCTCAGCGGTCTCACGGTAGCGGTCGATCTCGCCTTCAGCGAGCGCCGGCATGCGCCGCCAAGTACCGCCGGCATCGGCGATAGTCGAGAAGATTGCTGAGGCAGCGGCAGATTTGAGCGAGATACCGGAACGGCCCGCGGGGATGCCGTCGGCGGAAAGTGCGATGTCCAGGTGGTCGAGGAATTTTACCTCCACGTGGCGGGCATCGTAGCCCGGCATAACAGATGATTGCACGGGTTTTGGTGGCAAGGTACGGGGAGCGATCTGGCTGGCGCCGGAAGGCTCCGCCGCAGACAAGATCAGGACCAGCCCCAGTACTAAGAGCGCAGTGGGAGTACGCATGAAAACCTCCTGCGGGTCAGCGAACTCGTATCCGGAGACGTTATATTGCCTGCTAGCCAACTGGACATGTGAATCGCCGTCAGCGATTGGAGCGTGTACGTGACGACTGACGATCTCGCAGTACTAACATAGGCAGAAGCGTCTTGATTGTCAAGCAGATTGCCGCGTTCAGCCCTCACGCCGGAATCAGTAACTACTCTTATCCAGCTTCACCTTTCCCCTAAACACCCAGTAGATCGTCGTCGTGTAACCAAGCACCAACGGCATCCCGATCAGCGCAATGATCCCCATTATCCCCAATGTCTTCTGCGACGACGCCGCATTGTAAATCGTCAGGCTGTTCGCCTCGGGATTGATACTGGAGAGAATGATGTTCGGAAACATATCCACCCCGAACAACACCAGCAGAAAGAACATCGCGAACGCGCTCGACAAAAAGGCGCGGAAATCCCGTCCGTGATGAATCTCTCTGGGAATATTCGCAATCGCCAGCATATTCAGAAGCGGCAACGCAAACAGCACCGGGTTCTCGCGGATGTTGTTGGTCATGTGCGGGACATACAAGAGCGTCGCCATCGTGGTCGTCGCGTAGCAGATGATGAAGAAGATAATCGTGTTGTTGATCCAGCCGCGGACCTTTTCGTGCATCTCCCCTTCGGTCTTGAGCGTCACATAAATCGCCCCGTGCATCATGAACAGCGCCACCGTCGTGACCCCCACCAGCAGGGCATACGGATTGAGCAGGTCAAAAAACCCGCCGACATACACATGCCGCTCGTCCAGGGCGATCCCCCAGGCGATATTCCCCAGCGCCACCCCGATAAGCAACGACCCGAGAATCGACGCCCCGGTGAAACTGATATCCCAGGCCTGACGCCAGACTCTCGATTCCCGCTTGGAGCGGAACTCGATCGCAACCGCCCGGAAAATCAGCGCAAACAGAAGCAGCATGAGGGGGATATAGAACCCCGAAAACGCCGAGGCATACACCTCGGGAAACGCCGCGAAGAGCGCACCGCCGCCGGTGACCAGCCAGACCTCGTTGCCGTCCCATACCGGCCCGATCGAGTTCATCATCACCCGGCGCTCGGAATCGGTCTTCGTGAACAGGTGCAATGCCCCGACCCCGAGGTCGAAACCGTCGAGAATGGCATACCCGATAAACAGTAGGCCGACCAGCCCAAACCAGAGAGAGTTGAGATCCATCATGCGCGGGGACCCTCCTTGGCGATAACGGGGACGTCGTCGGTCGGTTCGTCGTGGACATCGGGGCCGTGCTGGATTTTGTCGTTGAGCAGATAGATGAACAGCGCGCCCAACAGCAGGTAGATCAGGCCGAACATGATGAGCGACCCCCACACCTGCCCGGTGGTGACATTTGTGCTGGCAGCTTCGCTGGTGCGCAGGAGCCCCTGCACAATCCACGGCTGGCGGCCGACCTCGGCGGTGAACCAGCCGAGCTGATTGGCCAGCTCAGGGAGAATCACGCTGAACACGAGTATCCACAGAAACCACCGTTTTTCCCAAAGGCTGTTGCGCCGCCAGAACCACAGCGACATCAGGCTCAGCGCAATGAGCCCCAGCCCGATCCCGACCATCGCATGGTAGCTCTGGAATGTAGGGTTGACCGGCGGACGATCCTCCACCGGGAACGCACGAAGGCCCGTGACCGGGACATCCGCGTCCCAATGGATCAGAAAACTGAGAAATCCGGGGATCTTGGGGCCGTAGACAGTCTCGGATCCTTCATCGACCCAGCCAAACAGGTAGGAGTCGGCCGGAGCCGATTCGGGGTAGTGCCCCTCGAACGCCGCCAGTTTGGCTGGCTGGTGCTCGGCCACGACATTGGCGGAGCTGTGGCCCGTAACCAGCTGCAGGATCGACGCGACAACCCCGATGACAATAGCCACCTTCATGCTCCCGATGGCGAAATCCCGATGTTTGCGTCGCAGGAGGTACCAGGCGGACACGCTCAGGACGAAGAAGACGCCCGCCTGCCAGGCTCCCATGTAGACATGGCTGATGCGATCGAGGAACGAGGGGTTGAAAACAACCCCCCAAAAATCGACCGTCTCGGCGCGCAGACCATTGGCATGCTCGACAATGTGATGCCCCGCCGGGGTTTGCTGCCACGAGTTGGCGACCACAATCCAGATGGCCGAGAAATGCGCGCCCAGGCACACGAGAATGGTCGCCCAGAAGTGCGTGATCGGCTTGACCTTCTCCCAACCGAAGAGGAGAATCGCGAGAAATCCGGACTCGAGGAAGAACGCGAAAATCCCCTCGGCGGCCAGCGCCGATCCGAAAACATCACCGACAAATCGCGAGTAGACCGCCCAGTTGGTGCCGAACTGGAACTCCATGACGATACCGGTGGCGACACCGAGCGCGAAGATCAGCCCGAAGATCCGCACCCAGAACCGGGTAATATTCTCCCAGAGCTTGTTCTTGGTCTTGAGGTAGATCCCCTCGGTGATGACGAGGAAAAGGCCAAGGCCGATGCTGAGAACCGGGAAGATGTAGTGAAAGCTGATGGTCAGGCCAAACTGGAGCCGGGAAAGCCAGGTTACATCGTCCATGCGCATCCTTTCAACGGGTATCGGTCCTGAGGATAAGGTAGTGAGCGAGTAGGGTGCGTCAAGAGGAAAGTGCGGAGACCTCACATCACGCCTGCAACGGGCGCGGCCCTTCACATGCCGACGAAGCCGAAGGGCCTCACAGCGGGCTACTGCGTACTCGCGTACCTATTCGACAAGTCGAATATCGCTTGACAGATCTCCGGATCCACATTAGCTTGATATCAGCATTTCGCATTGGGCCGTATTTCAGGACGATTCAGGAATTTCCACGTACTCGCGAGGTGACAGCGCGATTGCCTGTTTCGCGACGGCCGATGTGGGGGCGCGCTGATGTGTTTCGACCGAGAGGGAGGTCGCGTCAGACGCGAAGATCCGCCTCTCCTTCCGGTTCTCTATAGTCCTAATCTTTTGCCATTGATCGACGGACTCGGTGAGTCTTCACCACGAACTCAGGGAGGTGCTATGAGTTTGACGCGTGTTCTCCCAGTTCTCGCCATCGGCCTATGCCTGGCCGTTTCCGCAGCCGCACAGGACCCGAATGACCCCGGTATTCCCGATACCGTGGCGTTGGTGATTTCCGGCCCCTGCCCCGACAACTCTCCCCAGCAGTTGAAAGTCAAGGTGGAGCTGTGGGTGTTCTCGGATCACACTGTGGTGGGAAGTTCGGCCGGATTCAAATGGGACAATCCCAAGCTGGTCATGGACAGCGCCAGGGTCGCGCCGCTGGTGGCCACCGCCTACGACCTGGGATCGTTCGTATACGAAGGCAACAATATCGCCACGACCAACGCCAACCAACGGTTCATGCTCAGCGGAACCATAATGAGCTCCAGCGGTATTCCCGGAAGTGCCGCCGGGCGAAGACTCTGGGCCACCTACTACTTCACGCTGACATCGTGGACGACGACCGATCTGATCATCTTCGACACCCTCACGTTCAACAACGGATCCGAATGGATCATGACGCAGCAGGAGACCGGATCGCCGGCGGATTACAGCGCACGGTGGAAAGGGAAGCTGTATATCGGGAACGAATGCCTGTTCTGCATCGATCCCGATGGCGACGGATACGGCGATCCCACTATCCCAGGCCAGAACTGCGCCCCCGACAACTGCCCCACGGTGAACAACCCGACTCAGGCAGACTCGGATGCCGACGGAGTCGGCACCGCCTGCGACAACTGCCCGACAGTCAGCAACGCAAATCAGTCCGACGGCGACGCCGACGGGGACGGCGATGTCTGCGACAACTGCCCGACAGTCAGCAACCCCACCCAGGCCAACCAGGACGGGGATACCAAGGGGGACGCTTGCGATAACTGCCCCACCGTCTCGAATTCCAACCAGACCAACTCGGACGGTGACTCGTTTGGCGACGTCTGCGACAATTGCCCGACCGTGACCAACCAGACGCAGGCGAACCAGGATGGCGATTCGAGGGGAGATGCCTGCGACAATTGCCCCACCGTCAGCAACTCCGATCAGGCCGATTCGGACGGCGACGGCAAGGGGAACGTCTGTGACAACTGCCCCACGATCAGCAACGCCAACCAGTTGGATGGTGACGGCGACGGCAAGGGAGATCTCTGCGACAACTGCCCGACCGTGGCCAACTCTGATCAGACGGACAGCGACGGTGACGGCAAGGGCAATGCCTGTGACAACTGCCCCACGATCAGCAACGCCAACCAGTTGGACGGCGACGGTGACGGCACCGGCGACGCCTGTGACAACTGCCCCGCCATCGCCAATGCCGACCAGGCGAACGCCGACGGGGACGCGTTCGGGGATTTGTGCGACGCCTGCCCGCAGGATGCCCAGAATGACATCGACCAGGACGGCCACTGTGCGAACGTCGACAACTGCCCAACGGTGGCCAACTCGGATCAGGCCGACGGAGATGGGGATGGTAAAGGAGATTTGTGCGACAATTGCCCGACCGTGAGCAACGCCAACCAGGCTGATGGCGACGCCGACGGCAAGGGCGACCTCTGCGACAACTGCCCGACCGTGAGCAACGCTAACCAGGCTGACGGCGACGCCGACGGCAAGGGCGACCTCTGTGACAACTGCCCGACCGTCGAGAACGCCGACCAGGCCGACGGGGATAGTGACGGTGACGGCGATCTCTGTGACAACTGTCCGACCGCAGCCAACCCCAACCAGCAAAACGGCGACGCTGACACCTTCGGGGATGTCTGTGACAACTGCCCCACCATCACCAATCAGGATCAGGCCGATCTGGACAGCGACACCAGGGGAGATCTCTGCGATAACTGCCCCGACGTTAGCAATGCCGATCAGGCTGACGGCGATACCGACGGGAAGGGAGATCTCTGCGACAACTGCCCGACCGTGGCCAATGCCGATCAGGCGGATGGGGATCTCGACGGCACCGGGGATCTGTGTGACAACTGCCCGCAGATTGCTAACGCCGACCAGCAGGACAGCGATAGTGACGGGATCGGCGATCTCTGCGACCAGTGCCCGTTCGATGCGCAGAATGACATCGACGGTGACGGTCTCTGCGGCGATGTCGACAACTGCCCGGCGACGGCGAATGAGTTCCAGGAGGATCTCGACCAGGACGGCGTCGGCGACGTCTGCGACAACTGCATGAACATCGCCAACACCGACCAGGCCGATGCCGACATGGACGGTGTCGGGAACCTCTGCGACAACTGCCCGGCCAACGCCAACGCCGACCAGGCCGACGGCGATCAGGACGGCGTCGGCGACGTCTGCGACAACTGCGCGGTTGTCGAGAACACCAATCAGGCCGACGGCGACAACGACGATGTCGGCGACGTTTGCGACAACTGCCCGACCGCCGCGAACACAAACCAGGCCGATGGCGATCTGGACGGCATCGGAACCGTGTGTGACAACTGCCCGACCAATGCCAACACCGATCAGGCCGATGCCGACACCGATACCGTCGGCGATGCCTGCGACAACTGCCCGGTCGACGCCAACACCGATCAGGCGGATGGCGATCTCGACCGGGTCGGCACAGTCTGCGACAACTGCCCCACAGTCGCCAATGCCGCCCAGGAGGACGGCGACCAGGACGGTATCGGCGACGTCTGCGACAACTGCCCCACAATCGCCAATGCCCTCCAGGATGACTCTGACAGCGACGGTATCGGCGACGCCTGCGACCAGTGCCCGCTCGATGCGCAGAACGATATCGACCAGGACGGTGTCTGCGGCGATGTCGACAATTGCCCGACCACGGCCAACTCCCTGCAGGAGGATCAGGATCTGGACGGACTCGGGGACGTCTGCGACAACTGCGTCGCGACGTCGAACCTCAACCAGGCGAATGCCGACGGCGACCTGTACGGCGACGCCTGCGACAACTGTGTTGCCACCCCCAATAACGACCAGGCGGATGTCGATCAGGACAACGTCGGCGACGTCTGCGACAATTGCCGCGATGATGCCAACACGAACCAGCTCGATACCGATCTGCCCACCTACGGCGGGCCGGATGGTATCGGCGACGTCTGCGACAACTGCCCCCTGCATAACAACCCCGGCCAGCAGGATACCGATCTCGACGGGATCGGGGACGTCTGCGACGGATGCTGTGAGGGAATTCGCGGCAATGTCAACGGGGACAGCCAGGAGAGGATCGACGTGAGCGACCTGACCTTCCTGGTGGTCTATATCTTCCGAGCGGGTGCCGAGCCGCCCTGTCTCGAGGAGGCCGATATCATCGGTGACGGAGGACCACAGCCGGTGAAGATTTCGGATTTGACTTACCTGGTTAACTACCTGTTCAAGGGAGGGCTGGCGCCGACTCCTTGCCCGTGGTGAGCTGTAACCCGTAGCGGTTAAGCGGGCAACCTCCTGACGCCCCCGTACCTGACGGGGGCGTTCTTTTTGTGGCCGGGAACCATGGGACGAAAGCAGGGTTGCGAACTGCCGGATATTTGTCTACCTTTGACCGCGCGGATCCTTGTGGATCCGGTGGATCGGCAATTAAGAAGAACGGCCATAACGGAACCGAAGAGGAGAACCTGATGGTGGTGCGATTGGGACTGATCGCGGGAATTACGGCGCTCATGGTGAGCGCGTGTTCATCGGACAACAAGCAGGCCGGCAACGGCGCGGATACCGGGCAGGGGGCACAGCAGAGCGGGCAGTTCGCCCAGGTCAATCCGGCCGACTACGACCTATCGGGGCAGCCGACGACCGTGGCGGGACTCACGTTCACCCCGCCGACGAACTGGGTCGACCTGGGAGCCTCGGGAATGCGGCAGGCCAGCTACTACCTGCCGGCGGTGGGGGAAGATACCGATTCGGCCACCGTGACTGTGTTCTACTTCGGGCCGGGCGGCGGCGGGACAGTCGACGCCAATATCGACCGGTGGATCGGCCAGATGGCGACCGCTGAAAACGACAACCCGGCGGCGCGCGCCGCGCGCGACACCATCCAGGTCAACGGAATGCCGGTGCACTTGGTCTCAACCTCGGGCAGCTACAGCGGCTCGATGGGCGGGGCAATGGGCGGTGGATCGATGCTCAAGGAAAACTACGAAATGGTCGGAGCGGTCGTCGAGGGCCCCGAAGGAAACCTCTTCTTCAAACTGACCGGCCCGCAGAAGACCGCCAACGAGATGCGCGGGGGATTCATGGCGATGGTGCAGAGCGTGAAGAAGGCGCAGTAGCCGCCCGAACAAATGGAACATGCGAAAGGCAGGCGCCGCGCGGCGCCTGCCTTTTCTCATTCCTTCAGGGAGATCATTCGGTCCGCCGCAACAACACCAGCGGGCGGGTGGACTTCGAATGCACGCTCAGGGGGGCGGCAAGATCCCAATCATCAAACCACCCGACAAGCTCAAAATTCCGTGAAGCCGCAACCAGGTCGAGGAAAGCCTCCGCCTTCAGCGACCGGTTCCGCTCGACTGTATGGAAAACCTTCTCGACGCCGCGATCATTCACGGTCACCGTCCAGCTCTCCTCATAGAGATCCGTCTCGGCATCAAGCAGGCGCAGGGCGAAGTGAGACTCCACCCGGATGCCATCCCGCTCGAGAGTATAGGTCGAACCGTCGAAATCGAGCGGATCCCCGAACTGCACGCAGCCGTCGAGGAGGTAAATCCCGCCGGGATTGAGGGCCCGGGCCACCGAGTCGAAGTGAGAGGCCAATTCCCCAGGGGACTCGGCATACAGCGACCCGAGCAGGACAAAGGCGAAATCGACCGGGTGGCCGAGGTGGAAGGCGGTCATGTCGCCATGGAGGAAGGTCGGTTCGGGGCTCACCCCGGACCAGCGCCGGCGGGCGTAATCGAGCATGTTGTGATTGATATCGAGGCCAAGGTAGCGGCGTCCGCTGGCCGCCAGCTCACCGGCATGGGGCGCGGTGCCGCAGCCCAGCTCGAGGGCAGTGCGCACATGAATGTCGCTGTAGCGTCGAAGAGCTTCCTCGATCACAGCCGCCTCGCTGGCGATATCGCGAAACGAGAATGCCGCCTCGTAGTAGTGCGGATAGTCGTAGAGCACCGGTGTATCCTTTGCCTTCCTTAAGGAGGATAACGGCGTCGAAACAGCGAGAATAAAGCACCGGGACCCTAAATAGTTTGATTGCGGACGCGAATTGTTTAAGTTCTGGTAGCACCATGGGGAGGCGCCGACACCAGAGGTGTTCGGCACGATCTGCCCGACTCAACGAGAAACGAAAGGAGCCGTACCTATGGCGTCGACAAAATCCGCCCCAAAGAAGGAACTAGCCAAACCGGACACCTTCGACCACAAGACCAGGCTGGCGTTTGACTGGACACAATTCACCCTGAAAATCTTCGTTAAGGCGTCACCGCAGACGGTCTGGAAAGCCTGGACCGACCCGCAGATGCTGTCCTCGTGGTTTCCGGTCAAAGGGATAATCGAGCCGAAAGCGGGCGGCCGGATTTGGCTGCAGTTCTTCCGCCCGGAAGATACGCTGGACGATATCGTCATCAGCGCGGTGAAAGGGAAGAAAGTTGTGTTTCCGTTCGGGAACCATGGCGAGCAGGTCGAGGTGAAGGTGATCAGCCACAAGGGGGGAACAATCTGCCAGTTGACCCAGTCGCGGATGCGTACCACGGCCCGGGACAAGGTGTACATGCACATGGGCTGCCGCGCCGGATGGGTGTTCTTCCTGACCAACCTGAAAGCGTACCTCGAACACGGCCTTGACCTGCGAAGCACCGACCCGAAAATGACTTACCGCGAAGGGTTCGTCAACTCCTGACCCGGCCGGCCGGTTGTGCGCCGGCTACTTTTCCCTTGTAAGTCATTGAAAGGTTATATATTCTTGGGCTTGGCGGTGAAACAGCGCCTCAACTGAATCGTACAGCAAAGAGAGATGTCGGTGCAGGATAACGATACAGAAGTCATTGAGCAGGCCCTCAAAGGGGACCAGCACGCGTATCGAATCCTTGCGGAGCGGCATCGCCCGGCCGTCTTCCACATCGTCTACAAGATCGTCCGGGACAAGGAAACGGCGAACGATTTGGTGCAGGAGACCTTCATGAAGGCGTTTACATCGCTCGCGACCTACCGCTCCGAGTACCGGTTCTCAACCTGGCTGTACAAGATTGCGGCCAACTGCTCGATTGATCATCTGCGCAAGAAGCGAATCCAGGTGTTGTCGCTGGAAGGCCAGATGGATCATGAATTTGAGGGCCGAACGATCGATGTCCCGGACTACTCCTACCATCCCGAACGCGATCTGGTCCGAAAACAGCAGCGGTTCAGTATCGAAGAGGCTATCGATTCGCTGCCGAAGAAGTACCGCGAGGTGATCGTCTACCGGCACAAGGATGATAAATCCTACGAAGAAATAGCCGATCTACTGGATATACCGATCGGTACAGTCAAGGCGCGGATATTCCGCGCCCGGGAGCTTCTCAAAAAGAAGCTCAAATCGATCTGAACTGGGGATGGTACAAGGAGTTCTGCGTATGTCCCGGACTTGCGGCTTCATCCTGTGCGTGATCTGCCTCTTCGCCGCCGGCACGCCGGCTTCGGCCGAAGAATACACCTTCGACTACCAGAAAATCATCGATCTGGATCAGCCGGGACAACTGGATCTGCGGCTGGTGCACGGCTCGGTGCGGATAGTCGGCGGGGAAGGAAGCCAGGTGGTGATCGAAGCGGTCAAGCGAGTGCGGGCCAGCAACTACGACGAAGCACAGGAAGTGGCCGACCACATGGAGATCAAAACCCGCCAGAAGGGAACGCTCATTGAGATCCAGACAAACTACCTGACCATGGTCCGTCGTGGGCGCTCGTTCTGGCAGAAGCTGTTCGGATCGGGCTCGGACGCTCCGGGGAATGTGGAGTACACCATCACCGTGCCGTACCAGACGGATATCCGGATCGCCAGTGTCGCCGGGAAGATCAGCGTGAGTTCCCTGGAAGGGGCGCTCACCGTAGAAAATGAATCAGGAGAAGTGCGGGCGGAATATGTGATCGGCCCGCTATCGGTTAGCCAGCCGCATGGCTCGATAGACCTGCAATGGATTGAAGGGGATATTCGCGTCAAGGCGGTGACCGGTACAGTCAGTGTCAACCAGGTGCGCGGGGCGCTCGATATCGCCGCGCGGACCGGAGAAGTTCACGTACGCACCGAGTTGGACAGCCCCGACGACTTCTTCGTCGAAACCACGAGCGGACAGATCCATTTCGCCGTGCCGCTTTCGGCCTCGGGCAAGCTCAGTGTGGAAACAGCCAGCGGCGGAATTCAGAGCGATGTGCCGGTGGTGATTGAGGCCGTGACCAAACGTCAGCTGGTCGGCATATTCGGCCAGGGCGGACCACGGGTCCACCTGACGTCGTCATCCGGCGATGTCACCATCGCCCAGTTCTGATCTGCCGCGCGCGAACATAGGAAGTTGCATGCGCTCCGCCGATCCTTGTCGTTGGTGGCCGGTTCTGGCCGGCCTGCTCTGGTTCGCCGCGCTGCCGTCGTCCTCGCCCGCCCAGGACGACAGCGTCAAGGCGGTGGAAGAGCTGTCGGCGGCAAGTCGGCCCGAAACCGTCTCAGATCTCAAAACCGCCCCCCCCGGAGTAGTCTTCAACGAAATCCGCCTCTCGGAAACCGGCGTCGTGGCGACCGACATCGACGGCAACGACTGGCGGTATGACTTCCAGCGCGACGCCTGGGTCGAAGGAACGGCGACAACCGAAGGCGCCGGACGTTTGGACCGCCCCGCCGCGGGAAACGACCTGCCGATCGAGCAGCGGGCGACACAGGTCCGGGAGGTCAGCCCGGGCGAACCGTCGGTCACCATCGGGTACGACGAGTTTGTCGACGGCAGCATCCTGGCCTCGGGACGCGTGACGGTCAAAGGATGGGTCCGCGGTGACGTCCGGTCATACAAGCGCGTGCTGGTGACCGAGTCGGGTCAGGTGGACGGAGATATTGAGGCGCCGAGCGTCGTGGTGAAGCCGGGCGGCGTCGTGCGCGGAGAGGTCCGCGAAAACGAAAACCCGCTGGATCCCAGCCGCTACACCGAAGCAATCTCGGTCGACGCAATCGTCGCGGTCACGGCAATCGCCGTACTCATGATGTTTGCCGGGTTCCTGGTGGTCGCGGTCATTCCGAAACAACTGGCGCACGTGACCGCCTGTATCGCCGGCTATAAGACGAGGTCCTATGCCGTCGGGCTGCTACTCATCTTCCTCCTCCCCGTGATCGCGGCCCTCTTCGTGATCACTATTGTCGGAATCGTGCTGACACCAATCCTGCCGATCCTCTACCTGGCCGCAGTGGCTTTCGGTTTGATCGCCTTCGCCGGAATGATCGGATCCTGGGCCCTCCGCAAAGCCCTGCAGCAAGAGGCCGGGCCGCAGTTGCAGACGTTCGTCGGGATGGCGCTCCTGGCGCTGCTCTGGCTGGTGGTGATAATGCTGGTCGGAGACAGCGATTCCCTGCTCTACGGGCTGGGGATTGCCCTCCTGGTCATCGCGATCGCCGTGACCTCGTTTCCCATCTGCGCCGGCGTGGGGGCGTCTTTCCTCACCCGGTTCGGTC
>JBGSIV010000305.1:0-4807 GCA_041742355.1 Candidatus Zixiibacteriota bacterium
GAAGGCGAACGCCTGCTCGCCGATGGCGAGTGGGTGCGGGCCGCGCAGGTGTTCGAACGGCTTGCCGGTGAATACCCGGAGTCTCCCTCGCTGCCGGTATTCGTGTTTCAGCGCGCCAAGGCTAACTACTACCTCGGCGACTACGGCAAGGCGGTAGCCGGGTTTTCGTATCTCCTCTCCCGTTTCCCGGATGCGCCCGAAATTCCCTACGCCAACTTCTTTCTCGCCAACAGTTACTACCGGCGCGGCGAATTGCAGCGCGCGCTCGACCAGTATCTCGACGCCTACCGAACATCGACCGATGATCGCCTCAGCGCGCTGGCCGGCAAGTCGGTGCTGGCCCTCCTGGAGAACGCCGGCTCGATCACCGTCGGCGCGGACGATTTCGCCAATGTCCCCGATGACCGCCGCTGCCCCCTCATGAAAGAGGCGGCCGACGTGCTCCTCGGTCACGGCCAGACGGCGGCAGCAGCGGAACTGCTGGCCGGGTGCGGCCAAAGCCTCGACGCCGACGCTGAAAAGGAAGCCCTGCGCCGCCGGGAAAACGCCCCGGTGGAAATCGCGGTGCTCCTCCCGCTCAGCGGCGACCTGCAGGAATTCGGCAACCAGATCTACAACGGCGCCGTGGTCGGCGCCGAAATCTACGCCGCCGAAACCGGACGCAAAGTCACGATCGTGCCCTACGACACCGAGGGGTATCTCGTCGATGCGGCCCGCGTGGTGGGCGAGCTGTCGCTGAGCTCGGCCGCGGCGGCAATCGGACCGTTGACCAGCGAAGCCGCGGCCATTGCCTCGGCCCGACTCCACGGCGCCGATCTCCCGCTCGTGATTCCGGCCGCAACCGATGCCGGGATTACGCGCCTGTCCGAGACCTCGTTTCAGCTCTCGCCGAATATCGAACTGGAAGCGGTGCGCATGGCCGACTATGCGATCGACGTACTCGGGGCAACGACGGCTGTGGTGATGGCGCCAAGCGGAAGCGAAGAAATGCGCATGGCGGGACGGTTTGCCGCTCATTTCGAGACCCGGGGCGGCAAAGTGCTCGCCTCGGCCTACTACCGCGCACGCGACAACGACTTCGGGCAGTATATCCTCGACATCAAGGCAGAAGTCATCGGAGCAACCCCCGATTCGTCGTTCTGGCTCGATGAACGCGGAGACACGATCGAAATCGACGGACTGCCGGCGGCGGTCGACGTAATCTACCTGCCCGGCGATCCCGAGCAGATTCGCATGCTCCTGCCGCAAATCCGATTCTACAACCTCAAGGGCCAGTACCTCGGATCCGATGGCTGGGGAGACGACGAAATATTCCGCCTCGGCGACGAAGTCACCCAGCAGGCCGTGTTCCCGTCGCCGTTTCTCCCGACCGAACCGACCGAGGAGTCGGTGCGCATGAGCGCTGCGTACGACGCCCGATACGGCGCACAGCCCGATCGACTGGCACGTCTGGGATACGACGCGGTGCGACTGATCACCCTGGCAATCGACCGCGGCGGGAAATCTCGCGAGCAAATCGCGGCGGCGCTTAAGAACGTACAGGGCTATCCGGGGGCATCGGGGATCATCTCCTTCGGCCTCAACCGCGAAAACGTGCACATGCCGCTGTTCCGGATTGCCGACGGCGCTGCGGTCCCAATCCCCCTCAACCCGGCCGAACCTCGCCAGTGAGGCTGTCGAAGATGCTGACGGTCGCCGGAAATCCACCGGACCCTTTTGCCATCGGGCCGGTTGTTACTGGTACGATCCGGTAACGCAGACCCCACAGGACAGGAGACGAGTTGTTAACGAGAAAAAGTATGCGATCAAGATGGTCATCAACGGCCAGGAACGGGAAATTTCGTACGAGGAACTGGCTCTGTCGAACAACCTGGCCCAGGAAGCGCTTGTGCGGCTGCTGATCGAGAAAAAGCTGTTCGCCCCGGAAGAGATGCTCAAAATGATCGAAAAGGTGAAAAACGAACGGTACCGCACGGCCGACGAAAAGTGATTTGAGTATGAGCTCCCAGACCGACAGACCGGTCGATCCTGCGGCAGCGCAGAGCGGACCGTGTATCGAGTGGCAGGTGCATCCGGCCAAACGGCGCCCGTGGGTCACTGCCCTGGTGAGCGCCTTCATCCTGCTGGTCAGTTTCCTCGTGCTCGTCGCCACCGACTCGAAGTGGTTCTCGTTCTTCTCGCTCGTCGTCCTTTTCGCTTCGCTGGCCAAGTTCTTCTTCCCCACCGGCTACCGCCTCGATGAACAGGGTGTGACCATCAAGACAACTACCCAGACGCTCCGCAAGGAGTGGAACCTGTACCGCAGCTATTATCCCGACAAGAACGGCGTGCTCCTCTCCCCCTTTCCAAGCCCATCGCGGCTTGAGAACTTCCGAGGGATCTACTTGATTTTCGACCGCAACCGGGACGAGGTAGTGGCATTTGTCGAACGGCAGATGAAGCAGACCGGCAAACCGACTGATCCCGGCGCACAGGAGGCCACGGCATGACAGGTTTCTTCGGCGGATCGCAGGAACTTCCGGCCGGACAGCCGCCGCTGCCGGAAGAAGAGCGGGCGGTGATCGACAAACTGGCCCGCAAGGTGGTCGAATGGCAGATGACCGCCCCGGCGATTATCTTTCTCGAATCAATGAAACCGCTCAATTTCATCGGGTCGCAGACGATGGTCTTCTTCGAACCGATCGTGCAGAGTGTCTTCGCGTTCAAGGACTACGAAACGGTCCGCGTTGCGCTGGAGAAACGGGAGACTATCGAGATTCTCCTCCAACGGATCGAGTCGATCGACGCCGAAGAGCACGCCCGCCAGAAGCGCATCAGGAAGTACCGCAACGAGCAGAAGAAATCGTGGAAGTGGTACCAGCGCTACCTGGGCATTTTCCAGCCCAAGGTGGAGTATCCCGAGTGGGTGATAAACGGCGAGGATCCGGCCAGAAAGCTGCCGCCGGACGTTAATCCTCAGGGTGAAGGGAAACCCTAGCGAAGGGCAAGAGCGAGATATCCCTGCGGGATCGTTAGCGAAGGCACGGCCGGGTGGTCGTGCCGTTTCTGTTTGTGCTATTCGCCATCAGGGCCGGGACGGCCGCCGACTTTGGCCCACGAGCGGTCGAAGTCTTCCTTATCCATGGTCAGGATCCAGATGACTATCCCGATTAACAGCAGCAGGAGCCAGAAGCGGAATTTCATGACGAACCTCCGTTAATGACAGATAGATCTACAGGTAAAACGCCGGGCGAGTTGGTTTGTTTCGAAGGTCTGCCGATTGCCGGCGGATACAAAACAGTGGTGTCAGGTGTCCTCACCTGACACCACGTGCATAGCTCCTCCGATTAGATATCCAGGTTGCGCACGTAGCGAGCGTTTTCCTGAATGAACGCGCTGCGCGGGGCGATTTCAGAACCCATGAGCACGCTGAAGAGGTGATCGGCCTCCGCGCCGTCATCGATGTTCACCTGCAGCAGGGTGCGGGTTTCCGGGTTCATCGTCGTGCGCCAGAGCTGCTCCGGATTCATTTCACCGAGTCCCTTGTAGCGCTGGATCGACACCCCCTGCTCGGACATGGTCTTGAGCAACCGGTTCTTCTCGTCATCGCTGTAGGCGTACTGCTCGCTCTTGGCGTGCTTGAGCCGGTACAGCGGCGGCTGCGCGATATAGACATTGCCGGCCTCGACAAGCGCTTTCATGTGACGGAAGAAGAAGGTCAGGATGAGCGTGCGAATATGCGCGCCGTCGATATCGGCATCGGTCATCACGATGATCTTGTGGTAGCGCAGGCGGCTCAGGTCGAAATCCTCGCCGACACCGCAGCCGAGGGCGGTGATAATTGCGCGAATTTCGGTGTTCGAAAGGATTTTGTCGATCCGGGCTTTCTCCACATTGAGAATCTTGCCGCGCAGCGGGAGAATCGCCTGGAAGCGGCGGTCGCGTCCCTGCTTCGCCGATCCGCCGGCCGAGTCGCCCTCCACGATGTACAGCTCGCACGATTCGGGATCGCGCAGGGAGCAGTCGGCGAGTTTGCCGGGCATCGAGGCGGAATCCAACGCGCCTTTGCGCCGGGTGAGTTCCTTGGCTTTCCGGGCCGCCTCGCGGGCGGTCGCAGCCTGCACGACCT
This sequence comes from Candidatus Zixiibacteriota bacterium, assembly GCA_041742355.1. Classification (GTDB taxonomy): domain Bacteria; phylum Zixibacteria; class MSB-5A5; order GN15; family FEB-12; genus JAGNLV01. The sequence continues at coordinate 4,109 of JBGSIV010000305.1, forward strand.
TCTCGACAATCTTGCGGGCAACCGCGGGGTTCTCATCGAAGTACATGCCGAGGTACTCGTTGGAGATCTGTTCGACGATACCGCGGACTTCACCGTTGCCGAGCTTGGTTTTGGTCTGGCCCTCAAACTGGGGATCGCGCACGCGCACCGAAATCACCGCCACCAGCCCCTCTTTGCTGTCGTCGCCGGCGAGCTGCAGGCCGTTGGATTTGACGAGGTTGTTCTTGTACGCGTAGTTGTTGATCGTGCGGGTGAGGGCAGTGCGGAAACCGGTGAGGTGCGTGCCGCCTTCGATCGTGTTGATGTTGTTCACGAACGAGTAGACCGACTCGGCGTAACCGTCGTTGTACGCGATCGCCGCTTCCACCTCGACATCGTCCTTGGTGGCCGAGAAGTAGACCGGCTTCTTGAACAGCGGGTCCTTGCTCTCGTTGAGGTAATCGACGAATTCCGAGAGCCCGCCCTTGGCCTGGAACGTCACGGCTTTGCCGGAGCGGTGATCAATCAAGTCGATCTTGAGGCCCTTGTTGAGGAAGGACAACTCGCGCAGACGCGTCGCGACGATATCGAATTTGTATTTGACCTGCTGGAAGATGTCGGGATCGGCTTTGAACCAGGTCTTCGTGCCGCTCTTCTTCCGTTTGCCGACCAGCTTCACCGGGCGGACTGGCTTGCCGCGCTGGTAGTCCTGGCGGTACA
>JBGSIV010000306.1:0-10107 GCA_041742355.1 Candidatus Zixiibacteriota bacterium
CCGCGACCGCCACGCCCTGGCCGGCATCCCGGTCGACAACCCCACCGCCGGGTACCGCGTCGTCTTCGGCGAGTCGGACAGCCTCCCCGGCGTCGTGGTCGACCGCTACGCCGACATCCTTGTCGTGCAGTTCGCCACCGCCGGTGCCGAGTTGCTGCGACAGTCGGTGATCGACGCCCTGATCGATCTGTTTTCCCCGGCCGCAATCTACGAACGATCCGATCTCCCCTCGCGCACCGAAGAAGGCCTCCCCGCGGCGTCCGGGCTACTCCACGGGACCATGCCCGAGAGCGTCGTCTTTTTCGAGGACTCCCGCCGCTTCACCGCCGACATCACCGGCGGCCAGAAGACCGGCTTCTTCCTCGATCTGCGCGATACCCGCCGCGAGATATTCAACCTCGCCCGCGGCCGGCGCGTGGTCGACCTCTTCTCCTACCGCGGAGCATCGGGAATTTCCGCCCTTGTCGGCGGTGCAGAGTCCGTCCACTGTGTCGACTCTTCCGCCCCCGCCCTTGCCGCTGTCCTTCCGGAAGCACGACTGAACCAGGACGGCCCCAACTCGATCGATATCGGCAGCATCACGACCGAACAGGCCGACATTTTCCAGTGGCTCGGCGCACGCTCCGAACCGGAGTATGACATGGTTCTTCTCGACCCCCCCGCCCTGATCAAGTCGCACAAGCACTCCGACGAAGGCCGCAAGGGATACCACTTCCTCAACCGCGCCGCTTTGCGCGTCCTGCGCGACCGGGGGATCCTCGTGACCTCGAGTTGTTCCCAGCACTTTTCTGAAGATGATTTTCGTACAACTCTGCGCCGCGCGGCCGTGCAGGCGGGAGTCGATTTGCACTTGATTAAGATGGTGCGGCAGTCCCCCGACCACCCGATCGCCCTGAACTTCCCGGAATCGTATTACCTGAAGTCGTTCATCTGCCAGGTGCGCCGGTAAATGGTATCAGGTGCGGCAGCAAGTGGCGTCAGGTGTTCCCACCTGACGCCACTTGCAGTATGTTGTAGGCCGGGAGTCCCTCTGACTCCCGCCATCGTCACTGATCCACCGGCGTCCAATTTGTTATTGCACCCGGCTGCACCAACTTTTATTTTGCCGTGTAGAACAACTGAATGCCCCCGTAGCTCATCTGGATAGAGCATCTGCCTTCTAAGCAGAGGGTAGCAGGTTCGAGTCCTGCCGGGGGTACTTCTTCCGCGCCGCCAGGCCACGGCCGCAATCTCCCCCCTTCAGATAAAACTGATCGTCTTCGTCGCCCCGGCGACTATGTAGCAGCGTTCCGTGTTCGAGCCTGAATCCGCAGGCATGAGGAAAAACCCCGGGCGTCCGGGTTGATAACCGGTCGTCGTACCGATCAGAACCTCGCCGTCCTTAAACTCCACGCGAATCTTGCGCCCGGCCGGGGGGCGCGACGGCTCAAATTCATTTGAGTCGACATGTTGCGAGTCCCCCGCAAAGTCCTTTACGAAGAACAGCGCTTTCAATTCGCTCGTGTGTATCTCTATAGGCTTTGCTCCGGCCGTTTCGGTCATCACGTTCAAGTGAAAGACTTCTTTTGCCGGGACGAAATCGGCGGTCGTGCCTTTGACTACTCTACCGTCGGCGAACCGCGCCACCACCTTGTTCACAGCTGTCTCCTTTCCAAGTGCGAAGGCAACACGATACTCCTCGGACCTGCTTCTCTGCCGCCAGTGATACCATTGCCTGAGAGACAGGGCGGTCCAGGCAGGTCTTCAGTCCATCATCATTATCGGCATTAAGAGAGGACCACTTTGGCTATCAGTTGGAACAGCGAAGCGGTCCGGAACCGTTCTGCCGACTCGCCCGACCATAATGCGGCACAACGAATTGCGCTTGGCAAGACGTTGTCTGTCCATGATGGGAGGGGCTGAAGACGTTTGATATACGTGACGAATCCGTTGGATCGAGTGTAATGCCGCCTACCGAGGCTCGGCAAATCGGGTGGAACATTTCGGCGACTAAAACCCGACGCAATCGCGGCTTGCTCTCCGGCCCGTGCTCCTGACACCGGGAGCGGTTCGCATGTGGATCAAGGATCCTGTAGACCAAGAAACTTCTATGGCGGCCGCAACGTTTGTCGCGTATATTGCCGACAACGCAGAATCTCCAGGAGGATCCAATGATTACAACTCCCTCGCCAGTCCACCGGCGTTACACGTCGATATTCGCCCTCGGCCTGTTAGCGCTTCTCAACTTCGGTTGCGGCGATGATTCCAAGTCCACTGGTGGGGGCAACCAGAATCAACCCGTGAGGGTGACGATTCCGCTCGATTCCGCCCTCGTCGACGTTCCACTGCTTGCCAACCAGACCACCACGATTCCGCTCGCGCTCTATCTGCCGCCCGGCTTGAAAGTGGTGGACAGCGTGGAGATCGACGTTGCCGCGACGATGGAACACGTGGAGGCCTCGCTTTCAGGCCGAGTCTCCGCTCTGAAGCGCCTGGCTCTGCTGGTTCCCGGTCAGGCTGTCGCACAGGCCATAGTCCGGATCTCCGACAATCCCGAAACCGTCTGCGATGAGGGTGCAGCCTACGGCCCGTACCAGATCACTGCGACGTCACTCGGTAACCCCGACCCCGAAAACATCGCGTTGGCTGGCTCTAGCATGGAGGTCATCAACGCCGGGACCACTTATCTGTGCCTGGAGATTGTCTCGACCGAAGATGCTATGTTCAGCCTGGATGAAGTCGAGGCCCTCGTCACTCAGCACGATTGCGACTTTCCGGCTAACCTCGCCGGCCTGTGGCTTGGAACTTACCAGTGTGGCAATTCCTGCGGCGAACCATTCGGCGGCGACGTCGATCTCACGATCACCCAGACCGGAACCACCGCCAGCTACACCGATGGAGGCGGCGATGTATACAACGGATATGTCTGCGGCAACCAGTTCCGCTTCGAACGCATCGACCCTGATGAAATCGAACGCGGGACGCTCACCCTCATCGATGCGAATCATGCGGTGAAGCGATCAACCTGGCGCGGTCGGACCTTTCCCTTCTGTCACGGCAACTGCCTTGACACTCTGGTTCGCGCAGAAGCGAAGTAGATCGGCGAGATTTCGACTATAAGGCAGGTAGTTATTACCGCCTGCCTTTAGTATAACATGACGAGCGCACAACTCGGCCGTCAGTTTTGCGGCCGGCTGCTACCACCGAATAATGACCGTGCAGCTTCACGACTATCTCTTCTGCGCCTCCCCCTGCAGTTTCCTCGTCCACGCCGCCAGATTGTCCAGCAGCTTCACAATCAGCTTCTTCGAGGTCTCATCCGTCAGGTTCAACTGCTTGTCGAACTTCTTCGCCGCCTGCCCGATCATCACTTCGGGACGGTTCACCGGATACATATTCAGAAATACGAACATCTGCCGCAGGTGATACTGTGCGCGGCCGGTTCCCAGCATCCCAATTGAGGCCCCCATCACCGCCACCGGCTTCCCCTCCCACGCGCTGTCGCCGTAGGGCCGCGAGGCCCAGTCGATCGCGTTTTTCAGTACTCCCGGCACCGAGTAGTTGTACTCCGGCGTCACCAGCAGAATCGCCTCGGCCTCCCGAATCCGGCGCTTCAGCTCCACCACTTTCTCCGGCGGGGTCTTCTCGATGTCCTCGTTGAATCCCGGAATCCCGTCGATCTCGCAAATCTCCACTGTCACGCTCGGCGGCGCCAACTCCCGGGCCGCCCGCAACGCCGCCCGGTTGAATGACGCTCGCCGCAAACTGCCCGCGATTCCCAGCACCCGCACCGGACTGGTACTCTGAGTGTCTGCCATCGAACTTTCCTTTCCTTTTCGTGCGACGTCCCTGCGCTGAATGTCCTGCTTGCCGACGGAACATCATCGGCGATAGAACGCCCCGGTTCTTCTGGCTTATTCTCTTGAAATCTACGAAGAACTCGGAGGAAACAGCAACCCCGAAACGCCTCTTCTCCGCCTCACGACAACGCACCGAACTCGCTGTCCGGGAATTCTTTAGCCGTCCCCTTCCACCTCCGCCTGCGACCATGGAGTATGGGAACCATTCTTCAGGCGATTTGTTGAACAGGCACAGCATACGACCAGATTACCCCACGCAGATGAATGTGCCGAAGAGAGCAATCGGGGAATGACCGCCCGACTGTGCCGCAGCATCATGCCCAAAACTGCGTCGGACGGCCGCGAATTTGGGAGCGAACATATGGCCCACCATAAAGGCGACGAAGAGCACGATCCCTCGTCCCGGACGACCACCGACATCAGCGAAATCATGCGGTGGACACTGGAGCGAGGCGGCACCCCCGCCGTGGTGCAACGCGACGGCGAGACCGTGCCGATTCTGCGTCTCGATTTCGGGGAGAAAGAACCGTCGCTGAAGCACATTTTCTGGGACGAATTCAAGGACATCTTTGAGGCGAACAAACTGAAATTCCTCTACCAGGAGCACGTGAAATCCGGCCAGATGAGCCGTTTCTGTAAGTTCATAGCAAGGTAGGAAAACGGAAAGAGGCAGGCATAGCACATGGGAAAAGCCAAATCACAAGATCAGCAGATAGCGGCGGGGATTGCCCTTGCAGTCAAACGGGGCGAAAAGCCCAAATCGACGCTCCAGGGCGCTTCAGAACAAATGTATGAATCGATGTCCGAAGCCGAACTCGCCGAACTGGCCAGAGGGAGCCGGAAGGGCAAACCCCGGGACATCGACGACAAGAACCGCTGAGCGCCCACCCTCGCTCTTCCCCCCGCCAAACATTAGAAGCAGTAGTGGTCGCGCCTCGCCGCTTCACCCTTTGTAGCGAGTGATTTGAACACCGTGGACATAGTCCTCGGTGAAAAGTACCGAGCCGGGGCTGACGGGGGCGTACGCGCTCCGAGGACCCTCAGTCCGCGGCACAAGGAACCCCTTGACGGAAAGCTGGACCTGTGACGAAACAGAAAACAATCCTCACTTGGCATATCCACGGCAACTACCTCTATTACCTGACCCACACCCCGCATACGTTCATCCTGCCGGTGAAACCGGGACGACCCGAGGGCTACTGCGGTAAGACCGCCAATTTCGACTGGGGACCGAACGTCATCGAGGTTCCGGCCGACGAAGTGAAAAACCTCGACCTCGATGCGATCGTCTACCAGTCCGAGAAGAACTTCACCCACGACCAGCATGAGATCCTCTCCGAAGACCAGCGGCTACTCCCCCGCTACTACATCGAGCACAACCCCCCTCAGATTCATCCGACCAACACCCGGCACCCCGGCACCGCCGATCCGCAGGTCACCATTGTCCATGTCACCAGCTACAACCGTCTCATGTGGGACAACGGCGACAATCCCACCGTCGTCATCGAACACGGCGTCACCACGCCCCGGGGTATTTCCTATACCGGCGAACTCCCCCGCGGCGTAGTCATTATCAACAATATCAGCGACCGCGGCCGGCGGCTGGGGTTGGATGTCTTCCAGACCGCCCGCGCCGAGGTTCCGCTCGACATCATCGGCATGAATGCCAACAAGGTCGGCGGCCTCGGGGAGGTCCCGTACCGGAAGCTTCCCATGTTTATCTCCCGCTACCGCTTCCTCTTCACCCCAATCCGGTACAGCAGTCTCGGGCTGTCCATCTGCGAAGCGATGATGGTCGGCCTGCCCGTGATCGGGCTGGCTACCACCGAACTTGGCACGATTATCAAGAACGGCCGAACCGGTTATGTCCACACCAACGTCGGCACCCTCATCAAGCGTATGCGCCAGTTGCTGGTTATGCCGGAGAAAGCGCGTCGCATGTCCCGCTTTGCCCGCCAGTACGCCCGCCGCCGATTCGGTATCGAACGATTCGCCCGCAACTGGGCGACCCTGCTGGAGTCGGGATCTCTCGACCACCGGCTGACCCGCGAGGACCGGAGTTACCTGGCCTGAGGAACAATGACTGTATGACACGAAGAATTGCCATGATCAGCGACCACGCTTCCCCCCTCGCCATCCTCGGTGGCGTGGATGCGGGCGGCCAGAACGTCTATGTCAACCAGCTCTCCTGCCAGCTGGCCGAACTGGGTTACGAGGTCGATGTCTTCACTCGCTGGGACGATGCCCGGCTCCCCCGTGTGATCGAGTGGCGCGAACGTATCCGCGTCGTCCACATCCAAGCCGGCCCGGTCGGAATGCTGCACAAAGAAGACCTTCTCGACCACATACCCGAGTTCGCCGAGAACACGGTCGAATTCATGCAATCCGAACGAATGCCGTACAGCATCGTTCACGCCAACTTCTGGTTTTCCGGCATGGTTGCGATGGAGATCAAACGCGAGCTGGGCATTCCCTTCGCCATCACCTTCCACGCCCTGGGCAGAATTCGCCGCCAGTTCCAGGGCGCCAACGACCGCTTCCCTCGGCAGCGCGAACTGATAGAGGAGGAAATAGCCCGGATGGCCGATGGGCTTATCGCCGAGTGCCCGCAGGACCGCGAGGATCTCGTGAGGCTTTACGACGCCGATCCGGCCAAAATCACGATCGTCCCCTGCGGCGCCAACCTCCAGCACTTTCACCCCATCGATCAGTTGCTCGCCCGCCAGATCCTCAACCTCAACAAGCACGACCGCACCATCCTGGTCGTCGGTCGCATGGTTCCCCGAAAGGGAATTGACACCGTGATTGAAAGCCTTAGCGTGCTTAAGGACAAGTACGACACCAGAGCCAGCCTCATCGTCGTCGGTGGCGAAAGCGACCGACCCGACCCGAAGAAGACACCTGAGATCGGCCGCCTCCAGAAGATTGCCCGCAAGCTCCGTGTCCACAAGCAGATCAACTGGGCCGGTCGCCATGGCCCCGAAAACCTCAAATACTACTACAACGCCGCCGATATCTTCGTCAGCACCCCCTGGTACGAACCCTTCGGTCTGACACCGGTCGAGTCGATGGCCTGCGGCACGCCGGTAATCGGCTCCAACGTCGGCGGCATCAAGTATTCCGTCGTTGACGGCAAGACCGGCTACCTCGTTCCCGCATGCGACCCGGAGACTCTGGCCGAACGCCTCATTGAAATCTTCAACAACCGCAAGCTCCTCCAGTACTTTTCGGAGAACGGCCTGGAGCGGGTTAAGTACTACTTCACCTGGCCCAAGGTGGCCAACGCCATGGTCAACCTTTACGAGAAGATCATCGCCAATTCTCTCTCCCAGGATCAAATCTACTCCCACAAGATCAGCCTGTTCAACCTCTCTTTCGAGCGCATCATCAGAACCATGCAGGACTCACTCGACCTCCTGCGCATCCCCATGGTCAACGCCGCCGGAGCGATCACCAAGGCGATCGACGGCGGCGCCAAGATTCTCATCTGCGGCGCGGGCGGCAGTATCAGCGAAACCCGACACTTCGCGCGCGAACTGATGAGCCGCTTTGCTTACCCCGACCGTCGCACCACTTCCGTCCTCCCACTCACCACCGATCCCGCCAACCTGTCGATCTGCTCCGAAGACCTCTGCTACGAGGACATCTTCTCCCGCCAGATCGAAGCTTTCGGCCGTGCCGGCGACGTCCTCATCGTCGTCAGTTCCAACGGCATGTCCCCCGCCGTCATGCGCGCACTGGCCGTCGCCCGGGAGAAAGGCCTCCTCACAGTCGGCTTCTACGGCGGCAACGGCGGCAAAGCAGTCGAGATGACCAATATCCCCCTGTGCGTTCCCTCCCACAGCCCGGAACACATTGAAGAAGTCCACCTCCACCTGATTCACACGATGTGCGAAATGATCGAGAAGGAATTTATAAGTCAGAGTACGGAAACCAGAAACCTGACGCCCACCCGGGCAAAGATGTAAAGTGAGACACACTCTATGGACACGCTTAAGGATAAAGTAGCGTTTGTCACCGGCGCGGCCGGCGGCCTCGGCGCCGCGATCGGAGACATTCTGGCTCGCTCGGACATGCAGGTCGTTCTCGGCGACATCCAGGAACGCCATGTCAAACAAACCGCCTCCCGACTGCGCGAAGACGGCGGCCGCGTCGAGGGTATTCCCCTCGACCTGACCAAAGACGAATCCTGCCGCAACGCATGCCGCCACATCATGGATACCTACGGCGGCCTCGATGTCCTCATCAACAACGCCGGCACGGATACCACCGCCCCTTTCACCGAGATTCCCATGGATGAATTCGACCGCATCATGAATGTCAACCTCCGCGGTCCCATCCTCATGTCCAAGCTCTTCCTGTCGACTCTCTCCGACCGCAAAGGGTACATCATCAACATCGGGTCCACGGCCTCCACCCGCGCCTGGCCGAACGCCACAGCGTACCACGCGAGCAAGTGGGGCCTCGTCGGTTTCACCCGCGCTCTTTACACCGAAACCCGGCAGAACGGCGTCAAAGTCACCTGCGTCATTCCCGGCGGCATGAAGACACCGCACCTCCTCGATCGCTTCCCCGATATCGACCTGACCAAACTGCAGGATGCCGAGCCGGTTGCCGACGTTATCAAATTCCTCCTGCAGCTGCCCGAGCAGACAATCATCCCCGAGCTCATGGTGCTGCCGCTCCTGGAGACATCGTGGCCGTAACCCTTCGCCGGGCGGTGTTCCTCGACAAGGACGGCACCCTGATTGACAACGTGCCCTTCAACACCGACCCTGACCAGATCCGTTTGACTCCCGGTATGCCGCAGCTGCTGCGGGCCCTGCAGCGGCAACACTACCTGCTTGTCGTCGTCACCAACCAGGCCGGAGTCGCTCGCGGGTTGATCACGCCTGCAGATATGGAGCGCCTGCGCGCGAGACTCGATGGGTTGCTCGAACACGAGGGAATCCGCCTCGACGGCTATTATGCCTGCCCGCATCACCCGGAGGGCACGGTGGAAACCTACCGCCTCGCCTGCAAGTGCCGGAAGCCCCGGCCCGGTCTGCTCCTGCAGGCCGCCCGCGACCTCAGCATCGACCTCAGTGCCTCGTGGATGATTGGGGACATCCTCGACGACGTTGAGGCCGGCAATCGGGCCGGATGCCGGAGCATCCTCTACCGCAACGGGAACGAAACAGAGTGGGAGATAACCCCGATGCGCACCCCCCGCTACATCGTCGACAACCTGACCACCGTCAGGCGCATAATCCTGCAAGGGGAACCGGCGGCGAAACCGCAACCATCGGATGTACGCACCGGAACGTGACGAACCGAATCAAGGGAGGTGGAGCATGGCGAGAATTCAATTTGATGCGATTCTGGAGCGCGTCAAGAACCTTCGTGTTGCCGTCCTCGGCGACGCCATGCTTGACATGTACCTTCGGGGCAACTCCCGCAACCTCGCTGTCGAAGCCCCGGTCCCGGTGGTCAACGTTGAGTCGCAGGACTACGCCCCCGGCGGCGCCGCCAACGCCGCCGTCAACGTCGCAGCCCTCGGCGCCCACTGCTCGTTCTTCTCCGCCGCCGGCGCCGACTCCGAGGGAGAACTGCTCCGCAACTGTCTCCGCGAACACCGGGTCGACACCGCCAACCTCCTCCTGACCGACGATCGCCGTACGCTCACCAAGCGGCGCATTTCGGCCAACTCTCAGACCATCATCCGCCTCGACTCGGGCTCCATCGACACCCTCGGCCCGCCCGTCGAACGCAAGCTCTGCCGCCGTCTCAAGGATTCGCTGCGCGACTTCGACGCCCTCCTCATTTCCGACTACACTTACGGCCTCCTCACGCCGTACCTCATCGATGCTCTTACCCAGCTCTCGCGCTCCCGCCTCATGGTGATCACGGCCGATTCGAAAGACCTCCGCCGCCTCAAATCGGTTCGCCTCACCGCCGTTAAACCGAATTACCGCGAAACCACCCGTCTCCTCGAAATTCCGCAGCTCTCGACCCTGAGAGAACGCTTCGAACAGATCAGCCGGCACGGCGAGCGCATCCTCCGGCTGCTCGACACGCAGATCGCGGCCATCACGCTCGATCGCGCCGGCGCCATGGTTTTCGAACGCGCCAAGCCCCCCTATCGGACCTACAGCCGCCAGGTTCAGGACAGCCAGGCTGTCGGCGCAGGCGATACCTATATCGCCGCTTTCACCCTGGGCCTGGCCGCCGACGCTCCGGTCACGGAAGCCGCCGAATTCGCCGCCGCCGAGATCGGAAGAGCACACGT
>JBGSIV010000307.1:0-7575 GCA_041742355.1 Candidatus Zixiibacteriota bacterium
CGGCTCCGCTACGAAGAGGGGCTGGCCGCCTGCTCCCAGATGCTGTTGACGACGGACGAACCGGACACCGCACTCGGTGCCGTGGTGGAGTACCTGCGCGACGCCGCGGGGGTGAGCCGGGCCTACATATTCGAGAATTTCGATGATCCGACCGACGGCCTGTGCATGCGGCAGCTCTACGAACGGTGCGCGCCGGATATCGAACCGCAGATTGACAACCCGGTCCTGCAGCACCTGCCGTGGGCGCCGATCTTTGACCGCTGGCGGGAACTGCTGGCGCGCGGCGAGCCGCTCACGGGAACGATTTCGCTGATGCCCGAGGTCGAGCGGGAAATTCTCGAGCCGCAGAGCATCAAGTCGATCCTCGTGCTGCCCATTACAGTCAACGGATCGTGGTACGGATTTATCGGGTTCGACGACTGCTTGCAGGAGCGGGAGCCGACCCGGGAAGACATCCGGGCGTTGCGGACAGCGTCGGAGATGATCGGTGTGTACCTCGCCCGCTGCCGGGCACAGGAGGCGCTGCGCTACAGCGAGGAGCGCTTCCGCAGCCTGGTGGAAAATGCGCACGACGTCATTTTCTCGATGACACCGGACGGTCGGTTTACCTATATTTCACCGCAGTTCACCGGCCTGACCGGCTACGCTGTCGGAGAGTTCCTCGGGCAGCGGATCTACTCGCTTTTGCACCCTGACCATGCCCGCCAGGCGGAGGAGTGGTTCTCCACCGGCCTCCCGCTCGAAATTGCCAGCAGCGGCTACGAATTCCAGGTGCGTCACAGAGACGGCAGCTGGCGCTGGTTCGTGCTCAACGGTTCGATCATCCGCGACGGATCCGGGTCGGCGGAAGAAGTGGTCGGCATCATGCACGACATTACAAGAATGAAGCAGGTGCTGGAGGATATCGAGCGGGCCAACCTCGACCTGCGCAACGCCCAGGCGCAGCTGGTGCAATCCGAGAAGATGGCCTCGCTCGGCATGCTGGTGGCGGGTATCGCGCATGAGATCAACACCCCGGTGGGAGCGATTAGCAGCATGCACGACACACTGGTGCGGGCGATCGACCGGCTGCGCATCGGTCTTGAGACCAACTACGGCGAAGCCTTCGCTGCCGACCGCAGGCTCCAGACCGCCTTCCAGGTGATCGGCGAGGCGAACCGGGTGATCGACACCGGGGCAAACCGGGTGACCGAGATCGTCCGCCGCCTGCGCAGTTTTGCCCGTCTCGATGAAGCCGAACTCAAGAAAGTCAATGTTCATGAAGGCCTGGAGGATACGCTGACGTTGATCCACCACGAAATCAAGCGCTCGATCAAGGTGGTGCGCAACTACGGAGCGGTGCCGGAAATCAACTGCTACCCGGGTCGGCTCAACCAGGTCTTTCTCAACTTGTTCAACAATGCCCGACAGGCCATGGACGGCGACGGAGAGATCCGCATCACGACTCGCGCCGACCGGGAGTGGGTCTACATCGAAATCGCCGACACAGGCCATGGCATCGCGCCCGAGCACCTGGGCCACGTCTTCGATCCCGGATTTACGACCAAGGGCGTCGGCGTGGGAACCGGACTCGGGCTGTCGATCTGCTACCAGATTGTCCAGGCACACAGAGGCGAGATAACGGTGCGAAGCGAGGTGGGCGCGGGTGCGGTCTTTACGATCAAGCTCCCCACCAACCTCGACGCCCTGCTGGAAAACCGTCAGACTGGCGGGAAGTGATATTCATCGTATGAAACGCATATTCGGATCGATCATTGATATTCGCAAGGGAGAGGTAGCGTTGACGCTCCTGATGCTGCTCAACTACTACCTCATCCTGATGACCTACTACCTGCTCAAGCCGGCCCGCGACAGCCTCTTCCTCGTGAAAGTCGATATCGAACAGCTGCCGCTGGTCTTCATCATCATTGCGCTGGTCATCGCGCCGATCACGACGGTGTACTCCCAGGCCTCGCGCCGAATGAGACTCAACCAGCTGATCAACATGACCTCCGGCATCATCATCGTCAACCTGCTCGGCCTGCGGTGGCTGGTGACGCTTGAGGCGGAGTGGGTGTATTACCTGTTCTATACGTGGGTGAGCATTTACGGCGCGCTGACGACGGCGCAGTTCTGGCTGCTGGCCAACGCGGTCTATGACGCAGCGCAGGCCAAGCGGCTCTTCGCGCTGCTGGGCCTGGCCGGTATTGTCGGGGCGATCACCGGCGGCGGTGTGACCAGCCTGATTGTCACCAACCTCGGCGTCGCAACCGAAAATCTGCTGTTCTTCTGCATGGGGTTTCTCGCGCTGACGATGGTCCTGGTGTCGGCGATATGGAAGCGGCGGCCGGCCGACGCCGAGATGACGGCGGCGGAGGTGAAGGCCGGAGCGACAGAGCAGAAGACCAGCATGCTCGACTCATTCCGGCTGATTACCAGATCGCGCCACCTGCTGCTGCTGGTCGGTATTATCGGCCTGACGGTGCTCGTCGCTTCGTTCGCCGATTACCAGTTCAAGTATATCGCCAAGCAGAGCTTCGAGACCAAGGACGAACTGACCGCCTTCCTCGGGAAGTTCTACAGCGGATTGAGCCTCATTTCGCTTATCCTCCAGGGCGTGTTCGCGCACCGGTTCTTGCGGATGCTCGGGGTCGGAGGCGTCATCCTTTTCCTCCCGGCGAGCCTTCTGATCGGCGCAATGGCCATTCTCATATCTCCGGAACATATGCTGCTGTGGGCAGGCATCTTGCTGCGCGGCGGCGACGGCGGTTTGCGCTACTCGCTGGACAAGACCGGCCACGAACTGCTCTTTCTGCCCGTGCCGCTCGATGTGAAGAAGAAGACCAAGATCTTTATCGACATGTTCGTCGACCGCTGGTTCCGGGGATTGGCCGGCGGCCTGCTCCTCGTGTGCACCATGGCGCTGGGGCTGGGGGTCAAGGGGATCAGCGCCGTGATGATCGGGTTCATCCTGGTCTGGATTGTCCTCTCGTGGATTATGCGCAGCCAGTATGTCGACACCTTCCGCCGGGCGCTGGAGAGACGCGAAATCGATCCGAGCGAACTGCGCCAGGATATTCATGAAGCCTCGACGGTGAGAACGCTGCTGCGCTCGCTGGAAAGCGGAAACGAGCGCCAGATCGTATACGCGCTGGAGATGCTCCAGTCGGCCTGCGACATCGAGTGCCGCGACCACCTGCCGCCCTTGCTGCGGCATCCGTCGGCAGAGGTCCGCCGCCAAGCACTGGCCCTGCTGGTGGCGAATCCCTCCAGCGGCATGGTTGGCACGATCGGGGACCTACTGAATGATCCTGATCCGACCGTGCGTCGAGACAGCGTGCGCTATCTGGTTGACCACGGCGACGGCGAACGGCCGGCGCGCCTGCGGGTCTTCCTGGCGCACCCCGATACGCGGGTACGCGCTGCGGCTGTGGCCGTGGCCGGACAGTATGGAACCGACGCCGAGAAGCGGTTGGTCGATGAATTGCTGGTCAATTCGCTCTTCGAAGATCGCTCGGCGGGTGGCGCCGATATCCGGCTGCAGTTGGCGGGGGCGTTGGCCGACCTCGATATACCTGACCGTCGCAAGTACCTCAAGCGCCTGCTGCATGATTCATCGCCGGCCGTTGTCCGCGAGGCGGCCGTAACGGCGGGCAGAATCCACGACCGGGAGTTTGTGCCGTGGTTGCTGGATCGCCTCGGAGACCGGAATGCCCGGGCGGCGGCCATTCAAGGATTGATCCTCTATGGCGAGCGAATCCTGGGCACGCTGCGCGACTACCTGCTGGACAGCGGTATCAAGATGTCGATTCGCCGCCAGATCCCCCGCGTGCTCAGCCGGATCCCGCGCCAGGAGTCGGTGGAGATTCTGACTGAAGCGGTGTCGCAGGTCGAACCGCCGATGAAGTATTTTGTCGTGAAGGGCCTAAACTCGCTGCGGAGCCGTTACGGGGAGTTGCGGTTCGATGAAAGGCGGGTCGAAAAGGTTCTCGTGGAGGAGACGCGGGAGTACTATGAGTTGCTCTGCGCGCTGCGCGCCCATAAAGGTTCGGGGTCAAAAGCGTCGTTCGACCTGCTTGAGCGGGCGCTGACGGAGAAGCTCGACCAGAACCTGGAGCGGATATTCCGCCTCCTCGGTTTGCGTTACCCGCCCAGGGATATCTACAGCGCTTACCTTGGCCTGGTCAGCAGCAGGCGGGCGCTGCGGGCGAGCGCGGTCGAGTTTCTTGACAATGTCCTGGACAGCTCGCTGAAGAAATACCTGTTCCCGATTATCGACGAGGGTACACCGGAGGCGATCGCCCGCCGCGGCCAGGAGTTGTTCGGCGTGCGTTTCGACTCGCGCGAGGCAGCCCTGGAGCACCTGATTCAGGGGCGGGATCCGTGGCTGCGGGCGTGCGCAGTGTACCAGGCCGGATGTGATCGGAACCCGAAGTTGAGCTACCCGGTCGAATGCGCGCGGCAGGATCCTGATCCTATCGTGCGCGAGACGGCGGAGCTGGCCTGGCGAATGATGGAAGCAGGGCCGGTTCAGGGGCGATGAAGACAATTTGCCACAGGCAGGTGAGACAGTATGTTGACAGTTGTTGAGAAGGTGATCTTTCTGCAGAAGGTCGATATCTTCGGCAAGATCGGTACCGAGCAACTCGCGTACCTCGCGGCGATCGCGCGGGAGATCACGACCCCGAAAGGGGGAAAGATCTACGGTGAAGGGGATCCATCCGATGCTCTGTACCTCGTGCTGGAGGGTTCCGTTCGCCTGCAGCGGGACAACCGCGAGATTGCCTCGGCCGCGGCCGGTGAGGCCTTCGGGACATGGGCGCTCTTCGACGAGGATCCGCGGGTGGTGACAGCCGTGGCTGCCGAAGATACCCGGCTGCTGCGAATCGACCGGGATGAGTTTGTCGAGCTGCTGGCGGATCACGTCCAAATCACGCAGGGAATTCTGCGCACGGTTGCAGGGCGCCTGCGCGGGTTGGTGGAACGGGTCGGGATCGATCCTTCGGCAGGGCCGCACGCGGCGGAGCGGGAGTGAGTTTATGGTTGAACGGCAAGGAGACAGAATCGACGGGAGCGAATCGGAAAAGACTCTCGACGAGTACCGCGCCGAACTTGCCGCCATCAGTGACAAGCTCATGCACGCGGAAAAGATGGCGCTCCTGGGCCAACTGGTGGCCGGAATTGCCCATGAAATCAACACCCCGCTCGGGGCGCTCAAGAGCAATAACGACCTCTTCGTCCGCAGCCTCGGCAAGCTGACCGAACTGCTGCGGGTGGGCCGGACGGGAAACGAGGCGGCGGGAGCGGATGTCACCAGGCTCCTCGATACGATGAACCGTCTGACCAGCATCAACGAGGAGGCGGCCGAGCGGATTGTCCGGATTGTCAACTCGCTGCGCCGTTACACCCATGCCAAAGAGCAGCCGTCGGAAGACGCCGATATCAACGGCTGGTTGGACAACAGTCTCACTCTCGTCGAACACGAGTACAAGAACCGTATCGAAGTCGTCCGTGAATACGGCGAGCTGCCGAAGGTGGCCTGCGTGGCCGGCCGGATCAACCAGGTATTCATGAACCTGCTGGTCAACGCCGGACAGGCAATCGGGGAGCAGGGGCGGGTAACGGTGCGTACCTTTGGCCGGGGGCAGGATGTGGTCATTGAGATAGAGGATACCGGGCACGGCATAGCGCCGGAAAACCTCCCCCGAATTTTCGAGCCGGGGTTCACGACCAAGCCGGCCGGCATGGGGACTGGTCTGGGACTGGCTATTGCCCGCAAGATAATGGAAAACCATGGCGGCCGGATCGAGGTGGAGAGCACCGTCGGGAAGGGCACGCTCTTCCGGTTGGTGCTACCCGCCACGAAAAAGTGAACGGTCCCCGTTTGCCGGCGGAACCGCCCGGTGTTGTAAGGAGAAGACTGGCCGCGGCGCCGTACGCCGCAGAAGTCGGACGACAAACAGCGAGAGGTATCGAACCAGGAGATAGAGTATGGCCGAAGAGAGCATGATTCCCACGGTTATTATTGTGGACGACGAGGAGATGGTGCTGACCAGCCTCTCGGCGTTCCTGTCGCTTGAAACGGAGTACCGCGTGATGACCTTTACGCGCGCCGCCGACGCCCTCAGCTACATCCAGAGTCACCCGATCGATCTGGTCGTGTCAGACTACCTGATGCCCGAAATGGACGGGATCACCTTTCTGAGCAAGGTCAAAGCGTGCCAGCCTAATGCCACCCGCATCATTCTTACCGGATACGCCGACAAAGAGAACGCGATCAAGGCAATTAACGATGTCGGGCTGTTCCAGTATATCGAGAAGCCGTGGGACAACAGCGATCTGCTGATCGTGCTGCGAAACGGCCTCGAAAAACAGCGCCTGATGCGCAAGCTCGATCAGAAAATTGCCGAGATCAACCGGGCCTACGAGGAATTGCAGGGACTCCACCGCGAGATCGTCAAGACGTTCGTCTGAGCCGGGATCCAAAAGTGGAGTCGGTCGGTGCAGGAATCTGTTGACGGCGGGTATTACGAAGTATTAACTTCCGGCATGAAGAAGAAATCGGACATTATCACGTTCAAGGTCGATGGCGCCCTGCGGGACGAACTGAAGAAGATCCCGAACCGCTCGGCCTTTATCCGCAGCGCAATCCTGGCGGCGCTGGATTCGACCTGCCCGCTCTGCCAGGGAACCGGCATTCTCACACCCTCGCAGCAGCAGCACTGGAGCCGGTTCGCCCGGGATCACATGGTCACCGAGTGCGATGACTGCCACGAATTGTACCTGGTCTGCGAGCGACCCGGCTCGGAAGCACCGGTGAAGAAACGAAAGAAGGGGGCTTGAGATGATGCAGACAGATTCCATGAGTTCAACCGCCGCGCGAGCGGTGTTCGCCGTGCTGACCGGGCTAGTGGTCTTAGTCGCGCTGGGGTGCGGCGGGAAGGATACGCCAACGCCGGCCACCAAGCTGACGGCGTTTGTAACGATTGCGCCGCAGGAGTACGTGGCCGAGCGGATTGGGGGCGAGCTGGTGGATGCGGAAGTACTGGTACCGGCGGGTCAATCGCCCCATACGTATGAGCCGACGCCTCAGCAGATAGCCCAGTTGGAACGGGCGGACGTGTACTTTCGGATCGGCCTTGCGGTCGAGGCCCGGATCGTGGATCGCGTCGCCGGAATGATCGGCGCCGACCGTATTGTCGATACTCGCGAGGGTGTGCCGCTTCGGGCGATCGAGGCTCACCATCACGAGGGGGAGGAGGAGACCGACGCACATATGCCGGGGGGAGAGGCGGCCGACCCGCACATATGGTTGGATCCGTCGCTGGTGAAGATCCAGGCGCAGACGATGGCGAAGGCTTTCATCCGGCTTCAGCCGGACCACCGGGAGCAATTCGAGGCGAATCTTAGGGCGCTGGAGCACGATCTCGACTCCGTAGATGCGGAAATTCGCGACTTCCTTGCGCCGCTCCGGGGGCGGGCAGTGTACGTGTTTCATCCCGCCTATGGTTACTTCACCGACCGATACGGCCTTCGGCAGGTGGCGATCGAGAGCGAAGGGAAGGAACCCTCCGCGCGCGAACTGGCCGAGCTGAT
>JBGSIV010000308.1:0-22398 GCA_041742355.1 Candidatus Zixiibacteriota bacterium
GCAGCCGCCGGTTGCGGCGAACGCGGAAACGCCGACGGCGGAAGAGCGCACGCGCCTTACCCCGCCTCCAATCCCTTCCCGGCCGGAGCGAGAGACGGCCGCTGTTCCGGAGCCGGAAGCACGGCCTGAACTGCCCCGGCCCGAATCGGAGTCGGAACGAGTTGAATTGCCCGAGATCCGTCGCCGTCCTCTCCCGGCGGAGCGGACAGGTGAACAGGCGGGAGAGTCCACACCGGAGAGACAATCGGAAGGCGACTCTGCTGCGCCGCGTGAGCAAGAGGTCCGGCCCGAACCGCCGCAACCGCGCGAAGACCGTGAGCGCCGCCGGGAGCCGCGCTTTCAGCGTCCCGAGCGGGAGATTGCGGAGCGACCGGAGCCGCCTCGGGAAACCGCCGACTCGGAGCCTTTCGAACGTCGGGAAGAACCGAATCTGCGCGATCTGCTGACCAACCTCTCGGCCAGCCGCGAGAATCGTGCGGAGCCGGAGGAACCGGCTGAAGGTGAAGTCTCCGAGCGCCCTGAACCGTCGGGCGACGAGCCGCGGACAGATCGGCCGATATCGTTCGGTCGCGCCAAGAGCCGGCACGGTTCTCGCCCGAGCGGACAGCCGACCGGTGGCGAAGAACCCGCGTCTGAAGCGCAGGCAGAACCGGCGGATGAACGCAAGGAGGACTTCCCGGCCGAGTCGGTGACCTCGTTCGGCCGCTCGCGCCGTCGCCGGGGACGCTGATACGAATCATCCGATTTGCCTTAAGAAGCTGCACCGCAATTCCTTATTGCGGTGCAGCGGGGTTCCGACAGGGAACTTTTGACGATCCTCACCGGTATTGTCCTGTGAATGATTGCAGTTGACCGGAAACTTTTGATCGTCATAGATTAAACAGCAAGGAAGAGAAGAACCGTGAATACCCTCAAAGTCACCTTCATGATGCTGGCCCTGATGGCGTTGTTCATGTGGGTCGGCTACCTCATCGGCGGGCAGGGCGGCATGGTGATCGCCTTTGTGATGGCCGCCGTGATGAACTTCATCAGTTACTGGTTCTCGGACAAGATCGTCCTGTCAATGTACCGGGCGCGCGAGGTAAAAGAAGCGGATCATCCCCGCCTGTACCGGGTGGTTCGCCGCATAGCGACGGCCGCGCTGGTGCCGATACCAAAGGTGTATATTGTCCCGTCGAAGGGGCCGAACGCGTTTGCAACTGGCCGGAGCCCGGAGCACGCCGCGGTGGCGGTGACGGAGGGGCTGCTGGAGATGCTTGACGAGAACGAGTTGGAGGGTGTGATCGGGCATGAATTCGCACACATTGTGAATCGCGATATGCTGATTGGCACGATAGCCGCAACCTTTGCCGGGGCGATCGGGATGCTGGCCGCCATGGCCCGGTGGGGCGCTATCTTTGGCGGCTACGGAAACCGCGAGGAACGCGGTGGCGGCGGCGCAATCGGCCTGATTGTCGCCTCCATCGTGGCGCCGCTTGCGGCCATGCTCATCCAGATGGCCATCTCACGGCAGCGGGAGTACAAAGCCGACGCTATCGGCGGGGGGTTCACCGGGAAGTATTTGCCGCTGGCGTCGGCGCTGGACAAGCTGCACAAAGCACCCGTGCGAATGCGCCTGGACGACAGCCCGTCGACCGCTCACCTCATGATCGCCAACCCGCTTTCAGGCAAGGGGCTTTCGTCGCTCTTCTCGACGCACCCGCCGCACGAGAAGCGTATCGAGCGGCTGCGCCAGCTGGCCCAGCAGTCGCCGTACTGAAGTATGCACACGCAGGAAAAATCAGGCGAACGAGCCGATGATCCGTTGCCCGGCGCCAGACCATGGGGGAGCCGTTGATGGACTCCCTGTGGTATGAACTGGGTGCAATACTGATTCTTGTTCTGGCCAACGGGTTTTTCGCGCTGTCCGAGTTCTCCGTTATCGCTTCCCGCAAGAGCCGCCTGAAGCAGAAAGCAGCCGAAGGCAAGAAAGGGGCCGCAGCGGCCGAACGGCTGCGCAGCAGCCCTGACCGTTTTCTGGCCACGATCCAGGTCGGCATCACGCTCTTCGGAACAGTTGCCGGCGTGTTCGGCGGGGCGCGCATTGCTGTACCGCTTGAGAAGTTTCTCGAAGGTGTGCCGATTCACTGGGTCGCCCAGGGGGCGGGGCCGATCGCGGTGGTGATTGTATCGTTCGGGATCACTATCACCGCGGTGATTCTCGGGGAGCTGGTGCCCAAGTATATCGCGCTGTCCAATCCGGAGCGGTATGCTCGGTACGTCTCGGGTCCGATCACCCTGTTCATCCGCATGACCTGGTTCCTGGCCTGGGGTCTGACGGCCATGGCGAATCTCGTGCTCAGAATCCTCGGCATTCGCCGCAACGAGACGGGTTCAGCGGTCACGGAAGACGAAATCAACCTGATGATTTTCGAGGGAAAGCAGTCGGGCGTCTTCGATGAGACCGAAGAGCAACTGATCAAGAATGTATTCGAGTTCGCTGATTCGACCGTGCGCCGGGCGATGACGCCGCGGATGGACGTGGTCGGCATTCCGATCAACGCCGACCCGCATGAGGTCATTGCCACGGTGATCAACAACGGCTACAGCAAATATCCGGTGTACGAGGGGACGATCGACAACGTCGTCGGCACGCTCTACATGAGCGACCTGGTGATACACAAGCTCAACCCGAATCTGATCATCCTGAGGGATTTGGTCCGCAAGCCGGTGTTCGTCCCGGATTCGATGCCGCTGTCAACCTTGCTGCGCGACTTCCAGCGCAAGAAGAACCAGTTTGCGGTGGTGCTCGACGAGTTCGGCGGCACGGCGGGTATCGTCACGCTCGAGGACGTCATCGAGCAACTCGTGGGCGAAATTCACGAGGAGGACGAGCGCACCGAATCGGCGCTGGTGCGGCATTCGGCGGATGTCGCCTATGCCGACGGCGGGGTGTGGCCGGGGGCGGTCAACGAGCTCATGGATGCGCGCCTTCCTGAGGATCGGGCGGAGACTTTGGCGGGCCTGGTGATAGATCACCTCGGCCACTTGCCCGCGAAGGACGATTCCGTTATTATTGGCAACATGAAGATAACCGTGCTGACGCTGGCGGACAACCGGCTGCAGCGCCTCAAACTCGAACGGGTCGCTCCGCAGACCGCCTGAGTCGCGACCGGACATTTTCTCTTTATGACAGGAATAATCACCGCACCGCTTCGGTGGTCGCGTTCTCTGTACGACTGGGTGATTCGCTGGAGCGAATCCCGCCATGCGTTGACGGCGCTGTTTTTTCTCTCGCTGGCGGAGGCGTCGTTCTTCCCCATCCCGCCCGATGCTCTGCTGATCGCACTGTGCATGGGGGCGTACACCCGGTGGTCGAGGTTTGCCACGGTCTGCTCAATCGGCTCGGTGGTCGGGGGAATGCTCGGCTACGTGATCGGGATGTCGGCGTTTGAGCTGATCGGGCAACCGATCATGTCGTTCACGGCGTCGATTTCGGGCAGCGATCCCGACACGCTCCTGACAACCGCACGGTACTGGTTCAACGAGAAGGAGCTCTACGGGATGAAAGTGGGGGCGTGGGCGGTTGCGATCGCCGGATTCACGCCGATTCCCTACAAGGTATTCACCATTGCCGCCGGGTTTTTCGAGATGTCGTTCCCGGTGTTCGTCATCGCATCGGCTCTCAGCCGTTCGGCCCGCTTCTTCCTGGTCGCCGGCCTGATCGGTCTTCTGTACAGGCGTCACGGTGACCGTATCCGGCAGTTCATCGACAAGTACTTCAATACGCTCGCGGTGGCGTTTGTTGTCCTTCTCGCGGCGGGGTTCTGGGCTATCAGCCTCCTGAAAGGGGATTGAATGCGGGAGCGAACCCGGTATTTTGTCTTTCCCGGGCCGTCGGATACACCGGCCGGCAACGTAGTAGAAGAATAGACATGGCTCACGTGCACGCAGGCAGATCGGTGGCCGGGTCCGGACGGAAGCTGGCCTGGGCAATCGTCTTCAACACCGTGATCACGGTGGCGGAGATTGTCGGGGGGCTGATTTCCGGCTACCTGGCCCTGCTGGCCGACGCCGTGCACAATTTGTCGGATGTGGCCGCGCTCGCGCTGGCGTGGCTCGGATGGCGGGGGGCGGCGGTGCCGCCGACCAAGCGTTCGACCTACGGTTTCGTGCGGGTCGAGGTTATGACGGCATTCGTGTCGGCGGTGGCGCTGGTGGTAATCGCCGTGTTCATCCTGATCGAGGCCTGGCGCCGCTTCCAGCATCCCCAGCCGATCACGCATCCGTGGATATTCCTGTCGGTCGCGACTATCGGCCTTTTGGGCAACCTCTTTTCGATCTGGATTCTCCATTCGGAGAAGAGCGCCACGTTGAACATGCGGGTGGCCTTCCTGCACATGTTCTACGACGCGCTGTCCTCGGTGGTAGTGGTGGCCGGCGGCCTGGTCATGCTTTTCACCGGCTGGTATTTCATCGATACCTTCCTCTCGGCGGTCATCGCCCTGATGATCTTCTGGTCATCGTGGCTGGTAATAAAAGAGGCGGTGCTGATTCTCATGGAGGCGGTGCCGGCCGGGATCGATTACGATGCGGTGCTGGAGGCGATTGGCTCGGACCCGCTTGTTCGCGATGTCCACGACCTGCACATCTGGTCGCTGTCGTCCGATCAGGCGGCGCTGTCGTGCCACATCTGCATCGCAACGGAGAATCTGGCCAGCGGTCCGGCGATTATTGATCGGATCAACCATCGTTTGCACGAACGATTTGACATCGGCCACAGCACGATTCAACTGGAAACGGAACAGTGCGGACACGGCGACATGGCCTGTCGTCGCCCTGAGAAACGGTAGGAGCATGAGTCCAAGAGAGCTGGAACTGGAAATCGAGGATCTCGCGTTCGACGGCAAGTCGGTCGCGCACAACGACGGCAAGGTGGTGTTCCTCAACGGCGGTCTGCCGGGCGAGACAGTCCGGGCCGAAATCGTCCGGTCCAAACCGCGCTACGACCAGGCGATCGTAAAGGAGATCGTCCGCCGCTCCTCCATGCGTATACCCGCCCGGTGCGTCCATTTCGGCACCTGCGGGGGCTGCACCTGGCAGGACCTGGATTACAAGCAGCAGCTTCTGTTCAAACGCAAGCAGGTCATTGACTGCCTCACCCGCCTCGGCCACCTTGACGGGGTCGAGGTGGACGACATGGTCGGATGTGCCGAGCTGTTCAACTACCGCAACAAGATGGAATTTTCCTTCCACGCCGCCCCCGATGGTTTCACGCTCGGGCTGCACAGCCGGGGACGGTTCGACGATATCTTCGACCTTGAGCAGTGCCACCTGCAGGGGGACATCTCCAATCGGATCGTCCGCTGGATTCGTGATTTCGTCAAGCGGGAGAATATCCCCGTTTACGACGTCATCAGCCACACGGGCTTCATGCGCTTCCTCGTTGTCCGCCTGGGCAAGCGCACCGGGCAGGTCATGGTCAATATCGTCACCAACTACGGCGAGATCCCGAACTGGCAACGGTTGATCCGCGAAATGCGGGCCGAGCTTCCCGAGGTAACGACGCTCGTCCACAACCAGAACGGCCAGAAGGCCAATATCGCGGTCGGCGAACAGGAGCGGGTCCTCTACGGTCTCGGGTACATCGAGGAACAGCTGTTTGACTGCCGGTTCCGCATCCGCCCGAATTCGTTCTTCCAGACCAACTCGATCCAGGCCGAGACGCTTTACCGGACGTGTTTTGAACTGCTCAACCCGCAGCGCTCGGAGCGCGTGTTCGACCTCTACTGCGGCACCGGCTCGATCGGGATCCTCATCGCGAAGTACGTGCAGCATGTCGTGGGGGTAGAGCTGGTCGAGGATGCGATCAAATCGGCCAACGAGAATGTCGCGCTGAACAATATCCCCAATATCGAGTTCCACCATGCTGACGTGAAGGACTACCTCCAGCAGATCGAGGGGCAGGACGTGCGGTTCGATACGGTGATTGTCGACCCGCCGCGGACCGGGCTGCACCCGAAGGCGCTGCGCCGGATGCTGAAGCTCGATGCACCGCGGATCCTGTACATCTCCTGCAATCCGGCCACGTTCGCGCGCGATGCCCGGGAGATTGTCGATGCCGGCTACCGCCTCCCGCTGGTCAAACCGGTCGACATGTTCCCGCACACCATGCACATCGAAGTGGCCGGCGTGTTCTATCGGCAGTAGTGGTCCGAAAGCGGCCGACGCCGAACATCCGGGGCAAATTCCGCGTGCCGACCGGCCCGGAGACTTGCTCCGCCGTCGGGTTTTCGGTACATTGGGCAGGTACAAATGGAGGTAACAATTGTGCGACTGATAGCGCTCTGGTTCGCCATCGTGCTTATTCTCGGACTGCCGCAAAATGGCCGGGCACAGGAAGATCCGCAGCTTGACAACCTGTGCGAAGAGGTGCTGCGGACACTGCAGTCCTTCTATCCGGTCCATGCCACCGAAATGGGCATCCACGACTTCGACCACCGCTTCGCTGATTACTCCCCCTCGTCGGTCAAAGCGATGATCAGCAAGCTCGACAGTTTCAGACGCAAACTCGTGCCGTATGCCAAGCGGACGCTGAACACGGAACAGGCGATCCGCTACGAGTTGATTCGATCCAACGTAGAAATCGCCCTGCTCGACCTGAAAGATATCGCCTGGCACAACCGGCTGCCGCAGCTGTATGTCGACGAGGCGCTCAACGGGCTCTATCTCCTTCTGAACTCGCAGCACGCCCCGATGGACGAGCGGGTTGTCCCGATCATGGCGCGCATGATGGCAGTGCCGGGGTTGTTCCTTACGGCCAAGAACAATATCAAACGCCCGCCGCAAATCTGGATCGACGAGGCAGTGGCGTCGATCGAGCCGGCGATCGAGTTCTACCGCCAGGTGAGCGCCGAACTGATGCAGCGCTACCCCAATCGGGCCGACGCTATTCTGGAGTCGTCGACCTCCGCCCGGGAGGCGATGAGCAGTTTTGCCCAGTGGCTGCAACAGACGCCGGCGGGAGATTCGACGAGTTTCGCCATCGGCACGGAGAACTTCAATTTCAAGCTGCAGCACGAGTACTTTCTGCCGTACGACGCCGATTCTCTTCTGCGTCTCGGCGAAGCGCTGCTGGCCGAGGCTCAGGCGGAGTACACCGATTACCGCCAGTATGTGGAGGAGGATCGCCAGACCGGCGCCGATGATCCGTATGTGCCGCGCTGCTTCTCGCGCACCGACATTCTCGACTACTACAACTGGGAAGTGGCTAAGGTCCGGGAGTTCTGTGAGCGCAACGATATCGTGACAGTCCCGGCAGGGATCGCTCCGGTGGTTGTGGTGGAAACGCCGCCATACCTCCAGTCGATGGTCACCGGGATCGCCTACCAGCCGGCGGGCCCGTTCGATGAGGTTCAGCGGGCGCAGTTCTTTGTCCGTCCGATTCCTGAGAACCTCGATTCGGCCCAGCTCGCCGCCCGCGCCAAGTACGTACACCGCCGCGGGTTCAAGGGGTCGGTCGTCCACGAGGGCTTTCCCGGTCACCACCTGCAGATGCAGGTGGCCGGCATGCACTCCGACCCGGTCCGCAAGTGGCAGCAGAACAGTCTGACGATCGAGGGGTGGGCGCTCTACTGCGAGGAGATGATGTACGAGGCCGGCCTCTACGGCGGCGAAAACAACGGCATGTGGCTGGCGATCCTCGGCGGGATCCGGTTCCGGGCTGCCCGTATTGTCGCCGACGTAAAGCTGCACACGGGGCAGTTCACCTACCAGCAGTGTGTCGACTGGATGATCGAGGCCCTCGAAGCAAAGACCGATTCGGACCGCGAATACATACGTAACCAGGTGCGCCTGTACACCCATCGCCCGACCACCCAGATGTCGTACCTGATCGGCAAACTGGAGATAACGAAGCTGCGTGAGGCGCTGATCGCAATCGAGGGGGAGAATTTCTCCCTGCGGCAGTTCCACGATGCGCTGCTGGGCGAGGGGAGTATCCCGCCCGCGCTGATCTGGAAAGCCTGGGAGCTCGAAGGCGGCGAGTAGCAACCCACTGGCGCAGCGGAAAGGGAGTCTCGGTGTTTTACCCTGGCCATTGGGGCGGGTTATGACTTGGCTATACGTATTCGGGATCCTGGGAGCGCTCCTGCTGGGTCTGCTTGTCCTGCGCGTACGCCTGCGTATCATCTACACTTCCGATATTCGGTTAGCCGCCCTGACGCTGGGGCGTCGGACCGGCTTTTTCGCCGACCTCGTGTGTTTTCGGGGAACGGTCCGGGTGGCGGGGATTCCGGTCTACGGAATGGACCTGCGCAAAGAGCAGGAGGAGGCGCCTTCGGCACGACAGGAAACGCCGCCGGAAGCAGAAGCGCCGACGCAGCCACAACCGAAACGGCCGCTGCGGGAGCGGGTGGCGGCACTGCGCGTAATCCTGCCGCAGGCGTGGCGCGCTTTCTGGAATTATCTCAGGAGTCTCTACCGGGCGACCCGGATCGAGGAACTCAGTGCTCGCATCGAAGCCGGATTCGCTTCCCCCGATCAAACCGGATCGGCCCTCGGCTACTACTATGCCGCGTTGGGCACAGCGCCGGCCATTGTCTCGCGCGTGCAGTTTGTGCCGGTCTGGATGGGGCCGTCGTTTGAGGCCTCGGGCCGCATGACGCTGGCGATTCCGCTGTATCGGCTTCTGTGGCACACGATTGTGCTGCTGTGGCAGTTCCCGGCCAGAAAATTGATCAAAGTACTTCGATAAAGTGAAAAGGAGAGTGGCATGTCCAACGGTGTAACGGATATTCTCAAAGGAGTGGTCGGCGAACTGCGCGAGATCGCCAAGTCGGAGACGGTGATCGGCGAGGCGGTAACGATCGGCGACCGGACGGTTATTCCGGTCATGAAGCTGTCGTTCGGGTTCGGCGCCGGCGGTGGGCAGGGAACCGACGAGAAGCACGGTTCTGGATTCGGCGGCGGCGGTGGCGGCGGCGCGAAGATCGAACCGGCGGCGTTTATCGTGATCGATAAGGACGATGTCCGGCTGCTCCTGATGCAGCGGGGGAAGTGGGAATCGCTGGTGGATGCGATTCCGGAGCTGGCCAACAAGATTCAGAACGTGGCGGGAAAATTCCGCTCCGAGAGCAAGAAGGACGACAAGCCGTCGGTCGACTGCTGAGCGTCGTGGTTTGCCCGGGAGCCGGAACCTAAGCCGGCGCACAAAAGGATAGCCCTCGTGCAACCGTCAAACACGAGGGCTATAGTTACATGGAGAAAAGGGAGTCCCTTTTCCTCTCCTGTAACAGATGAGCAAGCCCGGCGGTTCGTCCATCTGTCGGTCCGAAAACTCGTCGAACTCGCTCAGCCTTGCGGCCACCCAGCCTGCGACTTCTCGTGAACTTCTCCTCCCGCAGCGTGTTATCTCCTGTGATGCCAACGAAACAACGCTGAATCACCTGTACGGAGGAATTCCCATGAACCGGATTCTAATATTGACCGTCGCAGCGATGACTCTGCTGGCGGCTCCTGCCGCATTCGCCCACTGCGAAATCCCCTGCGGCATTTATGATGACTCTGCCCGAGTTAGCCTGCTCAGTGAGCACATCACCACGATAGAGAAGTCGATGAACCAGATCAGGGAGCTGGGGGCGGCTCCTGAGCCGAATCACAATCAGCTCGCCCGGTGGGTGATGAACAAGGAAGATCATGCCAACCAGCTCCAGGAGATCGTCAGCCAGTACTTCCTTACGCAGCGGATCAAGCCGGTGGAGGCGGGAGCCGAAGGGTACGACCAGTACCGGAGTCAGGTGGCGCTGTTGCACCAGATGCTGGTGTACGCGATGAAATGCAAGCAGACGACCGACCAGGCGAATATCGACAAGCTGCGGGAGTTGGTGAAGACATTCGCGGCCGGGTATTTCGCGCCGGCCGTGCATGCGCACTGAGCGGGATTCGCGCACTGAAGACAGCAGCTGCAGCGAGGACTGCCGGACGGGACTTTCACCGCCGAGGGATGGAAAGTCGCCACTACGAAGAGACAGGAACCAGGCTGGTAGTCCCGCTCGCATTTTTAGAGGCGTGAGGGACTTGGAGCTCCAACGCCGCGCATCAAGCGTGATATTCCCTTGACTGCCATCTACTTAAATAGTCTGTCGCACAGATAGCGGATGGGGTGCCCAGTCGCAACGGAGGTCCGCATTGAGGGTCCGGGGCGGATGTCCGAGGCGGCGGGGAAAGCCCCGGTGGTGCTAACGCGACTGAGGGCGTCCATGATGGCGGGAACGATGCCATCCGGGGTGGTGTTTAAGTCACGAGAATAAAAAGGTTTGGCAAACCGGACTCAATCGGCTAT
Source organism: Candidatus Zixiibacteriota bacterium (assembly GCA_041742355.1). Classification (GTDB taxonomy): domain Bacteria; phylum Zixibacteria; class MSB-5A5; order GN15; family FEB-12; genus JAGNLV01. The sequence continues at coordinate 10,322 of JBGSIV010000308.1, forward strand.
ACTAGTTGGTTGAAGCCAATTAACCCCTGTTCAGGAAATGAGCAGGATGCCGATAAATAGTAGCAAGGAGTAGTGTTAGACGTGGAATGGCCCATTCTGATGGCGCCGGGCGGAGACGGCGGTGCCGGCGGCGGCGGATTATTTACAATCGTCTGGTTTGCCCTGATCTTTGTAGTTATGTATCTGCTGTTGATCCGTCCGCAGCGCAAAAAGCAGAAGGAACACGAACAACTGCTCAAGGATCTGAAAAAAGGCGACAAAGTTATTACGTCCGGCGGAATGTTTGGGGTGATATTCGCCATCGATGACGAGCACGGCCGGGTGGTGTTGAAGCTCGGCGAGAACGTCAAGATGGAGTTTTTGAAGTCCTCGATTGCCGCCAGAGTAGACAGCTAGTAAGGAGTTATTGTGACGGCGCGACCGATCGTCATCTACGGCGACCCGGTGTTGCGGGAAAAGGCCCAACCGGTCGAACAGGTTGACCGGGGAGTGAAAGATTTGGTGTCGGACATGATCGACACCCTCAAAGAGGCGCAGGGCCTGGGTTTGGCGGCTCCCCAGATCGGAGAGTCCAGTCGGGTCTTTATCATCGACTTATCGGCGATCGATATCAACGCCGAAGTGATGGTCTTTATCAATCCGGAGATCCTCGAAACAGGGGACGAGCCCGCGGACATGGAGGAGGGCTGTCTGTCGTTTCCGGGATTGTATCAGAAAGTATCCCGCCCGGCGACGGTACGCGTCCGGGCAACTGATCTGCACGGCAATCAGTTCGAACTTTCCGCCGACGGCATTTTGGCCAGGGCGATTCTCCACGAGTACGACCATCTCGAGGGCATTTTGTACATCGATCGCATGTCGGCTTTGACCCGGACCATGATCAAGGGGCGTCTACGGAAGCTGCAGAAAGTTTCCTGACCCCCGCCCGCGCGGCCTTTGGGCGACAGCGGTCCACCGCAAGTGACCTGTCGCACTGTCACAATCCACAGCCCAGATGAAAGTGGTGTTTATGGGCACCCCTGAGTTCGCCCGTGCGGCTCTGGTGTGTCTGGCCGAGAGCGACCATGAGGTAGCAGCAGTGGTCACCGGCCCCGATGAACGCCCTCCTCGCGGCGGCGGTTTTCAGCCGACCGCGGTCAAAGGAGAGGCGCTCCGCCGGGGTTTGCCCATTTTGACCCCTCCGAAGCTGAAGAACCCCCAACTGCACGAAGAACTGGCGGCGTTGCAACCCGATGTTTTCGTGGTGGTGGCGTTCAAGATCCTCCCGCGGAGCCTGTACACACTCCCCCGCTTCGGGTCGATCAACATTCATGCTTCCCTGCTGCCGAAATACCGCGGCGCGGCACCCATCCACTGGGCCATCATTAACGGCGAGGCCGAGACCGGTCTCTCCAGTTTTATTCTTAACGAGACGGTGGATACCGGCGATTTGCTGTTGCAGGAACGCCTGCCGATCGCCGAGGACGACACCTTCGACTCGCTCTATGCCCGACTGGCCCAGTTGTCCGGGCCGTTTGCGCTGCGTTCCCTGGAGCGCCTGGCCGATCCGTCGGCCCGGCCGATTCCCCAGGACAATGCCGGCGCGACCCCGGCGCCCAAAATCGGGCCGGAAGATGCCACAATCGACTGGGGGTTTCCCGCGCGCTATGTCCATAACTTCATCCGCGGGCTTTCTTCAGTGCCCGGCGCCTGCTCGACCTTCCGTGGCCGGAAGATCAAGATTCTGGGCAGCCGCCTGGCCGACCTCCCCCCCGCCCCGCCGGACACCCGTCCGGGCACGATTCTCCCCGATCGGCGGCGCCTGCTTGTTGCCTGCGCCAACTCGGTGGTGGAATTGACCCGCCTTGTGCCGGAGGCGCGCAAGCCTATGGACGGCCCGTCGTTTCTCAATGGCATGCAGCCGAAAGCCGATGAGCGATTCGGAGATCCTCCGCCGCAGGATCAGGAACCAGAATGAAAAAAGTGATTCTCGTCAATTCGACCGACTACGAGACCCGCGTCGCGATTCTCGAAGACGAAAAGCTGGTCGAATTGCAAGTCGAGCGCCCGGACAGCGACCGCATGGTCGGCGATATCTACAAGGGTATTGTCAAGACCGTACTGCCGGGGATGCAGGCCGCATTCGTCGATATCGGCCTGCCCCGCGCGGCGTACCTTCACGCCTCCGATGTCGGCAAGGACTACGGCGGCCGCTTCGAGTCGGAAGATTTCGAGGAGGAAGAAGCGCCGGCAGAGATTATCCGCAAACGCAAACGTGAAACGATCGAACAGGTTCTCAAGGCCAACCAGGAAGTCCTCGTCCAGGTGATCAAAGAGCCGATCTCGACCAAGGGCCCGCGAATCTCGACCGAGATTTCGATTCCCGGCCGGTATGTTGTGCTGGTGCCAGACGACGACCATATCCGGATGAGCAAGCGCATCACGAGCTGGGCGGAAAAGCGTCGCCTCAAGAAGGACATTGCTCCGCTCCGGCCGGAAGGGTTCGGCCTTATTGTCCGCACGGAAGCCGAGGGGCACACCGCGGCGGAATTCCGGGCCGACATCAAGCGGGTGCTCAAACTCTGGACCGTGCTCAAGCGCAAGGCCGACACCTCCAAAGCGCCGGTCATGATCCACAAAGAGGCCGAGATGATCGTGTCGATGATCCGTGATGTTTTCACCGACGATGTCACCCGGCTCATCATCGACAACAAGGGGGACTACAAGACAATCCACAGCTACGCCCGCCAGGTGGTTCCGCACCTGAAGGATCGGGTCGAGCTGTACAAAGGGACGCGGCCGCTTTTCGACCAGTTCGATGTCGAGGCGGAAATCGACCGTATGATGGATCGCAAGGTGTGGATCAAGAAGGGGGCGTACCTCGTGATCGATCAAACCGAGGCGATGGTCACGATCGATGTGAACACCGGGCGGTTTGTCGGTTCGAGCGATCAGGAGACGACGATTTTCAAGACCAACCTGCTGGCCGCAAAGGAGATCGCCCGCCAGATCCGCCTGCGCGATATCGGCGGGCTGATTATCTGCGACTTCATCGACATGTACAGCAAGGAGAACCGCCGGAAGCTGTACGAGGAATTCAAGAGCTACTTCAAGCATGATCGGGCCAAGGGGGCGATCAATCCGGTGACCGATTTCGGCCTGGTGGAGATGACCCGCGAGCGGGTGCGGCCCTCGCACCTTCAGACGCTCTCGGAGGCCTGCCCCACCTGCGCGGGGACGGGGCGGATTCTGTCGAAAGAGACAATGGCGACGAAGATCGAGCGGTGGTTCCTGCGGGCCCGTGCCGACGGCCGGGTGCAGCAGTTCAACCTGGTGATCAACCCGATGCTGGCCGAGATGATGTCGGACAACGGGACGAGCCGGATCGAGCGCCTCATGCGCATCAACAAGTTCCGCATCAATGTGGTCCGCGACACGACCCTGTCGGTGCAGGAGTACAAAGTGTTCAACGCCGAGACCAACGAGAATCTGACCGAACGCTACCAGATTTGACGAGATTTCGGCGAGCGAGAACAGAGCCAACGGATGCCGCCGGGCGATATGCCCGGCGACTCTTTCTTGTATCCGGGGTGGCTGTAGCCGCATGTGGCATACTAAGTGCCCTCAGAATCGGGTGATCATCCGAATTTCGGCTGTATTCGCCACCGGAAAGGTACTTCCGGTCGTATCCTCTTCAGATCTCATCTGATAACCGCAAAAAAGAGTTGAATCGATGCATCCGGCGACGTTTATTGCGACAGCCATGACTGGAACAGACGGCGTACATAACGAAATCGAGATCAAGCTCGACCTGGGATCCTTTACCAACTATCTTAAGCTGGTTGGATTCCTCGGCCAACTCGACCACGAAGAGCGGCAGTCCAACGGTTTCTTTGACACCGAGGATCACCGTTTGAGCCGTGAGGGCTGGGCGCTGCGGGTTCGGGCCGATGACGGCCATGGCCTGATCACGGTCAAGGGGCAGGACTCCGGACGTGATTTCGCAACGGTCCGCGCCGAAGTCGAGTCGGAGATCGCGCGTAGTGAGGCAACCGAAATCCTCGGTCTCCAACGCGATCTGATGAAGCTGGATGTTTCCGCGATCCGGTGGGTCCGCGAACGGTGGGGGGAAATCGACCTCGCCAAGTTCGTGCAGTACGACAACACCCGCCAGCACAAGATGTTTCGCTTCGACGACTACACTTACGACCTCGAGATCGACACGACGCAGTTCACCGACGGTTCGGTGGAGTACGAGCTGGAGGTTGAGCTACCCGACGAGACGCGCGCGGTCATGGTGCTCGATCGCCTCAAGAAGCTGTTTGACTCACTTGATATTCCGTTCGTGAAGCAGGACCGCTCCAAGCTCGCGCGGGCCCTGGAGCGGACAGCGCGGTAACAGAGACGGCCGCACCTCACCTCTCCCAATTGAACATTGCCTTCCCGGCCCATGTCTATCATATTGCGATGACCAGGGATACCAATACCCAGAGGAGGCGATATGAAAGCTGCTAATGCTGCGTCTGTCGGTGCAGTGCTTCTGCTGACGGTTGCCATCGCCGGCTGCGACGATGACACCAGGATCAGCAGTCGACAAGATCCGGTTCAATTCCCCATGGGGATTGGGATGTACTGGGTGTACGAGGTGTATGACAGCCTGACCCAAGCGACCGACACACTTGAAATGTCAATGGTCGATACCATGCGTATTGAGGAGGATGGTTCGTTCGCGTACGTTCAACGCCTTTTCGCCGGTTCGGGGGATGCCAGCAGCATGCTGTACTCTCTTCACGACGATACGCTCATCGTATACGACGTCGGCTACAGCGGGTACTCTCGTTGGGAGAGTTTCGTGTTCCCTCTCATTCCCGGGAACATGTGGACCGGCCCATTCGATTCGCGCTATGATACAAGCCGGGTTGTTGACCGCGAAACGGTGGTTACCCCGGCCGCCGTGTTCGGCCAGACAGCCCGGGTTGATCGCCGGTGCAAGCATGAGTCCTCTTCGGACTACGCCATATTTGTCACATGGCTGCATCCGTCAGCCGGAATCGTCAAGCGCCGGATTCAATTGCATGAGGGGGATAAAGACGTCATGATGGTGACGCTGATTCGGTTCGATCTCACCACCTTTCCCCGCACTGCCTTCCCGGATATCCCCGGTACCTGGTGGCGGTATGCGACTTACGACAGCCTGACCGAATCGACGGATACAATCACGATAACGGTGAAGGGGAAGTTGCCGCCGTTGTCGCGGGATATACCGATAACCGTCTGGGAGATCCGCAGCGATGCGGCTGATAGCGGAATTGTGGATACGCTGTTTGTCGCAGATGAGACTCAAGGCATGCTGGTGTCAGGCGACACATTGTTCTCAGGAGAGCTGGAGGACATTTTCGATTTCCCGCAGGCGGTCGGCCGGACATGGGGTTTGGAGTTCTTTGCACCGGTTCCCGATGTGGTCGAGAAGAAGCCCATCAGCGTCGCCGCCGGAGATTTTGAAACAGCTTTCCGCAATGTCACACCAACGAACAACCTTAATGACTATAAAATCAGCGACACCTGGCTGGTACCCCATGTGGGAATTGTGAAACGACACTTTAAGAGGATCGGCCTTGGTCCTGTTACGAATCTCACCTGGGAACTGATCGATTTCTCCGGCATCGCCGCGCCGTAACAAGAAGCGCGGCCGAGATGCACTCAGCCGCGCTCGCATGTTCAGAACTGGCGGAGAAGCCTACTTCTTCTTCGGCGCCGGATCGGGCATCGGTTCATCGATGCCGGCCAGCTTCCGCGCGATCTCGACTTTCTTCTCCAGGTCGGCGGCCCCACGAATCACCAGTTTGGCGCCATCGGGCGAACCGCCGCCGTGCATGCACCCCGGCACACCGCCGCCGATCGTGCACCACTCCACCAGCCGGGCCGCCCTGGTACGAGTTTCGGCCGACGATTTCGCTTTCATGTACTTCTTGATCAGGTGCCCGTACTTCGTCGATTGGAAATCCTTCCAGCTCGGCATGCAACCGGTCTCGGCGATACCGCCGGCGATATCCTGCGCAATCACCGAGGTCTCGTACGGCAAGGTCGCCACGTGCACTTTGTTCACGTTCGACAGGAGCGGATCGCACAACCACGCCCCCGACGGATGCTTCTTCCCCATGGCCGCCGCGGCGATACCCATACCGTAGGTCGTTTCGTTGTTGATGTGCATCTGCACGATCTTGTCGGCGAAGACCTTCGAAGAAAGGCCGTTTGCCCGCGCGGTGAGAATCGCCGAGCCGATCTTGATATCTCCCTGCCCCGCGACACAGCCGCCGATGGCGGAGCGGTAGGGCATGATGAAATTGCCGACCGTCTTGCCGGAGTACTGGCATTCGCCGAGCATGAAGACGCGTTCGGTCGGCACAAAGACATCTTCGAAGAGCAGGAAGGCCTGGGTGATCCCGCCTTCGGTGATCGGGTTGTCCCAGCCGGCTTCGTAGTCACGGTCATCGGAGGGGTGACGTGTTTCGACGATGGTCAGGCCCTCGATGTCGCGGGGGACAACAAAGGAGAGGCTGTAAGCGGCGTCTTCTTCCTTGTAGGCGCTGCCGGGCAGGACGAAGATCTCCTGGGCGGCGGCGACGCCGCAGATCATGACTTTCGCCCCGCGCACGATGATACCGTCGGGGCGCTTCTCCACCACGCGCAGGAACATGTCGGGGTCTTCCTGCTCGTGGGGCTTGAGGGTGCGGTCCCCCTTGGGGTCAGTCAACGCTCCGGAAATCGTGATATCCCGCGCCTGGGCGTCTTTCAGCCACGCGAGGAGGCGCTGGTGGTAATCGGTGCCGTACTCCTTGTCCATCTCCCAGGTTGTGATGAACATGGCGTTGAGCGCGGTCCATCCGGCGCACCGTCCGCCGGTGCACGTGCCGGTCAGGTGGAACATGAGCCGTTTCATCGCCGAGTTGGCGTACATGTCCTCAGCACTCTGAATAATCGAGAGGTACCGGCTGATCGGCTCGCCGGTGAGGTGAGAAACGGCCGTGACTTTCGATTTGAGCTCCGGGTCAGCGGAAGCCTTAAAGGTCCAACCGTGCCCTTCGACGGTGCGTTTTGTCGCAGGGTGGGTGGTGACATCGGTAATGAGTTCGTCGAACTTGTATATGTTCGGACGCATCTTCTTCAGCGATGCGATGTACTGATCGTAGGTCTTGAGCGCCATGAAACCTCCACAGAATTAGTCCTACTTTTCGCCAGACTCAATATAGGAGATTGTGAAAAAACGTACAAGCGGAAAACAACCGGGCGTAACGACAACGGCCGGATTCCGCAGGGAATCCGGCCGCCGAATACGGTCTATGGGTGACCTCAATCGGGCGGGAGAATCAGCCAGAACTTCTGGCTGAACGCCCGGCTGGTCCCGCCGAGGTTGAAATCGTTCTGATTGTCAAACACGCCGATCATCACCTGCAGCGAATCCAGCGCAGCGAGATCGATATCGTCATCATACTGTGAAGCGATGGGCCCGCGGAAAACGACCCGGTATTCACTGGCGGCATCGTCGTACACGGAGATAGTCCGAACATCCCAGACACTGCCGCGCTGCTCGTCGGTGTGCGATGAGCCGACCAATGCAGTGTCGACCAACCATCCGGGGATGGTGTCACCGACTGTCCACCCGGTCGAGTTCACGAGATCGACTCGGGGCACGGCATCCTGCTGTGAAAGAACCGCTCCCTGAAATTCGGAGGAATCCTTCGGAAGATACTGTGGGATCGCGAGATTGAGTTCGCGATTTTCGATGGCGGCAGGCAGTGTGGCGGTGGCATTGGAATCGGTGATCAGCTCAGTTCCATCGTAGACCATCCCCCGCGCGACCATTGAACCCCCCGTGCGCAATGCCTGCCAGTTCCACACGTCGTAGTCATCGGTGAGAGGATCCTGGAACATCACATAGAGCTGATCCTCTTCGGCCAGCGTGTTGCGTTCAAAGGCAAGGGGCGGGCCCACGACGCTGACGGTATAGTGTCCGGGGTAGGCGTCGTTGGTCGGGTCGGCCCACTGCACCCGCAGGTAGAGGTCCGTGCCGCTGATCAGCGCCTGAACCTGCATGGTCGTCGGTGTCGCCGATGCTTTGGGGACGCCGAGTTTCGGCAGGTTCGTACCGGCGACTGCCACGGTTGTCGAATCTATTCCGGCCCAGACATCCGCATCGGCATCATCGAGCGGCGGCGGTTCCCCTACAATCTCTGCGACTACCCGCGGCGCGGTCGGATTATCGTCGCCGGTGCCGTTATCGTCGTCATCACCACATCCCGCAAACAATCCAAACGCCAGCAGCAGTGCGAACGGAGTTAACCATTTCATATGCTCCTCCTTAACAAGTCCCGGTACTAACAAAGGAATTTCCGTACCTAAAGATACGCGGAGAAGAACCCCGGTGAAAGGGAAAACATTACGGGCGGCGCTTCATGACGACCATGGTGAAGTCATCGGGGATGGGCCGCGATCCCGCCCATTTCGAGACGGCATCGTGGATGATATCGACCAGCTCCTGGGATGATCTCCCCTGGTTGGCGCGCACGAGTCCCACCAGCCGGTCGAGACCATACTCGCGCCCGTCGTCATCGAAAACTTCGGTCACGCCGTCGGTGTAGAGCACGATCGTGTCGCCGGCGCCGATCCAGATCGGCCGTTCTTCGTACTGCGCGTTGGGCGCGACGCCGAGCACCTGGCCCCCCTCTTTGAGATACTCGACGGTTCCGTTGGCCCGCAGCAGGAACGGCAGGTTGTGCCCGCAGTTGGTGAAGGTAAAGATGTGGTTGCGCGAGTCGAGGACGCCGTAAACGCCGGTGACGAAACTTCCCGCCTTGACCGACTCAAACACGAGATTGTTGACTTTCGAGGCGATGGTGCGGATCGAGTAGTTGTTGCGAATTTCCGCGATCAGCGAGGCGCGGAAGAGAGCCATGATGAGGGCCGCGGGGATGCCTTTCCCGGAGACATCGGCGATCGCGATACCGGTCTGGTAGTCGACGATCTCGATGAAGTCGTAGTAGTCGCCGCCGACCTGGCCGGAGGGCATGTTGCGGCCCGAGATGTCGTATCCGGGTACCGCCGGGTCTTCTTCGGGGAGAAACGTCTGCTGAATTTCACGGGCGATATTGAGCTGCTCTTCGATGCGCCGGCTGGCGAGGAGTTCATCGTGAAGGCGCGCCCGGTCGAGCGATACGGCGGCCTGGGCCGCGAAGGCCTGCAGGAGCGAGAGGTTCTCCGGCTTGTAGGCCCCGATGGTGTCGCTTTCAAGGTTTAACACGCCGATGACGCGATTGTTCAGCACCATCGGCACGACAATTTCGCTTTTGGTCGATTTCCGCGCGCTGACATAGCGGCGGTCGGACGAAACGTCGGAGACGATGGCCGGCTCGCCGGTCGAGGCGACGTGGCCGATCAACCCCTGACCGATCTTCAGCTTAACGCGTTCATCCGATCCTTCCTCGACATACCCCTCGGTATAAACTTCGCCGATCTCCTCGTTGGATTTGTCAATAACGAACACGCCGCCGGCATCGTATTGGACCGCCTGTTTGAGCGAGTGCAGGATTTCGCACAGGACTTCGCGCTGACCGATCAGGCTGGAGAGCTTTTTCCCGATCTCGAACAGCAGCTGCTTCTCCAGCGCCTCCCGCTTCGCCACCCGGTAGAGGTGGGCGTTGTCGATCGCCACAGCAATCTGGTTGGCCAGGCCGACCAGAATGTCAAGGTCAGCTTCGGTGAAGATGCCGTCGGTCTTGTTGATCGCCTCAACCACCCCAACCATCTGGCCCCGGCCGATGAGGGGGACGGAGACGACGGATCGGATTTTGTCGCCGAAGTGTTCCTCGATGGCCGGATCGATGCGGGGGTCGCACGAGGCATCGAGGACCAGTTCCGGTTCGCGGTGGCGGGCCACCCAGCCGAGCAAGCCGGCGCCGAATTCCCGTTGGAAGACGAGCATTTTGCAGTCGGCCCCACGCACCATGCGGATGCGGATATCGGTGCGGTCGTGATCGACCCGGAAGAGGAGGGCGGCTTCACTAGAGAGGGCGGTGTTGACAAGACAGAGGACTTCTTCGATGAGCTTTTCGTACTCGAGTGTGCTGTTGAAAATCCGGGCCGCTTCGAGGAGCAGTTTTTCCGTGCGGGTGTGATTGCCTTGGTTGGTCATAGGCGCGTAAGGTAGCGAGTTGATTGCGCCGGGTCAATCGGTTTTGGGAGAGGCGGCCGACCGGATATACTGCGCCAGCTGAGGAAACAGCGTTACCCGCTCAGCCACCGCTTCTTCGGGGAAACCCTTCAGAAGGGCGTTCCGGAAGACCTCGGCCGCTTCCGCAAATCGCTGCCGGCTCAGGTAGTAGTCTCCCAGAAGCTGGAGAGCCGAGAGGGGGGCGCCGGGCAGTTCCGTGCATTGGCGGAGGTACTTCTCGAACATGTCCATGCGCTTGACAACCCGATAGACGTGGGCAAGGTTATAGGAGATGGCGGCCTGATTCGGCTCTATGGAGAGGGCCTCCTCGAGGTTATCGATTGCGCGGTCAAAGTCACCCCGGTCGAAGTATAGGAGACCGAGGTTGGCCCGCGCCGAAGCCTCGTAGGGATTGAGGCCGAGGGCCGTCTGGAGGTGGACCAGCGCCGAGTCGTACTGCTTGTCCGCCAGGTACATCTCCCCCAGATTGCTCCAGCTTCCGGCAAGACGCGGGTTCATCTCGATGACGCGGTAGAACATCTCTTTCGCCTCCGCCCGGTGACCGGTTTCTTTCATCGTCCGGGCGTCCTGGATCAACTTGGACTCGGGGAAATCGCGGAACCACTGCGCGTAGATGCTATCCCCGGTGGCCGTGTCACCGCGTTTATCGTAGTAGCTCATCAGGATCACCTGGGCATTGACACCGCGCCCGAAGTCGAGCTTGAGGAAGTTGGCAAACTGCGCCACACCGGCATCGGGCGTATTATGGATTGTCAACCGCCCAGCCACCGAGAACAGGCCAAGGACAACGAGGGCGATGAGGGCCTGCACCATACGTTGCCGCGGGAGTTCGAGACCAAGGATCACCAGCGCCACCAACGCGGCCAGCGGCAGGCCGACGAATGCGAACAAATCCCAGTCACGCCCCATTCCCAGTTTCGGATCGAACAGGAAGATCGCCGCCACGATTGCGGCGGTCGTGACCGCGAGGAACTTGACGGCCGCATCTTTCCACACCGCCTTCCGCCCGGCGGCCAGCCAGACTGCGGCCGCAATGCCCAGCCCCGGCACCAACAGGATGAGCAGATTCAGCAGGTCGATCAGGTGGGCCGGCGCAAAGAGCGTGTAGTCATCGACCGTCCAGCGATCCGCGACGAGCGGCAGCAGCGCGAATTTGAAGAACAGGCTGCGTTCTTCGAAGACCGTAATGGCCCAGAGGCCTGCCGCGAAAAGCACTGCGAGGCCGATCAGTTTCGCCCGCAACGGGATTTGGGCAACCCGCCTTCCCAGGCGGGTGGGCGTCAGGAGCAGGTAGGCCGCCGCCGGGATCAGCGTCACCCCGAGGATGTGCATGACCACAGCCAAGCACAAGGGTAGCAGTATCCAATAGCGAGAGATCAGGCACCGCGAGGCGGCGATTCCGACCAGCACGAACAACCCCACCGAGAGGTTGAAGAGGGAGTAGTTCTCGACGTAGCCGAAGAACAGGACCATGTAGCCGCCCGAGCAGAGGGCGAGTGCGAAGAGCAGGCGGTCGGCCCACCGGTCGAAGAAACGGCGGGAGGCTTCGAATACCGCCGCGACGAACAGGACTCCCGCGCCGATCGAGAGGATGCGAAAACTGGTGAGCGCGGCTGTTTCACCGCCAGAGCCGACGAGATTCTTCACCCAGATATGCAGGAGCGATTCGCCGATTTCCCGCGTCTTGACGAGCGGCCGGTCCGCCGCCAGCAGACTCAGCCCCGTGTAGCCGTCGCCGAGGAAATGCGTTTCGGTCCGGAATATCGTGAAGAGGATCCCGGCCACAAGGGCGGCGGCGGCCGGCACGAGGAAGCGGGACGGTCCGGCCGGGCCGGTCGCCTCGGCGGACCGTAGCCGAAGGATGGTTATG
>JBGSIV010000309.1:0-7915 GCA_041742355.1 Candidatus Zixiibacteriota bacterium
GACTCGCCGTAGACCGACGAGGACGAGGCCATGACGAACTTTTTCACGCCGGCGTTTTTCGCCGCCTCCAGCACGTTGAGCGTGCCGGAGATGTTCACGTCGTTGGAGGTCAGGGGGTTTTTGATCGACCGCGGTACCGAGGGCAACGCCGCCTGGTGGAGGACGTAGTCGATTCCCTTGACCGCCTGCACCACGGTCCAGTAGTCGCGAATGTCTCCGTCGATCACCTCGACCTTGTCCGGCATTCCGGCCAGGTTTTCCCAGCGACCCGATGAGAAGTTATCGAGAATACGGACGTCGTTGCCGTCCGCGACCAGCGCTTCCGCGAGGTTAGATCCGATGAATCCGGCACCGCCGGTTACCAGAAATCGCATATCTGTAAGTCCCTTCTACTTGTCCGACAATTCCATACTATCTATCGGCTGTTCGGCCCCCTGCGTTAACGCGGGGCCGCAGGCCTGAACGGCCTTCCGGTAAGGTTGCCAAAATAACACCATCAAGTCCCTTTTGTAAAGGAAAATCACGGGGTGAGCGCCTGGGTTTCCCCCTTTCGGTGAAACACCAGGTAGCTGCTCGATGGCCCAAAATAAAAACTCCGGCGCTTCTCGTAACGTGCGGTGAAGAGCGAGTCCTCGATGAATCCGCTGATCGGGCTCTGTGTCGACGCCACCACGACATCCGGCTCGAAATCGTAGATCAGCTGCCCATATGCCCCCGCGGCGTTGTACGGCACGGCCTGTGGCGAGACCAGGCCGTCGCGGTCGAGAATATGCCGCCGGGAAAAGGCCCCGATGTAGCCGATATCCTCCGCCGCCACCAGCGCTTCTTCTTTTGTGTGCGCGCGCAGGTAGTACCCGATCGCCTCATTCGCGTCGGTCAGCTTCGCCTGCTTATCCTGGTAGACCTGGAGGTTGCCGAAATTGATCACCCCCAGCAGGACGACAATCGCCAGCGACACCGGCGGTACGAGGTTTGCCTGGCGCACGTGCAGCCAGTCGACGGCGTCGAACAGCGCCACCGCGGCTGCCGAAGCAACCAGAAACAGCACCGGCAGCAGCGGTGTGACATACCAGAAGATCATTTCTAGCTCGCTGAACGCGAAGATTACCGCCATCCCGGCCAGCCATGCCAGCAGGATCAGCCCGGTCCGTTGCGTCCGCCAGAGCCACCAGACTCCGGGCAGAACCAACGCCACGAGCACCCAGCCGTAGCCCTGAGATAATCCCAGCGCATAGTCCAGCCGCGCGAACGGCGTGTCCGCCCCAGTCCGGCCGTAGAGCGCCAGCCCCGCCGGGATCGTGTGGGGTATGGGTGACCCGAAGTACCAGTTGGCGAACAGCACCCAAGGCACCAGAATCGCCGCCGGCACCAGTACGAGCGACAACCAGCGATCCCGGTAGCGCCACAACGATGCCAGCAGGACGAGTGCGAGCGCCAGCGCTCCCTCCGGCCGGGTCACGGTCGCGAGGGTCGCGGCCGCGAGCGCGTAGTATGGCCGTCGCGCCTGCAGGTTGTAGAACGAGGCCGTGAGGAGAAACGTGTAGAACGCCGTTTCCGTCCCGCTCGTCTCGCTAATCATGGCCTGCGGCCACATGGCGTAGAGCGCGACGGGAATCGCCCACAGGCTCCCGAAGCGGAGCCGCTCGGCATAGCGGTAGAGGATCGCAGCAGTCAGTCCCGACGACACCACCGACACGAGGAGCGCACCCCACCCGGCTCCGAGCCGCACAAAGGCAAACAGGCTGAGGATGAGGGTGAACAGCGGGGTTGCCGTCCCGAGCACGCGCTCCCCCTCGTTGTAGACAAAGCCATGCCCGGCGGCGATATTCTCGGCGTAGCGAAAGGTGATGAAGGCATCATCCGCCACGAAGCCGGTGATCCAGTGGAACACCAGGCGAATCAGAACCACCGCGAAGAATATCAGCCCCGCGTTGCGTTGGGAGTGCGTCATCGGTTCCTGCCTCTTCGTTTCCTTCCTGTCGGACTGCCCCGCCGCAGCCGCAACGAAATCTCGCCGGACATTCGATTCGCCGCAGCCGTCAGCCGCCCACGCACCCCGCCGCAACGCCCGATGTGAGGAATGCCGAGGATCGCCTGCTGAATCGGGATGTGACTGCCGGGAGGACGCCGCGGGCACACCTCCGCTCCGGAGCCCGTGGCGCCCCTTGATTCTTCACAACAGGCGTACCGGAAGGTTGGTTCCATGCCTCACGGTACGCCGTCGCCGGCCGTTCGTCAAGACGGTGCTTCGCATCGCGCGGTCTCTTTCCCGCCGACGGCGTCACACGCGGCGATTGTGCAAAAACTGCACTTGCAACGCAACGTTCGCACGCATTATACTGCGGCATCAGCTGTGCCACACTCCCGGGGCGCGGCCATTGACTGCTTTTCCATCAGGCGGCCGCACCCGGCTTCACCATAAATCGCCAATCGTTCGCAAGGAGGCGGAATGGATACGACCACCCTTCGGCTGGATCTGGGCCGTCGTCTTTTGCAGGCGGGGGTGCTCCCGTTCCTGTTCGGATTACTTTCGGGCTTCGCCATGCCCCTCATCAACGACAGTTCCCTCCCCCTGTCCCGGTATGTCGAACTTGTCACGAGCGGAATCTTTTTGGCCGGCGTTGGCCTGCTCTGGCCGAATGTCAACCTCTCCCCCACCGGGATGCAGGTGGCGTTCTGGATCGCTGTCGGTGTCACCTACACCCACTGGCTGGCCAACACCGTGGCCGCCGCGACCGGTATCGCGGTCGTTATCCCCGCGGCCGTCGACTTCCGGGGCATGACGAGCGGAGAAGTCGTGCTCAGCCTGGTCACGGTGGGTATGGTCGTGGCCGCCGGGGGGGGCGGGGTGCTTTTCCTGTGGGGATTGCGGACCCCGAGGTCGCCCCTTTCGCGCAAGAAGACCCGCCGCGAACCGGTCAGCCACCTCGCCGGAAACATCATCGAGGAGGAGCCGCACCGACGGTTCGCAGCCGCTCCATGAATTGCCGCGGTGCCCGGATTATCCAGTGACCATGCGATTACTCCTGTCTGAGGCAGAGGGGGTATTGACCTGCCCAGCCAGGGTGGATAACACGACCGCGCGTGCCGTTCGTCGGCGCCGATGTCCCTCCCTCCGGGCGGGGGGACCTCGGCGCTCCAATTTCCGCTGGAAAACACCCTCGAGTTGTCGTATTTTGCCTTTATGCCTCTACCTTCGCGCCTTGCAGCAGCCACGAAGTCAGCCGGCCCGGTTGGCACGATCTTTGACTTGAAGCAGTACGCCATTCACGACGGCCCCGGCATCCGCACTACGGTCTTCTTCAAGGGTTGTCCTCTCGACTGCGCCTGGTGCCACAACCCCGAGAGCCGCCTGGGCGGTCCCGAGCCGGTGCACCCTGGCCGCGACGAACGGCCCCGGACACTCGGCTGCACGGTGACGGTCGACAGCATCATCGAGCAGATCCGCCGCGATGAAATATTCTACGATCAGTCCGGCGGCGGCGTCACGTTCTCCGGCGGCGAACCGCTCCTGCAACCGGCTTTCCTCGCCGCCCTCTTGCGCCATTGCCGGCTCCTCGGCATTCACACTGCGGTCGATACCTGCGGCTATGCCCCGTGGGAGTCGGTCGAGCCGATAGTCGCACTGACCGATCTGTGGCTCTATGACCTTAAACCGATCGACGACGCTGCGCACCGTCGGTACACCGGCGTCTCGAATGAGCTCGTCCATGCGAACCTGCGCCGCCTCCACGAATCCGGGGCCGAGGTGATGATCCGCCTCCCGCTCATTCCCGGTATCACCGACACCGACGACAACCTCGAGGCGGTTGCGGCGCTGCTCCAGACGATGCCTCGATTCAAGCTGATCGCCCTACTCCCCTACAACAAGCTCGGTGTCGATAAAGCCCGCCGCTACCACTTGAACCGCCCCGAACATGACTGGTCGCCGCAGTCCGACCGGGCCCTGGCCGCCGTCAGCCTGCGCCTCACGTCGCACGGCTTCTCTGTCCGGATAGGAGGATGACCCTGTGAATACCCGTGTCTGCACGCTTCGTCAGCAAAGTCTCGAGGCCACGCCGCGCATTTCTCTGGAACGCGCCCGCCTGCTCACCGAGTTTTACCGGACCGGCCAGGCCGACCGCGTGTCGATTCCCGAGGCGCGCGCGATGGCCCTGCACCACATCATGGCCCGCAAGGCCATCTGTATCAATCCGGGCGAGCTTATTGTCGGCGAACGCGGGCCCGCCCCTAAAGCGACGCCCACCTATCCGGAAATCTGCACACATACGCCGGCCGATTTCGATGTTCTCGATACGCGGGAGAAGGTCTGGTTCCGCGTCGGCGATGAAGAACGACAAATTCAACGCGACACGGTTATTCCGTTCTGGAGCGGGCGTTCCCTGCGCGATCGGCTCTTTGCCGAGATGTCTTCCGGCTGGATTGATGCGTACGAGGCCGGCGTTTTCACCGAATTTCAGGAACAGCGCGCCCCCGGCCACACGGTCCTCGACGACAAGATCTACCGCAAGGGGCTGCGCGATTTCCAGCACGATATTGCGTCGGCGATCGCCGCGCTCGATTTCCATCGCGACCCCGAGGCGCTGCACAAGCGCGAGGAGTTGCGCGCCATGTCAATTGCCTGTGAGGCGGTCATTACCCTCGCGCAGCGCCACGCGGCGTATTTGACCGAGCTTGCGCAGAGTGAATCGGATCCCGACCGTCGCGCCGAGTTGCAGCGCATGGCGGCGATCTGCACTCATGTCCCGGCCCATGCGCCGCGGACCTTCCGGGAAGCCCTCCAGTGCTACTGGTTTGTGCACCTCGGCGTGATCACCGAATTGAACACGTGGGATTCGTTCAACCCCGGCCGCCTCGATCAGCACCTCCTGCCGTTCTACCGCCGGGATCTCGCCGACGGCACGCTCACCGAGGAAGAGGCCCGCGAGCTCCTCCAGTGTTTCTGGGTGAAATTCAACAATCAGCCCGCGCCGCCCAAAGTCGGCGTCACCGCTCAGGAGTCGGCTACCTACACCGATTTCTGCCTGATCAACCTCGGCGGCGTCACGCCGACCGGCGAGGATGCTTCGAATGAACTGACCTACCTCATCCTCGATGTCATCGAGGAGATGCGCCTGCTGCAGCCGAGTTCGATGGTGCAGATCAGCAAGAAGAATCCCGATCGGATGATTCGCCGCGCACTTGATATCATCAAGACCGGCTATGGCCAGCCGTCGCTGTTCAACACCGACGCCATCATTCAGGAGTTGATCCGGCAGGGGAAATCGGTGGTCGATGCCCGCTGCGGCGGCGCCAGCGGTTGTGTCGAAACCGGCGCGTTCGGCAAGGAGGCCTACATCCTCACCGGCTATTTCAACCTGCCGAAGGTGCTCGAAATCACGCTGCACGACGGAGTCGACCCGCGGACCGGCAAGCGGATCGGCTGCGCCTCGGGCGATACGGGTTCGTTCGCGAGTTTCGATGAGCTCTTCGCCGCGTTCGAGAAGCAGCTCCACCATTTTATCGATATCAAGATCGAGGGGAATTGCATTATCGAGCGCCTCTGGGCCGAACATCTCCCCGCCCCCTTCCTCTCGGTCCTTGTCGATGATTGCATCGCGAACGGCCGCGATTACAACGACGGCGGCGCGCGCTACAACTCGTCGTATATCCAGGGTGTCGGTATCGGCTCTCTCACCGATTCGTTCGCGGCGCTCAAGTATCATGTGTTCGACAAGGCCCACATCTCGATGCCCGACTTCCTTGCGATTCTCCGCGACAATTTTGACCGGCATGACGGTTTCCGCGCCGACCTGTTCGACGCGACCCCGAAGTATGGCAACGACGACGACTACGCCGACGATATCGCCCGGCGCATTTTCGAGGCGTATTTTGCCGCGATCGACGGCCGTCCGAACACCCGGGGCGGGCATTTCCGCATCAACCTGCTGCCGACCACCTGTCATGTTTATTTCGGCAGCGTGATCGGCGCGTTGCCCGATGGCCGCAGGGCCAGCAAGCCGCTGTCCGAGGGCATTTCCCCCGTGCAGGGGGCGGATCGCCTTGGTCCGACCGCCGTGCTGAAGTCGGCCGCAAAGCTCGACCACATCCGCACCGGCGGTACGCTGTTGAACCAGAAGTTCACGCCGCAACTGCTGTCCGATCAGGCCGGAATCGACAACCTGATTCACCTGATCCGGGCCTACTTCCGCATGGATGGCCACCATATCCAGTTCAACGTCGTCAGCGCCGACACTTTGCGCGAGGCGCAGGCCCATCCGGAGGAATACCGGAGCCTGATTGTCCGCGTCGCGGGCTACAGCGACTACTTCGTCGATCTCGGGACGGAGTTGCAGGATGAAATAATCGCCCGCACCGAGCAGCATTTCTAACGCAGTTCGGGCCGATTCCGCCGTATTACCTGTGCCGATATTCGGGGCGGGCGGTGCAACGCCGACGCCTCTTCAATCTCCTCACTGGCCAGACAGCACGAACCATACCATGCGAAGCGGCCCGGTTACACACGCAACCGGGCCAATTTACGCCTGCCGCCTCCCCTGTTAGCTCCGCAGCCTGTTCAATTCCCAAGTCGGCGTCAGAAGACGTCACCCATGACTTTAACCGGGTATGCCCGGCGCTTTGACAAGAGCACGCCTGACGCAATTCCTGCCTGTACGGCATCATCCGCAACAACTTACCGAAGCGGCCGTAATATTGGACTATGATACCCGCAATTCTGCAACGAGCCTTTCAGGGGAGCATCCTCCATGCAACGCATCCTTACCGCAGTGACTTTCCTCATCGTGGCCGTATTCGCCGTGGCCAACCTGGTCGGCATACCATCGCTGTGGGGCTTTAACCTCTTCAAGTTTCTCCCTGCCCCGTGGGTTTGGCTTTCCATTGGATTTGCCGGTCTCCTGCTGGTTCCGTCGATCTCCCGATCCCTAGGTATTTCGCTCGAAGCAGCGCTCGCCGGGTTTCCCCGCCGGGCGGCACACGCCTATGCCGCCGCCGGTGTCATTTCGCTCGTCCTCGGACTGCTCTTTGTCTGGTTTCGTGCTTCACTGCCACTGCTGGGCGACGGTGTGTTGCGCACGAATGAAATCCTCGACGGCGCCTGGTTTTACCCGAGCGAAATGCTCGACTTCCTTTTGCACGCCGCGCTTTTCCGGTTCATCTTCGATCCGCTCGGTTTCGATGTCTCCGCGACCTATTGGGCCACCGCCGCCGCCGCGGGGATCGTCTTCCTCTGTGGCCTGCTGCGGCTTGCGCGCTACCTGTATCCGTCGCAGGCAGCCGGGGCTTTTCTGCTCATGGTTTCATCGGGGCTGATGGTTTTGTTTTTCGGCTATGTCGAAAGCTACGCCATCGTCGCCGCCCTCTTCCCGTACTTGATCCACTCCGGCCTGAACATACTCGACCGCCGCAGCTCCCCCAGGCCCTTTATCTTACTTTACCTTTTGGCGGCCTGCACGCATCTGATCGCCGGGATTCTCTTCTTCCCGGTCCTCCTGCTGATTTTGCTGACGACCCGAAAGGGAGAGGGCACGATCGAGCGCTCCGTTTCGCCAAAAATGCTGACAGCACTGATTGTCCTCACGTTCGGCGGATTTGCCGCGGGTATCGCAGGATCCATGGTTGGGGTCGACCTTCTCGATCGAAATATCCTGCCGATAATCGGAACCGCCGCGCAGTCCCACGGCATCTTTTCCCCCGGCCACCTCGCGATAATAGCCAACTGGCTCCTGCTGTCGGCGCTGCCCGCCCTCGTGCTTGCTCCTGTCCTGGTCAATGCCCTGAGAATCCAGCGGCCTTCGCTGTCGCCTTCGGCGATGCTGGCGATCCTGCTTGGGGTGTCCTCGGGGCTGTTTATCTTCATTTTCAATCCGCAACTCGGCGGCCCCCGCGATTGGGATCTCTTCTCCCTCCCCGCTTT
>JBGSIV010000310.1:0-1924 GCA_041742355.1 Candidatus Zixiibacteriota bacterium
GTACTCGTGCCGGTCCACGTAATCGAAATCCGCATTGAGATGCAGATCGGCAACGTCGGAAATCCAGTGATTGCTTCCGGCGATGGGGCACTTGACGCGGAGGGCTCGCAGGAACCCGTACATGCGGTCGCAATAGGCCGCCTGCGTGTCGTACAGGAACGCGTACATGTCCAGATTGCGCTGCCGGCTCCAGGCGGGATCGTGCCGGGCTCGGGAATCGTACGTGAAGCGGTAGTTGAACGCGACATTGCCCTTTTCGGGGTCTTCCTCATCGCCCAGTCCCCTGCCCTTGCCATCGGCCGGCTGCCAGGCCTTGGCCAGCGCCGCTCGCGCCTTGTACTTGCGGAGGAGCCAGGCGTTGAACTGCCCTTGCAGCATCCGCTTGTAGTAGTCCGAGTTCGTGCTGAAGTTCGGCCCGGCGCCCAGGAACAGCAGCGAGTCCTCGTTGATCACCTCGGTCATCGCGAGCACGGGATCTTCGGCCAGCGACAGATGAGTGTAGGGATTCTTGTGCGTCAGGAGCTTGTCAAGGTAGGCCTGCTGGAGCCGGATGAGGAAGTCATCGAACTCGCCCTCGATCTTGAGGCCGGCGTAGATGTCGTCGAGCGAGTCCGTCGGCTGGGGGATGCCGTCGGCAGGCATGATCTTACGGCTGGACAGGTGGCTGAGAAAGATGTAGATGCCGCGCTTCTTGAAACAGTGCACGAGGTAATCGAAGCGGTCGAGCATCTCCTTGTCGAGCACGCGCGTGGTCTCGGGGCTCTGGCCGCCGAAGAGGTTCCGGCGAACGATGAAGTCGGTCCAGGGGGCCACAACGTCCCGGTGGTGCATGCGGACGAGGTTGGCGCCGGTCATCGCGATCCGCTGGGCCAGCGACTCCGCCTGGCTGTGGGTGGGGAAGTTCGCCTCCGCGAAGAGGTTGCCGCCCCAGAAGTGGGCCTCGGTGCCGTCCTCGAAGAAGAACTTGTCCTCCTTGACGGTCAGGAATCCGTGCTTGCCCGCCGGCGCCTCCAGCAGGAACGACATGTCCAGCGCGGTGTCTTTGAGCTTGCGGATATCCGGCATCTCGTACCGCAGCCACGCGGACGTATCGACGGTCGCCTTCTGCGCAGCACGGGCGACACTATCGTCGGCAAGCACCAGCAGACAGAATCCAGCAAATACACACTTCACTACTCGTGCGAGATGTTTCATTTCTCAATCCCCAACTGACAGCAACTGTGGGTTCCTGACTCTCTCTATGTCGGCACAAAGTGTAGCACGACAGACAGCAACCATCAAGCGCGGAGCGGACAGAGAACATGTGAACTGTGAAATACGCGAACCGCACGCGAAGACCCCGTGCGCGTGTCATTCCCGCGAAGGCGGGAATCCAGGTTTCAATGGCACATGGTCAATCCAAGGGCAACCGCCCTCTTCCCTTGCCTCCCCTGCCCGGTTCTGGCATAATGGCCCCCAGCCAAACACTCCTGGCAACAGTGTGACGAATGAGAGTTGTGGCCCTGTGCGGGCCGGACAGATGTGGTGAGGCCGCAAGGTGTGGGATGGCCCGGACTTCGAGAGCCGAGGTAGGAACAAGAAAGCGCGAGTGGAAACTATGGTTCGTCCCTCGTCTTCCAGCGAAAGGAGATTGGTTGTGAACGAGTCTGCTAAGGACCGCACAAACCCAGAAGGGCAGATACGTCAATCCAATACCCTCTTCAGTCTGTCAACGACTGACAAGACAGTGAGTATCAACCTCGGAGATCCGAACCGATTCACTTCACGCCTCTTGCGCCTCTTGATACAACCTGGATTACATCTGATCCGTTTCAATAAATTTGAAGCATGGTTCAAGGCCTTTGCGTCCGATCCAAGATCCGAAGAGTTCATCTTTCAGAAGATTCTGGATGGTTTACATGTAGCGGTCGACTTCAACCGGGAG